>DATLUX010000001.1:0-21278 GCA_035577805.1 Verrucomicrobiia bacterium
GGGCTTGGGCACAACCACGGCGGGAGCGCGTTTGCCGCGGATCTCGATTTCAAGAGCTGTGCCCGCCTTGGCCATCGAAGCAGGCACGTAACCCAGACCAACGCCGATGTTCAGGGAAGGACTCTGCGTGCCGCTCACGACTTCGCCCACTTTCGCGGCGTCCGGGCCGGAACTCCAGATGGGATAATGCGGCCGGGGCGGCGCGGAACGGTCGCTCATCTTGAACGCGACACATTTCCTGGTTGTGCCCTTGGCCTTTTGATCGGCCAGGACGCTGCGTCCGATAAACTCGCCTTTATCCAGGGCGACGAACAGCCCGACACTGGCTTCGATGGGCGTGGTTTGTTCATCCAGTTCATTGCCGTACAACGGATAACACGCTTCGATCCGCAAGGTGTCGCGCGCGCCGAGTCCGGCCGGTTGCAGGCAATAGGCGTGGCCGATGGCCAGCAGGTTTGACCAAACGCCTTCAATGAGCCTGGCCGGCGCGATGATCTCGAACCCGTCCTCGCCGGTGTAACCGGTGCACCCGATGTAAATCGTCTGGCCGTTAAGTTGGCCCAGCGTGATCTCATTTTTCTTGAGGGCGCTCAACTGTGGAACCGCAGTGCCGCCGGCAAATGGTCCCTGGAAACATTGATCGATGAATTCGCGCACGCGCGGCCCCTGCAACGCGACGGCGCCCAACTCGTCGGAAGCGTTGCGGAGTTGAACGTTTCCGGAGCGCGCGAAGGCAGCGTGTTGTTTCTCCAGCCAGGCTACGTCCGGCTCGATGCGCGAGGCGTTGATGATCAGGAGAAATTCCTGGGCGGCGATGCGATAGAGATAAAGATCATCGATCACGCCGCCGCGCTCGTGGCACATCAAGGTGTATTGGCCCTGGCCAATGGCAAGTTTGGCCGCGTTGTTGGTCAAGACCCGGTTGAGAAATTCCAACGCCGCCCGGCCTTGCACCAGCACCTCGCCCATGTGTGAGATGTCGAACAATCCGCCCGCCCGGCGCACCGCCAGATGCTCGTCGACGATGCTGGAATATTGAACCGGCATTTCCCAACCCCCAAATTCGATCAACCGCGCGCCCAACTTTTCGTGCGCGGCAAAGAGCGGAGTGCGTTTGAGCAGAGACTGAGCCATAGATCAGATCAAGCGCGGCAACGCTAGCAGCTGGGTCCGAGGCGTCAATGCCGCGCGGTGACTGTGGTGACTGTTAATCTGCGCGAATCTGCGGGCCGTTCCAATGCGGAGGGCGGAGGGCGGAGGGAACCCCATCCGCGTCAATCTGCGGCCCCCATCGGCTTGAATCTGCGGGCCTTATTCCCGGAGTTTGACCAATAGATCTTTGGCTTCGACGGAATCGCCAACCTGAACGTGGAGAGCATCCACGACGCCGGCCACGGGTGCGTAAACGGTGGTCTGCATCTTCATGGCCTCCATCATGAGCAAACGCTCGCCTTGGCGACTTTTTGGCCGACACTGGCCGCCACCGTGACGACGAATCCCGGAATGGGCGCGCCCACTTGCTGGGGATCGTTGAGATCAGCTTTGGGACGCGTTTGAGTCTTCGGGGCGACGTTTTTGTCGACGATAAACGCCGCGCGCGTCATGCCATTAAGCTCATAGGTCACAGTCCGGCGGCCGTCTTTGTCGGGCAGACTCACATTAACGAGCTTGATGAACAGCGTTTTGCCTTCCTCGATGTTCACGGTGACTTCGTCACCCGGGTCCAATCCATAAAAGAAGGCGGGGGTGGGCAACACACTCACGTCGCTGAATTCGTGCACGTGCCGGGCAAATTCGGCGAAGACCTGCGGATACATCAGGTGCGAGTAAAGATCATCGTCCGTGGCTTCGCGTTTCAGTTTGTCGGTGAGTTCGTCGCGCAATTTTTTGAGGTTAATCGGGGCGGCCTTTTCCGTGGCGTTCTTGCGGCGGAAAGCAGCCTGGACTTCCTTGAATCGTTTTTCGCCGAGCACAACGCGTTGGACCTGTTTGGGGAAGCCGCCGGGAGGCCAGCCCAATCCGCCGCTGAGCATATCCACGACCGAATCGGGAAACCCGATCGTGCCCGGCTCGAGGTTCACGACGTCCGCCGGTTTGATCCCGCGGCTAAAGAGAAAGAGCGCCATGTCACCGACCACCTTGCTGGAGGGCGTCACTTTGACAATGTCGCCCAGCAGGACGTTAACCTCGGCATAAGTCCGGGCGATTTCCGGCCAGCGATGGGACACCGCCAGGCTGGCCGCCTGTTCCTTCAGGTTGGTGTACTGGCCGCCCGGCATCTCGTGCAGGTAGACCTCGGCGCCGCCGGTGCGCGGCGCAGTGTCGAAGGGAGCGTAATATTCGCGGACATGTTCCCAGTAATTGGAGAAGAGATTCAGGGAATCGAGGTCAAGCTTGGTATCGCGCGCGGTGTGTTGAAGAGCAGCGACAATGGAGTTGAGGTTGGGTTGGGACGTGCTGCCGCTCATGCTGGCGATCGCCAAATCCACCACGTCGGCTCCTGCTCCGGCCGCCTCGAGGATGGCGGCCGCCTGCACGCCCGAAGTGTCGTGCGTGTGAAAATGCACCGGCAACCCCACAGCTTCCTTCAGCGTCTTGACCAATTTGCGCGCCGCAAACGGGCGGCATAACCCCGCCATATCTTTGATGGCCAGGAAGTGGGCGCCCATTTTTTCGAGCTCACGCGCCAGCTTCACATAATACTTCAGCGAATACTTGTCCCGCTTCGGATCCAGGATGTCCCCGGTATAACAAACGGCCGCTTCACAGACGGCGTGGGTATCCTGGACGGCTTCCAGGGCCGTCTTGAGGTTAGGCAGATAATTCAGGGAATCGAAGATCCTGAAGATATCCATGCCGTTTTGTGCGGCATGCTTGATGAAACCGGCAACGACATTGTCGGGATAATTCGAATACCCGACGGCGTTGCTGCCGCGGAACAGCATCTGAAAACAAACATTGGGAATGCGGGCTCGCAACTGGCGTAGACGTTCCCAAGGATCCTCATTGAGAAAGCGCATCGCCGTGTCGAAGGTCGCCCCGCCCCACATCTCCAAGGAAAACAGACCGGTCTTCAGCTCGCCCAACCGGCGGGCCATGGCATCCGCCGCCGCCAACATATCGGTAGTGCGCACGCGGGTGGCCATCAACGATTGGTGCGCATCGCGAAAGGTCGTATCCGTAATCAGCAAACGGGTTTGGTCGAGCGTCCATTCCGCAAACCGTTTTGCGCCCAACTCCAGCAGCAACTGACGTGTGCCCGAAACCGGCGCCTGCCGATGATCCGCGGCCGGCGGGTCCGCCGGAGACAAGGCTTGGGCCGGTTTGTAGCCTTTGGCGTGCGGGTTGCCGTTGACGATGACGTTGCCGAGGAAATTGAGCAGTTTGGTGGCGCGATCCCGGCGCGGCTTGAACGAAAACAGTTCCGGCGTTGTGTCAATCAACGTCGTGGTGGCTTGCCCGGCACGGAACGTTTCGTTCCCAATCACGTTCTCCAGAAATGGGATGTTCGTTTTGACTCCCCGGATGCGGAACTCCGCCAAAGCCCGGTGCATCCGGTCCATGGCCATCTGATAAGTCTGTCCGCTGGCCGTGACCTTCACCAGCATCGAATCGTAATAGGGCGTCACCACGGAACCTGAAAACCCTTGCGCGCCGTCCAGCCGAATCCCAAAACCGCCCGGAGATCGATAAGCGAGAATCTTTCCGTAATCCGGCGTGAACCGATTTTCCGGGTCCTCAGTGGTCACGCGGCATTGGATGGCATAGCCGCTGCGGGGCACCTGGTTTTGCACGGGCATGCCCACCTCCTCGCCGTGCAAGCTGTGGCCTTGCGCGATGAGAATTTGCGCGCGGACCAAGTCCAATCCGGTGATCACCTCGGTGACGGTGTGTTCCACCTGAATGCGGGGATTCATCTCGATGAAAAACCACTCGTGCCGATCCAAATCGTAGAGGAACTCGATCGTGCCGGCATTATCGTAACGGATCTCGCGCGCCATTCGCGCGGCCGCCTCGCACAATTCTTTCACCACGTTTGCCGGCAAGCCAAAGGACGGGGCTACTTCCACCACCTTCTGATGCCGGCGTTGGACCGAACAATCCCGTTCATGCAAATGAATGACGTTCCCATGGCGATCGCCGAGAATTTGCACCTCGATGTGTTTGGCCCGCGGAATATATTTCTCGAGGAACACCGCCGGGTTCCCAAACGCCCGGCCGGCCTCGGCTTGGGCTTCTTCCAGCAGATCCGACAGTTCGCCGCTCTTCTGGACCACGCGCATCCCGCGGCCGCCGCCGCCGAATGCCGCCTTGATGATCAGTGGAAAACCGATGGCCTTCGCCTCCTTGAGTGCTCCCTCATGATCGGTGAGAGGCTCCTCCGTCCCGACCAGCGTGGGCACGCCCAAACGCTGCGCTAGTGCGCGCGCCGCCGTTTTGTCGCCCATCATCTTTAACAACTCCGGGCGCGGGCCCACGAACATCATGCCGGCGCGCACGCAGGCCTGGGCGAATTCAGCGCTTTCGCTCAGAAACCCGTATCCGGGATGAATGGCGTCGACTCCTTTCTCGCGCGCCAGGGTGGTGATGCCCTCGATGTCCAGATACGCGGCCACCGGTCCTTTATCGCGTCCGACCAGATAGGCTTCGTCCGCTTTAAACCGGTGCATGGCGAATCGATCTTCCTGGGCGTAGATCGAGACGGTGCGCAGCCCCAGTTCGGTGGCGGCCCGAAAGATGCGAATGGCGATCTCCGAACGGTTGGCGGCGAGAAGCTTGCGGAAAGGACGGATCGCCGGCGCGGCGGTGGCCAGGTCAGCGGGTGCCTCAGAACGGGGCTGCAACATAAACGGGGTGTTTATAGGGCCCACGGGGAAAAGCGGAAAGCGGAAAGCGGGGAACATAGCCGATAGCCCATAGCCGATAGCCAAGGCAGCCTCAAAAAACGTGCTTGGGGATTGGCCGATATTGGCCAGCGGCTATATCGGCTATCGGCTATTGGCCATCAACCTGGCGGAGAGAGAGGGATTCGAACCCTCGGTAGGGATTAGCTACGCACGCTTTCCAGGCGTGTGCCTTAAACCACTCAGCCATCTCTCCAACCGTGAGAAGGGTCTGGGTAGTGAGACATCATCAACCCGAGACCATAGGCAGCCTTCTTCGCACGGGACCAAGCCAAGGGCAAGCTCATTTCAGGCAGCCGTCGGCATAGCCGGAAAGGTTCACTTTGCTCATCCAGGGTCGCCGTACCCATCCTGTGCCCGACGGCCTAAAACTGCGCGGTGGCCGTGCTCGCGTTGACCAGTTTCGAAAATCCAGCAGAAGGTCCGCGGATCGTATTCAGAGGGTTGATTGAAGCGGAAAACGGTAAAAAACGGCTGCGTTGGCACTCCCGGAAAGTAGGTGCCACAGTGCCAGGTCTCTCCGGCGCGGCGATGGCCCGCGGTCCGCTCCATTCGAAATCGAACCGCCCATCAGCGGACCGTGCCATACCCGCGGTCCGAGCTTTCGTGGATCCGGTCGAAAACCGCAGCCCTTTTGCTTGGACACTCCCGACTCGAACGCTGTATATAGTTCGTTTCCAAGCCATCCACCGCGATGAGCGCACGTTCTCATGGATTCACAGAATTGGCCTGGTGGCTTGGTGCGTTCATCCATGCGGTCGGGGTTGCCGCGCTGGCGGCCGGCCCCGGCGGTGTCCAGTCTTCCTCCACGCTTGCGGAATCCACTGCCCAGTCAGCCAAAGTGCATTGGGCATTCCAGCCGTTGTCCGCACCGGTTCCGCCCACGACCGACCAGTCCGGCTGGGCACGAACGGTTCTTGATCGTTTCATTCTTGCGAGTCTTGCCCCGCATGACGTTCGTCCCGCGTGGCCGGCGGACAAGCGCACGCTGCTGCGGCGTGCCACTTATGATCTGATCGGGCTTCCGCCGACACCCGAAGAACTGGATGCGTTCGTTGCCGATGAGTCGTCCGCAGCGTTTAGCCGGGTCCTCGAGCGCCTGCTGGCTTCTCCCCATTACGGCGAGCATTGGGGCCGCCAATGGCTGGATGTGGTGCGTTACGCGGACACGGCCGGCGAAAATACCGACCATCCGTTGCCCCACGCCTGGCGCTATCGCAATTGGGTGATCAACGTCTTCAACGAGGACAAACCCTACGACCAATTCATCCGGGAACAGATTGCCGGGGACTTGCTGGCCGCGGCGGGCCCGCCGGAAAAATTCGCCGAGAACATCATCGCCACGGGTTACCTGGCGATCGCGCGGCGTTTTGGTCATGACATTGATAAAGACATGCACCTGACGATGGAGGACACGATCGACACCGTCGGCAAATCGGTGCTGGGCCTGACGCTGGGTTGCGCCCGTTGTCATAACCACAAATATGATCCGATCTCCGCCCGCGATTATTATGGGCTCTATGGGATATTCGAGAGCACCCGGTTCGCTTTCCCCGGGTGCGAACCGTCCCAAAGACCGCGCGACCTCGTCCCGCTTTGGACACCGGCAGAGATCGCCGCCCGGCGCAAGCCGTTCGAAGACGAATTGCACACGCTCGAAACGAGGATCAAGGAATTGAATGACGCCCAGACCAAGACACTAAACACGCTGCGCGGCTTGATCACCAACTCCGCCATCACCCTGGCCAAAGGCGAGTTCAACGATGGCGGCGCCCAACCATTCGGCCACGATCAACAACCAATCCTGGTCACCGTGAAACCAGGCGAGATGATTCAACTGACGGTGTTTCCTCGCGCCAACCATGGCGCCGACACCACCATCATCGAACTCGACATCGCGGCGATGGACGGCAGCCAGCAGCATTGGAACCTCGGGTCCGATGTGGTGGACGACTTCCTGGCCGCCAATCCACATGCCGATCGGCGCGGCCACCCCGCCACGTGGTGCTTTCTCGATCCGCGCAAAGGCCCGCTACTCCTTCCTGACCCTGAGCGCGATCATGACGGCAAGAAAGGCCTCAACGTCTGGCGCAATGGCGACACGCCCTCCGCCTTCGTCAACGCCTCCGATCAACCCATCCAGGCGTGGACGACCCTGCCGGCACGGACGTTTTTCGTCCATCCGGCGCCCGATGGGCCGGTGGCGGTCGCCTGGTTGAGTTCAGTGGCCGGCCCGGTTCAGATCAGCGGGCGCGTGGCGGACGGGCATCGGGGCGGCGGCGACGGCGTCGCGTGGGTTCTCGAACATGCCGTGGCCGATTTGGGCTCTGGGATCAAACAGATGGCGGCCTTCGCCCAGGCGTTGCGCGAGCCTCTCCGACAGCGAGCTGAACTCAAACGACGCGAGCCCCTCGTGCCGGTGGCCTATGCGGTCCTGGAAGGAAAGGCCAGGAACACCAGGCTCCAAGAGCGCGGCAATCCGGAACAGTTGGGCGCGGAAGTCCCGCGCAAGTTCCTGGATCTACTGGGCGGCCAAACGGTCGAGACGACGAATCAAAGCGGCCGCCTCGAGTTGGCGCGCTGGCTGACCAGCGCGACCAATCCGTTGCCGGCGCGTGTGATGGTCAATCGCATCTGGCAAGGCCATTTCGGCCGGGGTTTGGTGCCTACCCCGAACGATTTTGGGCGGCAAGGCCAGCCGCCGACCCATCCCGAATTGCTCGATTGGCTGGCGGCCGAGTTCATCAAATCCGGTTGGAGCATGAAAGCCATGCACCGATTGATCATGGAAAGCGCCGTTTACCAGCAAGCTTCGGCTCACGCCGGGCCAACTCGCAGCCCAGGTGGACCGGGCGGAACCGGAGCCGGCTCATTGGCGACCGATTATTCCGCATTCACGCGGCGTCGCCTGACCGCTGAAGAACTGCGCGACACGCTCCTGGTCTTGAGCAGCGAGCTCGATCGCACTCCCGGCCAGGCGCATCCGTTCCCGCCCGAAGACAAATGGAATTTCACCCAGCACGGGCCGTTCGCCGCGGAATACGACACCTTGAAACGCAGCGTGTATGTGATGCAAAAACGCAATCGGCGCTCGGCTTTCTTCGCGCTCTTCGACGGCCCGGATCCCAACTCCAGCACGGCCCGGCGCGACACGACCACCGTCCCAACGCAGGCTCTCTATTTCATGAATGATCCTTTCGTGCACGCGCGTGCCGATAAATTCGCTGCCCGCATTCTGGCCGCGGCGCTGGATGACCGAGCCCGTCTCGACTTCGCTTGTCGTGAGATCTTTGGCCGCAAGGCATCCGAAGAAGAACAGGCTGATGCCGGGGAATTCCTTCGCGATTACGCCGCCACCTGCATCGGCCAACCGATCGACCAGCAGCTCGCCCTGGCCTGGTCAGCCTACGCCCGGGTGTTGTTTGGCAGCAACGAACTCCTTTATCTCGATTAAAATGATGCTCCCCATGAACCGACCCTCAGGTAGCAGCCGACGTCAGGAGGCTCACTCTTTCCCGACGCGCTCTCCGGGAAAAAGATCAGAGC
This sequence comes from Verrucomicrobiia bacterium, assembly GCA_035577805.1. Lineage (GTDB taxonomy): Bacteria > Verrucomicrobiota > Verrucomicrobiia > Limisphaerales > JADJPG01 > DATLUX01. The sequence goes on from DATLUX010000001.1 coordinate 8,451, forward strand.
CTCGTTACCTCGGCTGCTACGTGAGATTGGGTTGGGTTCATGGCCCCAATGCACGTCCGAGAATCGGAGGTCGAAACCACCCATGAACTTTCGCTTCGTTCACCCACATCGCCGCCAGTTCCTGCGTTCATTCGTGGCGGGCTCATTGCTCATGCCGGGTATCCTGCACGAATTACTCGCACTCGATGCCGGGCGGACGGCCACGCCCGACCCGCTCCGACCGCGGGCGCCTCACTTCACTCCCAAAGCCAAAAACGTCATCTTCCTGTTCATGACCGGCGGGGTGTCGCACGTGGACACATTCGATCCCAAGCCGCGGTTGTTAGCCGACGTGGGCAAAGAAGTGAAGCTCGACCATCCCGAGATCCGGAACCGGCCCGGATACGAACGGATCTTCCTGAAACGCCCGCAATGGGAGTTCAAGGCGCACGGCCAGTGCGGCACTGAAGTGAGTTCGCTTTTCCCGCACCTCGGGGCGCGCATGGACGACATCGCGCTCATCCGCTCGATGCACACGGATCATTCGAACCATTACAATGCCACGCTCGGCATGCATACAGGTTCTTTTGCATTTGCCCGGCCCAGCCTCGGGTCCTGGATCAGCTACGGTCTCGGAACCGAGAATTCGAATCTGCCGTCGTTCGTCGTCATCGCCCCCGCTCAGACTTACGCAGGCACGCAGGTTTATGCCAGCGACTTCCTGCCCGGAACCCATCAAGGCACGCTGGTGGTTCCGGGCGTCGAACCGGTGGCCAACATCAAGTCGCGTGTGACTCCCGATCAACAAGCGCTGGAACTTGCCGCTCTGGCCAGGTTGAACCGCCGTCATCTTCAGGCGCACGCCGAGGATCCAACCTTGTCCGCGCGCATCAAGAGTTTCGAAACCGCGTTCGGCATGCAACTAGCCGTGCCGGACTCTTTTGATTTCCGGACTGAGTCCGAGGCCACGCTCAAGCTTTACGGCCTCGAGCGCGGCAGCACCAAGGGGTTTGCCTGGCAGTGTCTGGCCGCGCGCCGGCTGATCGAACGCGGAGTGCGCTTCGTCGAGCTGATCGATACCGGGTCCTCCGGCAATTGGGATTCCCACGGCGACATGATGGACCATGCACGCCTGGCCAGGAACGTGGATCAAGCCGCTGCCGCCCTGCTGCTGGACCTCCGATCACGCGGCCTGTTACAGGACACGCTGGTCGTTTGGACCACCGAATTCGGTCGCACACCCTTCAACAACACCGCCGACGCCAAGGGCCGGGAGCATCATAACTGGGCGTTCAGCTCGTGGCTGGCCGGTGCCGGGGTCAAGCCGGGCATCGTCTACGGCGAGACCGACGAATACGGCATGCGCGTGGCCAAAGACGCGGTGCATGTTCACGATTTTCACGCCACGATCTTGCATTTGATGGGCTTCGATCATGAACGCTTGACCTACCGCCATAGCGGCCGCGACTTCCGGCTCACGGATGTTTCCGGCCACGTCGTGAAAGGCATGTTGGCGTAAGGCCGATAACCAGCGTCGATGAATTGAAGTTGAACTGAAATGACAAGCTTATGAAGATACGTCCGCTCAGACGCCCAGGGATGTTGGACCCTGGTCTGCTGCTGCTGCTGCTCATGGTGCTGGGCACTACCGGCCACGTCTTCGGCGCCGACCAGCCTATCCGTCATCGCCTGATATTCTTCGAGTACGGCAAGGGACCCAACCGGCTGCTCGAACTGGACGCCGCCGGCCAAGTCGTGTGGGAACATAAGCCGCCGAGTATCGCGGTCATTTTCGAAGTGCTCCCCAATGGCCACGTGCTCTACGCGTATGGCGGCAAGCCGACCGGCGTCCGCGAAGTCACGCGTCAGGGCGATGAGGTCTGGAATTACGTGAGCAAATGTCCTCAGGTCCTGGGTTGCCGACGTTTGCCCAATGGCAACACGCTCGTGGCCGAACAGGGACCCTGTCAGGCTGTGGAAGTGGATCCCTCCGGCAAGGTCGTTCGGGTCACCCCGCTGAAGACTAATCAGGAAGGTTATCATCTCCAGGTTCGCAATGTGCACAAATTGCCGAATGGAAATATCCTGGCCGCCCACGAAGGCGAAGGAGCCGTCCGCGAAGTCGATCTGGATGGCCATGTGATCTGGGAATACACCGGCGTGGAAAATGCCGGCGACGCCCAGCGGCTGCCCAACGGCAACACGCTCATTTCCTGCGGAACCCAAAAGCGGGTAATCGAAGTGACGCCGGACAAGAAGATTGCCTGGCAATTCACCGACGCCGACGCCCCGGACTTGAACATCACGTGGGTCTCCAGCATTCAACCGCTACCGAATGGGAACCTGATCATCGGCAATTTTCTCCGCGGCCAGGAAGGCAAAGGCGCCCATGTCTTCGAAGTCACCCGCGACAAGAAAGTCGTGTGGAAATGGGATGATCACAGCCTGATCAAATCCCTGACGACCGTCCGGGTGCTGGATTGATGGTTGCTGGTTCTTGTTGCTGGTTCTTGTTGCTGGTTCTTGTTGCTGGTTCCTCGTTGCTGGTTCCTCGTTGCTGGTTCCTCGTTGCTAGTTCCTCGTTGCTAGTTCCTCGTTCCCGGTGCTGGTTCCTGGCTAAAGCCTGGTCCAGTCGCTTGGTGTATGGGTTCAACTGAACCAACCGCGAGCAACTAGGAACCAGGAACAAAAACCTCAGCTTAGATACAGCGCGGCGCTCGACGCCTCACCCTCTCCCCTCAACTTGGAGAGATGGCAGGGTGAGGGGTGAGAGCGCGAAAGGATGTCGGCTCGCCGAGGGAGCCAAGGCGCGGTGCAGGCGTTCCTTCGATGTAGTCAGAAATCGCTTGAGCCCTTCCCGCATCCATAGTCTCCTGCTCGGGCGATTTTGCTCATGACCATGAACACGCCACCAGCATCTTCAGCCTCGGCCATCTCCGGCCATGGAGCCGGCGCGGGTTCATCGCATCTGAAGAACCTCGATTACTCGGTGGTGCAGCAGTGTATGCATTGCGGGCTTTGTCTGCCGACCTGCCCCACCTACGACGCCACCAAACTGGAGCGCAACAGTCCCCGGGGGCGGATCGCCTTGATGCGCGCGATCGCCGACGAACGGCTGGAGCCCACCTTGATGTTCGCCGACGAGATGTATTTCTGCCTGGGCTGTCTGGCTTGCATGACAGCTTGCCCGGCCGGCGTGAATTACGCGGAATTGTTCGAGCACGCCCGGGCGGAGGCGGAACAAAGCGGCGTGCTGACTTCGACCAAGCGAACATTGATTCGCGCGTTGACTTTGCGCTGGCTGTTCATGGACCTGAACCGCCTGCAGCTCGTCGGGCATTTGCTGCGTCTTTATCAGCAGCTTGGCCTCCAGACATTGATCCGCAAATCCGGTTTGTTGCGTCTGTTACCGCGGCGTTGGCGGGAATTGGAGTCGATGACGCCCGAGGTTCAGCCGCAGTTTTCTGCCGAACTCATCGCGCCCATCACACCCGCGATCGGCACGCGGAAATATCGCGTCGCGCTGCTCACGGGTTGCGCCCAGGATTTGATCTTCAGCGATGTCAACCGTGACACCGCCGAGGTGCTGGCCCGCCACGGATGCGAAGTGATTACCCCGCCGGAACAACTTTGCTGCGGTTCCTTGCATGCGCATAACGGCGAATGGGAATTGGCGCAGGAACTGGCCCGGCGAAACCTCGACCAGTTTCCTCCCGGCGAATTCGACGCCATCATTACCAACGCGGCTGGGTGCGGGTCGCATCTCAAACATTACGCGAAACTGTTGGAAGGCGACCCGGCCTATGAGAGCCGGGCCCACGCGTGGGACAGCAAGGTAAAAGACATCCATGAATGGCTGGCGCAGATTGGCATTCAACCACCCGCTCCGGCGCCTGGCCGCGTGCCGGAACAGATTGTGACCTACCATGAAGCGTGTCACCTGTGTCATGGCCAAAAGATCACCGCGCAACCGCGCGCCGTGCTGCGCGCCATCCCCAACCTGAAGCTGGTGGAATTGCCTGAGAGCACATGGTGCTGCGGCAGCGCGGGCATCTATAATCTGGTGCAGCCCGAGATGGCCGCCGACCTGCTAAAGCGAAAGATCAAACATATCCGTTCCACACACTGCGAAGTGGTGGCGACCGGAAACCCGGGCTGCCTCTTGCAAATCCTAAACGGCGCGAAAAAAGAAGGATTACCCCTGCGCATCGTGCATCCCATCACGCTGCTCGCCGAAGCCTATCGCCGCGTCTCCCTCTCCCCTCAACGGGGAGAGGGCCGGGGTGGGCAGCGGCGTGAGGGGTGAGCACGTGAAGGGATGCCGCTTGCCGAAAAGCGCTTCCATTCATCTCGAGGGATGACCCGGTTAAGGATCGCGCTCGAGTAGGAGGCGCCCGGACATAGACAGACGGCTTCTGAAGAACGTGGGATTTGGTCGTGCTCACCCCGTCACCCTGGACATCGTTTAACGGTCTCACCCCTCACCCAGGGGAGAGGGTGGGGCCGCGCGCTGAGCTATATCCAAGCTGCTACTCCCCGAAACGCTGCACAACGTCTTTGCTCATTCGGCGAACCAGCATCCTCTCACGCCCTCACCCTGCCCGCTCCCCGTTGCGGGGAGAGGGTGAGCGCTGGTGGGCGTTACTGGTATCCAGCCGGTGTGTTCAGACGATAGAGCCGGCCCGTCGGTACCTGGTTTGTATCGAGCACAGACTCCAGGCGGTTGGTGGGAGCCGCGTCGAGGTTGACAAGCCGCTGCCAGGTCAACCCACCCGCAGGGTCAAGAAACGACACCGTATAAGTTCGATTCGACACCGCGATAAACTCGAGCAGATATCCCGTCGGCGCCGCCGTTAAAAGTTCAACTCTCAGAAAACTCAAGGCATCTCTCGGATCGGTGCCCGCCAAGAATTCCTGCCAGTTCAAAACGCCGTCTCCGTCCGAGTCGGCAGCGCCATCGCTGGGGTCGTTCGCGGCGAAGCCGAACGCGTTCTCCCACTCGTCCGGCGCGCCATCGCCATCGGAATCGGCCAATGCGATCAGCGTCGCCGGCAGACTGGACTGAGCGCCGGCCAGGTTGGTCAGGAGCACATTGTAAATGTTCGTCGTGCTGACGTTCGTCCGCACCGTGCCGACGGCGAATACTGAGTTGCTCGCCGCCAGCATCAGATTCGTGACCACAATCGAGCCGCGCCGCCAAATATATGACAACGGGGTGCTGCCCGTGACTTCCACTGCGAAGACGGCGCGATTCCCGGAAACGACGGTGACCGGCTGCGGCTGGCGGAGGATCGCGATGCGGACCGCCACCGTCAACCGGGCCGGCGGCGTGACGAAGGAGCTATAATCATCGCTGATCACAACCGCGTAACGCCCGCCTTGCGCAGGCTGGACATTGGACAACACGAGCGTGGCGTTGGTAGCGCCGAGGATGTTCGAACCTTCGCGTTGCCATTGGTAACGCAGCGATGTGTCGGCCAACGCCACCACACTGAAGGTGGTCGTTCCCCCATTGGTCACCAGGCGATCCTGGGGCAAGGCCAGAACGAGCGCCGGCAATCGGACGGTCAGGGTGGCGGCGGCGCTGGCGGCGGCACCGGCCGCGTTAAACACGACCACGCTGTATTCTCCGGCCTGGGCGGCCTGCACTTGGATCAACTGCAGTTCCGCGTTCGTCGCTCCGGGGATCGCCACGCCGTTGCGACGCCATTGGTATGCCAACGGAGCCGCACCCACCGCGGCTACGCGAAAAGCCGCGTTTTGACCTGCATTCACAGATCGACTTTCTGGTTGCGCGAGAATCGTTGGCGCCACTCCGCCAGCAAACGCTGCTCCCGGCGTCGGCAGGGCCGCTTCCCAATTGGCCGGATCATTGCCATAGCCCGTCAGCACTTTTCGCTGCAACGAAGGGCCGCTTCCGTCCGCCGCCACAGGCCAGGGCGCTTTGTCGTTGTAACGCACTGCGTCCACTTCACGGTAGCTGCGCACTCCGGCGGCGTCCCTTTCATCCGGCAGTTCCAGCGCCAGACGTTCCCCGCTGTCCTGCAGAATCGCAAGCCAGGGCCCAAGCACCGGCACCTCAGGAGCAATTTGATATTTCGTTCGGAACGCGCCCGGATCCGTGCCGGTCAATAACACGACGCCTAGGGGCGCGATGGTGAAGTTGGACGGGAAATCGAAGCCGACCCCGTTCAGCCGCCAGGTGAGCTCCGGACGCGCAAGGTCAAAACACGCCACCGCATTGGTCGTGACATTGCGCAATTCGATGAACTCGTCGCCGGCAGAATCAGGATGATATTGGATCTCGCTGACGACCACCGGACCCACCCGCGGCCCGCGATTGGCCGCTTCCGGCGTGAGCTCAAGTTGAGCCGGAAATTCTGCTTCGCCGGTGCTGAGGACGTAACGTCCGAACGATTGACCCGGCGCAGCCGGTCCGAAGCTAAAACCGTGGCTGTAACCGGTGAGATTGCCTGCCTCGTCGGCCGAGAACAAAAAGATCCGATCGCCGTCTGCATCGAGGACAAGGCTGTTGCTGTTGCCGGCGCCGAGGTTGAATTGGCTTTCCTGAAACACCACGAAGCCACCTGGCGCGAGGAACGTGTCGGACGGGATGCGAAACTTTTGTGGCCGGTCCGGATCGTCGCTGAGAAACCAACCGCCGATGTCCACCAGGTCCCCGGTGGGATTAAACAGTTCGATGAAATCGCGGAACTCGGAGCGGGTGAGAACTTCATTGATGAGAATCTCAGGAATGAAGCGCGGCGGGTCATCGGCTCCGGGCGAGCCGCCCCAGTCCGTGCTGGCCCGCCAGGAGGAGGGGCGATCGAAGGCCGAGTCAGGCGCCACCGGCACGAGTGAAAAGCCCCCGCCATCCGCGAGCACCGGCCACGCCTGCCCAAAGCTCGAGCCGGACCCCACATCGCCGTAGCTCACAGACAACACTTCGCCCCCGGCCGGATAGGAAAGCGTGATCTTTTCGCCGGCGTTATCGAGCTTGCCAGAATAGATCCCGTGCACGGGCACACCCGGATATCTGGCGGCGAACTGGGATCGATTGCGGGCAAGGACGAGAATTTCCCCTGGCGCCAGGCTCGCGCCGTTGGTGAAAGTGAACACGATGCCCCGGGTAAAAGTGAGTCCGGCCAACGCCAGCACACTCCCACCCGTATTCTTCAATTCGAGGAATTCAAACTCATCACCATCGACCACTCCTTCCGCCGGCGGATGATACATAATCTCGGTCACGCGCAAGCCCGACAAATCCTGAGGCGGCCGGAAGACAGCCTCCGTCAGCGCGCTCCAAGTGGCGCCGTTCAACACGCGCGCACGCACCAGGGTTTGCGCTGGAATGACGACAGGAGTGGAATAGGCGATGGCGGAGGCGGCCACCGTTCCGCCCGCCAACCGCGGATCCGTGCGATCGAGGGTATAAAGAATCGCCCCGCTTCCGTTGGTGTGAGACATGCCGAGCATGAATCCGGCCGGTACCGTTCCGCCTGGCTGGCTGAACACCGGCGCACCCAGAGTCGGGAACAGGGTTGCCGTGCGCAATTGCTGCAGGAAAATGTTGGGCCGCTGCACCAGATAGGTTCCGAGCAGGTAATTGTTCTCGGCCGTCCACTCCACATTCCGGGTGTAGGGACGGCCGGGGGAAGATTGATTGTTCAAATCGCCCCAGCGCGCCGATTCCGCGATGATGGCGTTGGTGATGCCGGCGACCAGCGCGGCATAACGCCTGACGTTCGCCAGCGTGCTTAACGCGCCATTGCCGAAAAGGTGTTTCTGCACCCGGTCCCCAAAACGAACGCGGAACTCGGGGTTGGCGCGCAAGCGTTGGAACAGGCGCAAGGCCGAGTTGGGGGCGTCAACCGACACCACATTGACGTCCAGCTTGTCGAGCCCGGAGAAGGAATGGCCAAGAACCCACTCGTTATCCCACGGCACAAAGGCAATCCGCCCCGGAGGCGAATGCCGGCGGTACGCATAATAGTTCTTCGCCGGACCGTCTTCGTTCCCGATGAAGAGGTAATGGATCATGAAATCGATCAGGTTATCGACATCGAGGACCGATTGAATCTGTTGATAGGCCGCGGGCGAAGTCAGGCCGGCTTCCGCCAGACTGATCAGGGCGTTCCAGGCGGTCGCGTCCCCATCGGCGGCTTCGACGGTATTGTTGAATTTGAGCACGTCGTAATTGGTCTCCCCGCCGCCCAGGTGCTCGGACACAAACGCAGCGTTGATTTGTTCCACCGGGTTATACAGCCCCCAATACAGGCCGTTCAGATAAACGTGCATCGAACTGCCAATCGTGCTCTGTTGCCCCATCTCCGCAAAGGCCCGGCGACACCATTCATCCCGCAGATAAACCGCGGTGCGATTGTTGTCGAACGTGTGGTGCCAACCATCGTTCCATTGGCCGCGCAGCACGAGATTCTCGAAACGTTTCGCCGGGTTATCTTCCAACAACGGATACTCCAGTTGCGGCGTGCCGTAACGGTCCCGAAAATACACCCGGAACGACAACTTCACGCCATCGGTGCGACTCACCCCTCCATGAATACGCAGCCCGGCCTCCGCTTGCAGCGTCCCAACTTCCGGCTCCACATCCGGCCGCAAATACTCGAAGGACACGGGCCGTTCCCAGGCGTCCCCTTCACTCGCCGGATGATTGTAAATGCCGAACACGCTGTGAAACAAGTTGGATTGCTCCGTCACCAGCGACAAGGTGGGCACCTCGAGCAGCGCGGGCCGGATCAGATCCCGGTAGAGGACGTTGGTCACCACTTCAGGATCCATCTCATAATCCGGATTCGGCCGCCCCCAGCCGCTCAGCGGCCAGCCGGACGGCGCTGCCGGTTGATGAACAACATCAGCCACGAACAGATAAGTGTGCGTGTCCACGTTCGAGGGTTCAAAATCGTCCTTGAATGCGGCCGCGCGCACCACCGTGGTGCGTCCGATTGGAATCGGCCCCGCGTAGACAAGACCGCTCGTCGCCGTCGGCAACTCGCCATTGGTCGTAAACCGGATGGTCACTTCCGCCGTGGCACAGGTAATAACCAGGCTGATGTTCGTGTCATAAAAGCCACGGCCCGGATGGAAGTGGGTGTCGCCGACAAAACCCGCGACCGGGATGGGGTTCATCGACCCAGGCGTGGCCCGGCCGAAGTAACCGCTCTGCCCGGCTACCACGTCGTTCCGCGTCAGCACTCGGCTCGGCGGAGCAAACCCGTACTTGAGCAGGAGAAAATTCTCCACGCCGGCGCGTTCGTCAGGTGTCAGGCTGCGCCGGATCAAGACCATCTCCGCGATGTCGCCCTGAAAATAGCTGTCGGGAGTGAGGTTGTTGAATCCCTGCCCCTTGTTATCGACCCGCGCCCCGATGGCCAGCGGATTCGAGCCCGTGTGATAATTGCCTGCGGTCAACCAACCGCTCGTCGCGTTGGGACGCAGGATGCCGTTCGTATAAAAGCGGACGTTCTCACCGGCGCTGCCGGTGGACAAAACCTCCGCCGTCGTCACACGATATTGTCCGGCCGCCAGCGAACCCGGTTCGGTGGATGTGGCCTGGCCGCTCCCACGATGAATCCCCCAGGCGCCCGAAGGGGCCACTTGCCCCGCGTCCTGACCCAACTCAAAGCTGTCCCCGCCCACTCCCGGAGCATGATTGACCACAAACCTTTGTGACCCTGGAACGCTGGTCGGCTTGAGCACAACCAAAGCCGTCAAAGCCGAACTTCCCGTGGTGAACAATTGCAGGTTGGCCTCCGAATCGATGATGTCCGTGCCGTCGAAGTTCACCGCGACGGTGCCCGGCACGGGTCCGGCCACCACGGCCGGATCGTTGGCGACGGCGCGTGGATGGTTGGCGGCGAACACGAACCCGTTGGTGGATTGATCCAGCCACCTGGTGACAACGTTGCCGGTGGCATTGGTCGTGACCCCGCGATCGGCTCGAAGATGGACGTACGGAAAGAGCGTGGCCGGATCCACAGCCGCAGCCGGCGGAGCCGTTTCTATGAAGCTGACCATCCCAAGCCCATAGGATTTATTGGCGAACTGACGCGGGTAAATGAACGAACTGACAAGGGTTCCGCCGTCGGGCCCGACCAAGGCCAGATAGCCACCCCCCTTATCGAGCTGGAAATTCGTATGCAGCTCCGCGCCGCTGACCGCGCGATTCTTGCCGGATGCGAACACGACCAAAAACTGGTTCGGCTCGAGGATGGTGGAGGGGAAAGTCCATTCCGTTAGGTTCGCGGTCGTATCGGTCAGATGCCAGCCTGCGAGGTCGATCGCGTCCTGCCCGGCATTGAAGAGTTCGATCCAATCCGAATACGCGCCGTCTCCGTCAGCCAGGACCGAATCATTCTCCGCCATGAACTCCGTGATGAAGATCTCCTGCGCGCGCGCACTCAGCGCAAAAACCGCCAGGCTCGCCATCAAACCCAGAAGGACTTGCTGTTTTTGGTAACAGCGGGGGATGGACCAAAATGAAGGCGTTAGCATGGGCACGGTCGGGAAAGGCATGGTTCTCGACGCTATCAAGTTTCATCTCGGCGAGCGAGGCTTTTGATGGGTGCGGGTTAGTTGTCGGTTGCTATTGTAGTTGCTGATTGCTGGTGGTTGGTTCTGGGTGCTTGGCCTCTTCGCGTTAGCGCGATTCGATGTTTCATTTTGAGATAGGCAGCGCCTCCAGCAGCCGGCAACGAGGAACCAACAACCAGGAACCAACAACCAGGAACCAACAACCAGGAACTAACAACCAGGAACTAACAACCAGCCACCAGGAACCAGTGCGTCCAGCAAACCAGAATCCCCGTTGCCAAAGTTTTGCAGGCGCGCCTACTATTCATGACATGCGACTCTCATTAGCAGCCGCCGCGGCTCTCTTCCTGGCTGCGGCCCTCCCGGGTTCGGCCCAGGTGCCGGATGACCGTTATGTCCGGGTCTATTCGATGATCGAGGAAGCGGACAAGCTGAAAGGGACGGGGGACAGCCGTTCGGCCGTGACGCGCTATCTGGAAGCCCAGGTGGCGCTGAAGGAAATGCAGCAGGCTTTTCCGGAATGGAATTCGAAACTGGTGGCCTATCGGCTGGATTATGTGTCCACCCAACTGGCGGCGCTCACGGAAAAACATCCCGCCGCGGGCACCAACGCCAGCCCCGCGGAACCCTCTCCGGAAGCGCAATGGAAATTGTTGGAGGAAGAGATCAGCCGCCTGACCAGCCAGAACGCGCTGTTGGAGGCGAAACTGCGGGAGGCGCTCAAAGTCCAGCCCGCTGCCGTCGATCCGCGCGAATTGGAGAAAGCCGAGCAACGCGTCAAGCAGCTGCAGAAAGAACGCGATCTTTTGAAGGTCACTCTCGAACAAAGCGCCGCCAAACCCGGCGGCCACAACGCCGCCGAGACCAAACAGAATCTCGTCACCCAATCCGCAGTGGCCAATCTCCTGCAGAAACAAAATGAGGATCTGCAAAAGCAGATCGTCGAATTGACCTCTCGGCTAAAATTGTCGGCGCGCGCCAACTCCAGCCACGAAGCCCTCGCCCTCAAGGAAACGATCGCCGCCCTCGAGGCCAGCAACCGCATCATGAAGGAAGAGCAGGTGACGATGGAGAATCGGCTGAAAGATTTCGTCAAGCGCTACGGAGCCGCCGCCATCGAACGCCAAAATGAACTCGAAAAAGAATTGGCCGCCGCCCGGGAAGCGGCCAAAACCGCGGAGAAAGAACGCGATGCCCTGATCGAAAAGCTCAATAACGTCACCCGCCAACTCAACGAACGCACCCAGGCCTCCGCCCCTAACGTCGCCTCCGCCCCTCCCGCCAGCGCCTCCTCCACTAAAGACCTCGAAAACCAACTCGAAGCCATCCGGGCCAAGCTCCAAATCTTTGAGGCACGCAATGTCCCGTACACGCCGGAAGAATTGGCGCTCTTTCAGCAGCCTCCCATTAAACTCGCGAGCGCCCAGACCAACACGGTCCCGACCGCGCCTCCAGCGGCCGGCACGGCTTCGGCGGCTCCGGCGGCTGAGTTGCCCGCGGATTCCCAGGCCTTGCTGGTCGACGCCCAACACGCCGTCGAAAGCAACCACTTCTCCGATGCCGAACAGCGTTATCAACAGATCCTCAGCCACGATCCCACCAACGCCTTTGTCCTGTCCAAGCTGGGCGCCGTGCAAATGGACCAGGATAAACTCACCGAGGCCGAAGACACGCTCCAGCGCGCGCTGGCCGCGGCGCCGCAGGATCCCATCGCTCTCTATTTGCTGGGCGGCTTGAAACTGCGTCAGGAAAAGTATGACGAGGCGCTCGAAATGCTGGGGCTTTCGGCCAGGATCGATCCCGACAAAGCCCAGACCCATTACCTGTTGGGACAAACCTTGATTCACAAAGGCAGCCGCGGCCCGGCGGAAGCGGCGCTCCGGCGGGCTTTGCAATTGAAACCGGCCTGGGGCGAAGCGCATTACCTGCTGGCGGTCTTGTATGCGCAGGAACCCAACTTCCGCGAACTCGCCCGCTATCACTACAACCGGGCGCTCTCCGGCGGCGCCTCCCGCAATTATCAACTCGAGCAGTTTATGGGGAAGGCGGCCAAACCTTGATGCGCCAACAACTCCAGGAACTCGCCGTCGCCACCCCGGGCCGCGGCTTCACTGATATTACCGATGCCGTGGAACGGTTCGTCGAAGATTCAGGCATGAAAACCGGGCTGGTCACCTTGCATCTGCAACATACTTCTGCGTCCCTCCTCCTCCAGGAAAACGCCGACCCCGAAGTGCGCCAGGACCTGGAACGTTTTTTTTCGCGGCTCGTGCCGGACGACGACCCGCTCTTCCAGCA
>DATLUX010000002.1:0-5542 GCA_035577805.1 Verrucomicrobiia bacterium
TGCTCATTGCTCATTGCTCATTGGTCTTTGGGAGGTATTGGGATTGGTAGCAGCGGCAAGATCGGCGCGGGTTGCCAGCGTTTTGAGAGAGCGTCCGAGCATCTTGCGTAGCTCAATCGATTCCTCCAACAGGGGATCGACCTGTGTTGTTGGAACAAGCCTCACCTTGATTAGAAATCGCAGCCATCCGCTGGTTTCGCGCATCTCCTTGGCGGCAATGCTTAACTTATGGGCAAAATCCCTTCGGCTCTCTGCGTGACAGGCTTCATCATAATTAGGTGCTGAAGAGGTTCCGCAGCGTATCAATTGCGCAGCCACGTGCCTCCCGACACGCGTCTCAGGAATCGATTCGACAATGTGGGCCACACCTGCAGCAAAATCCCACAATCGTTCAGAGAACTCCTTGGCGTTCACTGGGCCTAGCTCTGGGCATCGGTGCCGAGCCAGGCAAGCCCAATTCCTCAATGAGCAATAATGAGCAATGAGCAATGAGCAATGAGCAATGAGCAATCGGGCATGGCGATGCAGCGGGACACGTTCAAAGCGACACAATGTCCAAACTCCAGAGCGGCGGTCATAGACCGCCGCTACAGTTGATGCATCGGGGGGCAGTGCCCGAATGCGCCCATCCCCCCAACGGGCGCTCTTCCTTTTCCCTTTCCCGACGGTTGGCTGGCCGGGCATGCTCTGCGGGCATGTCAGGTCTAATCGCCATCGTCGGGCGGCCCAACGTGGGCAAGTCCGCTTTATTCAACCGCATCGTGGGCAAACGCATTGCCATCGTGCATGACCAACCCGGAGTGACCCGGGACCGCGTCAGCGCCGAAGGCGAGTGGCATGGGCAGCCCTTCACGTTGGTCGATACGGGCGGGATCGGTTTGGTCCGCCGGGAAAAGGTGCAGGATTTGATCACGCAGGCTGCGCTGGCCCAAGTTGAACTCGCCCTGGAGGCCGCTGCCGTCATTCTTTTGGTGGTCAATGTGCAGGAAGGGATCGTGCCCCTGGACCGTGAAGTCGCCCAACGCCTGCGCCGCTCCGGCAAACCGGTCCTGCTGGTTGTCAATAAAGTGGATACCAGCAAAGCGGAATCCGGCCTCGCCGAGTTCAGCGAGTTAGGGTTCTCGCGGATCTTTCCGGTCAGCGCCATTCACGGTGGAGGCATCGACAGTTTGATGGCGGCGAGTCTGGCCGAATTGCCTTCTGTGGTCCCGGAGGGCGCGGGCGGAGTGGAGGTGTCGGAGCCGTCGCTCAACCAGGGAGAGACTCAGCCGACACCGCTGCCGGGCCAGGCCGGTTTGGCTCCGTCCCGGACCGAGCCGTTGAAATTGGCATTAGTCGGGAGGCCCAACGTCGGAAAATCATCCCTGATCAACGCGCTGACCCAGTCGGACCGCGTGATCGTCAGTCCTATTCCGGGCACCACTCGCGATGCCGTGGACGTACCGTTTGAGGTGGAGACCGAGGGCGTGCGCCAGCGCTATGTGCTCATCGACACGGCGGGATTGCGCAAGGCTCGGCGGGTGTCGGATTCGATCGAATTTTTTAGCACCAAACGGGCAGAGGACTCGATCGCGCGATGCGACATCGCGCTGCTGGTGCTCGATGCTGAGAACGGCATCACCGAACAGGACAAAAAAGTGGCGGACATCATCACGGAACATCAACGTGCTTGCATCGTCGTGGTGAACAAGTGGGATCTAGTGGCCGACTCCGTCCGGGGCGCCCGCGAAGCTGAGATCGAACGCCGCCAGCGCAAGGAGCGTTCCCAAGCGGCCAAAGCCATGACGACGCTGGGTGAGTTTGGTCAATGGGTTCAGGAACACCTGTTCTTCCTCGATTATGCCCCGGTGGTCTTTGCCTCGGCCGTCTCGGGTTTTCATCTCGACCGTCTCCTCGAGACGGTGCGTTATGTGGCGGCTCAACTGCAGCAGCGGATTCCGACCGGCATCCTGAACCGGACGCTGCATGACGCCGTCGAGCGGCGCCAACCGGTCAGCTCCCACGGGCACCGGTTGAAGTTCTATTACTCTACGCAAGTGAAACAGGCGCCTGCGACGTTCTTATTGTTTGTGAATCGCACCGACTTGCTTACGCCGGCCTATAAGAAGTATCTCGGCGACCAGATGCGACGGGCTTTCGGCTACGAAGGATGTCCTTTGGCACTGGTGCCGAAGGAACGTCCGAAAACAATCGAACCGGTGCGACGTCTGCGCCGGAGACACGCCCGCTCCGCTCACACTGGCCGGCGAGCGCGTTGAGTGAGGACCACGCCAAACCAACTACGCCTTGGCCAAAGCGCGTAGCTTGGCGGCCGCGCGGCCGCTGTCGATCAAGTCTGCGGCGGCGTTCCAGCCGTCCAGCAGCGACTTGACCCGGCCGGCGACGAAAAGGGCAGCTGCGCTGTTCAGGAGGACGGCATCGCGTTTGGGACCGCGTTCGTCTCCACTGAGGATGCGGCGCACGATCTGGGCGTTGGCGTGGCGATCGCCGCCCGCCAGGTCCTCCAGGCAGGCCGCTTGCAGCGGGAACAATTCAGGGCTTAACACTGAAGTGCTGAACGCGCGATCCTGGTAAAACTCCGCGATGGTATTGTCTCCAAGAGTCGAGAGTTCATCGAGAAAGGCGGGAGGGGCGCCTGGCCGATCCGGACCCGGGATTGGGCCGGCCATCTTCACCTGTCCACTTGCGATCAACGCGCGCCGGACTCCGATTGTTTGCAGGACACGGCCCAGCGGTTCGCACAGTTGGGGGCGGGGAACGCCGACCAGTTGGGCGGTCGGACGCGCCGGGTTGAGCAGCGGCCCGAGGATGTTAAAGATGGTGCGTTGCCCCCGTTCGGCGCAGAGCTTGCGGGCCGCAGCCAGGTTCTTGAACGCCGGGTGATAATGCTGCGCGAAGAAGAAAGCAAATTGTTGCTCGCGCAGAGAGCTGGCCGCCTCTTCGGGAGCCAAATCAATCCGGACCCCCAAAGCTTCCAGCACGTCGGCGCTGCCGGCTTGCGACGTGATGGCCCGGTTGCCGTGTTTGGCCACCGTGATCCCGGCCGACGCCGCCACCAGTGCGACCGTGGTTGAAATATTGAACGTGTTCAGTCGATCCCCGCCCGTGCCGCAGACATCCAGGATCTCTTGGGCGCGTGTTTCCGGGGCCAGCGGAGGAGGAATGGAGCGGGCGCGCAACGCGACTGCGAACGCGGCAATTTCCTCGGCCGTCTCCCCTTTGCGCGCCAGGGCCACCAAAAAATCGGCTTTATCTTGCGTCGATGCCGATTCACTGATCAGAGCCTCGACGGCCTCGGTGGCTTGCTGGCCGTCCAAAGCCTGGCCCCGCCGCAATTGTTCGCCTAATAACTGAAGCACCCGCGCAGGCTAATCAGCCGGATACCGAATGTCTGCAATTTCCTCCAGGCCGAGTTAGGTGATGAGCGGCCGTCGGCTCAAGCTCCCGCAGAGCCGCATTTTTCTGCCAGCCATTTTTCTGCCCCCCCTCCTGTTTCGTGCGGCCATGGTAAGGGCCGGCGGTCAAGCCCCCGCAGAGCCGCATTTTTCTGCCAGCCATTTTTCTGTCCCCCCTCCTGTTTCGTGCGGTCATGGTAAGGGCCGGCGGTCAAGCCCCCGCAGAGCCGCATTTTTCTGCCGGCCATTTTTCTGTCCCCCCCTCCTGTTTCGTGCGGTCATGGTAAGCGGCCGGTGGTCAAGCCCCGCAGAGCCGCATTTTTCTGCCAGCCATTTTTCTGCCCCCCCCTCCTGTTTCGTGCGGTCATGGTAAGGGCCGGCGGTCAAGTCCTCGCAGAGCCGCATTTTTCTGCCAGCCATTTTTCTGCCCCCCCTCCTGTTTCGTGCGGTCATGGTAAGCGGCCGGTGGCCAAGCCCCGC
The DNA here is from genome assembly GCA_035577805.1 of Verrucomicrobiia bacterium. Taxonomy (GTDB): domain Bacteria; phylum Verrucomicrobiota; class Verrucomicrobiia; order Limisphaerales; family JADJPG01; genus DATLUX01. The sequence goes on from DATLUX010000002.1 coordinate 3,876, forward strand.
AGAGCCGCATTTTTCTGCCTTGCCCCCTTCCGCTTCGGTCCGGTCTGGACCCCGCCGGTGGCGCAGGTTAGGAATGACCAGGTGAAACCCAGGCCTCAGGCGGAGTTGTTACCGACGCATACCCCGGCGTTGTTTGATGCCGCGGTGCGTCGTGCTTCCGAGTTGCTGGGAGCGGGTGAAGTGGTGGCGTTGCCGACGGAAACAGTTTATGGCCTGGCCGCCAACGCGTGGAACGCCGGCGCGGTCTCGCAACTTTACGAAATCAAGGGCCGCCCTGTGGCCAACCCGATCATCGTGCATGTCGGTGGGATCGAACAGGCCCGTCGTTGCGTGCGTGCCTGGCCCGAAGCGGCCGATCGACTCGCCTCCGCCTTTTGGCCAGGGCCGCTCACTCTTGTCCTGGAACGCGCCGCTCTCATTCCTGACGTGGTGACGGCCGGAGGAGACACGGTGGGGATCCGATGGTCAAGCCACCCATTTATTCAGGCGGTGATCCGCGCGTGCGGCTTCCCCTTGGCCGCGCCGAGCGCCAATCGGTCCAACCAGATTTCTCCGACCAACGCCAGCCATGTTCAGGAATCATTGGGAACTCGGATCCCGTTAATCGTTGATGGCGGGCAGTCCCAAGTGGGCATCGAATCGACCGTCCTCGATCTAACTGAGCGGCCCACTCGCATTTTGCGACCGGGGATGATTCATGCCGAGTCGCTGGCGGCCGTGTTGGGCTCACGCGAACTGGTCGTCGGTCCGACGCCGATGAGCGGTTCGGACCCGGGCGCGCCGGGCGTTCATGGAACGAAACCATTACGGAGTCCTGGACAACTGGAGCGGCACTATGCTCCCCGGGCCAGATTGCTTCTGCTCCGCTGGCGGGATGATGAGGATCTTCGGGCACAATTGGCCTCGCTGGGCTGCGCCTCGAAGCGTTGTGCGGTTTTAGCTTACGCCAATATTCCTTCGTCACAGTCTGGCTGGCTGGTCAGCGTGGTGCCACACGATGCGGAGGCTTACGCGCGCGCTTTATATGCTGAGATGCATCGTTGCGACGCCGAACGCGTGGATTGCCTTGTGATCGAGGCGCTGCCGGATGGACCGGAATGGCAAGGCATCGCTGACCGACTCCGCCGCGCCGCCAGCCCCTCGCGCGGGTGCGATTAGAGTGACGAGAGGCTGGTGCCGGCCGCGCTTCGGCGTACGGGTTGGCTGACTGCTGTAGCGGCGGTCTATGACCGCCGCGCCCACAAGAAGCTAAGCTAAGGTTGGAAGGTCGGTGGTCGCAGACCGCCGCGGTTTGGCGAAGCCAAACCGGTCAGCCTGAAAGGCTGACCCTGGAGTTTGGACATTGTGTCGATTTGAACGTGTCCGCTGCATCGCCATGCCCGATTGCTCATTGCTCATTGCTCATTGCTCATTGCTCATTGCGGAATTGGGCTTTGCCTGGCTCGGCACCGATGCCCAGACTTAGACCCAGTGAACGCCAAGGAGTTCTCTGAACGATTGTGGGATTTTGCTGCAGGTGTGGCCTGCATTGTCGAATCGATTCCTGAGACGCGTGTCGGGAGGCACGTGGCTGCGCAATTGATACGCTGCGGAACCTCTTCAGCACCTAATTAGCAATGAGCAATGAGCAATGAGCAATGAGCAATGAGCAATGAGCAATCGACTTG
>DATLUX010000003.1:0-2303 GCA_035577805.1 Verrucomicrobiia bacterium
GTGGTGGCCTCACGGGCACTGGGAAAGATCTCGATGAGGTCATTGCCGATGCGCCGGGCGACACCACAGGCGACCAGGGAATTCAGCGGGCCGCACAATCGACTGAGGGCCACGCCGGGAGCTTTACGGCGCGGAGCTGAGGCGGTGGACGAATTGGGTAACTGGCTTGGCGGAATGCCTCGCCGCCGATCATATGCGGCGCGGGCGACGGGGTCGGACAAAACTTCATATGCGGCGGAGATATTTTGGAAAGTGGCTGTAGCGGCATGGCCGGCATGGTCCGGGTGCCAGCGGCGTGCGAGGCGGCGCCAGACCCGGCGCAGCTCAGCGTTGCCGATCCCGGGATGGACGCCCAGCAGGGCATAATAATCAGGTTGCGAATCAGTGGGCACGGGTGTTCGGCTAACCGCCAGGTGAGGGATGGCGGCGGACCCTGCGCGTCCGATTTCGCAAATGGGTCTCGCTGAGCGAAAAGTTGTTCGGCCTGGTTCGCATGTCTGCGGGTTAAGCTATCCACTCCGGTATCCCGGGCAAGATCCCCCAGACAACGCCGCATGAGACTTAACGCCGATAGCATCTTCGGGCCACCCGCTTATGGCACTGCGGGCAGAGGTTCGCCTTTATACCGCCGTCACCGCCCGTGAGCGGGCCACGAGGCGCGCCAGCCGGACCTTTTGACGTACGGTTTGGGCCGCGGGGAGCACATCGGCCAGCGGGAAAGGCTTCCAAAGCATGGGGGCCCGAGACCGTCGAATGAAGTTGTCCGTCCGCGGCTCCGCCTCATGGCCGGTCATAAAGATAAACCGGCGGCAAAGCTCAGGCGTCATGCGTTCGACTTCGTTGTAAAACTCTTCCCCTGAATGTCCCGGCAGGACCATCTCGGTGAGGATCACATCAAAATCAGTTGCAGCCATCTGCCTCAGCGCTTCAGTCGCGTTGGGGACACAGGTTACGTAGAAGGATTGCGACTCCAGGTAGCCGCGCAAAAGTTCGCTGAATTTGAGATCGTTTTCTACGATCAGAATCGTTTCGAACCGGCCTTCTGCCTCGGACGGCATTGTCTCAGGCTGTGCTTCCGGAGCTCCCGCACTCCGACGGGGTTGTTCCGAGGCCAATCGCACCGCAGTCAGAAGTTCGTCCATGGTCCTTCTTTGCAGGATCTGGAACACGCCCAGGTTCATTAATTCACGCTTTGCTTCCTCGCCTACCCCCATTCCGGCGTAGACCAGGAGCGGCACGGTTGGATGGGCGGCGAGCAGCAGGACCATGACTCTTAGGGGAGCGGCTTCTTTTTCCAGCTTGAGATCCAGGATCATCAGGTCGGGCCGGATCCGTGCGGCGTCACTCAAGGCCCCTTCGGCGGTGTCCGTGGTCACGACTTCGTAACCCTGTTGACTCAGGTCCCTAATCGCCCCCTGACGCCACGGGCTGTCATCATCTATAAATAGGATGCGGCGGACCGAGTGAAAGTTTGGCTGCGGTGACGGTGGCGGTTTAATCTCTGGTTCGGGCTGGTTCAAGGCCGCCCGAATCCTGGTCACCAGTAATTCGTGATCGAGAGGTTTCGGAAGCAAATCCAGGATTCCGGCCTCTTTGCAGTGTTCGCGGTAAAGGTTCAGGTCGCCGGAAGTAACCGCGATCACCGGCACATTCACCGCCTCCCGCGTCCGTCGCAGCCAGCGAAGGATGAGAAAGCCGTCCCAGCCAAGGCCGCCTCCATTCGCAACATCTGGCGGGAAATTGATATCCAGAAGGATCAGGTCGGGCTTGAGCCTGCCAACGGCTGCCAGGGCGGCCGAGCCGTCTTCCGCCGTCATCACATCGTATCCGCAGGCCCGCAACTTCATCAACATGGCCTTCTGGAACACCTGGTTGTCGTCGACGACCAGTATGACTTTTCGCCCCGTTTGCTCCTGGGTCCTGGAGGGCTGGCCCTTAACACCACTCGGCGGGCTAGCGCTCGAGATTGTCTCTCCACGGCATTCCATCACTAGTTCTTTCAAATCCGAAAGTCACCATGATTCAGCATTTTAAGGGCCATTCGCGATGTTTTCACCCTTGGCGAGCATTACAATCTATTCAGCAAAATCGATTGCTGCCATTGAGTGTTGCTAAACTAAACCCGTCTAACTTTGGGACACTCCAGCAAAAGCTTGACTTTAATGTGTGGCAGCTAGCCGGGCGCCTGTTCGTGCTCGCGCGCGACCCACGCTCCACACGCTATCACAATTAAGGTGGGACATCAGAGTTCAAGGAATTCTTCATCGTCCCTTCGCAACAAAACGCCGGTTCGTGAATTTCAG
>DATLUX010000004.1:0-5679 GCA_035577805.1 Verrucomicrobiia bacterium
CCCTCTCCCATCCGATGGGAGAGGGTGGCCGCAAGGCCGGGTGAGGGTCGGTTCGTGGGTAGCCCGGACCTGCGAATTTCGGACGCACATTGGGGCCATGAACCCAACCCAAATCTCAGGTAGCAGCCGAGGCTTGCCCGCCGTAGCCCGTAGGGCGCAGGCGGGTAACGAGGTACACCCTGAGCCTGTCGAAGGGCTCTGATCTTTTTCCCGACGAATGCGTTGGGGTAGAGTGAACCCCTTCGACAAGCTCAGGGCAGGCTTCCTGACGTCGGCTGCTACCTGAGGGTAGGTTCATGGAGAAGCCTTCATCTCCTGACAGGTCGGGCAAATCGATAAGGTCACGACAGCACGTTCGTGACGCCGCAGGTAAGCTTCCAGGTCCTCCCACTGTCCCGCGCCGGCTCGGATGAGCCGGCAGCAGCCGCACAATTGAAGGGTCTCGACTGGTTCGGAGCGGCGCTCGGGATCGCTTGGGGTTCCCAGGAGCGCGGTCTCGATTCCACGATCAGCGTGCGAATCGTCCAAGGCTTCCTCGATGACCGGGCGCAGGTCCTCCAAATGGCCGCGGTACACACAACCCGCCGCGCCGCTGGCGATCACTTCAACCTGAACCCGCGGATCGCAGGAGCCACAGACGAAGACGAACGGAAGGCCGGGGAAATGATCTTGCGTGAGGTCGAGCGCCGCGAATCCGCGCGAATCGCAGGAACCGTGACAGGAGTCAAAGAGGATAAGGTCCGGCAGCCGTTTTTCCAGCGCGTGGAGTAAGCCTGACTCCGGGACGCAGCGGCTTTCGCAGGGGATCTTCTGCCGATCCAGCTCCTGCATCAGCCGCACCGCCTCCACGGGATCGTCATGGACGATCAGAATATCGAGGTGTTTCTCCACCACTGCTCCTCTTGTTTCTCCACAAACTGCTCCTCTTAGCTGGCCGAAGACGCTACGGAGAGACTCCGGGCAGGACAATCAAAAATGGCCGAAAGTTATTCACCGCATTCACCAGATTCACCGAATTCACCCTATCACAGTTCACCACCGTTGGGCTCCAGTCCAGCCGTGTTCCACCGATAAAAAGGGAGGTCGATTGCCTCGGTTTTTTGAGTCTTTCGAGGCGTTCGGTTGTCGAACAGGCCGTTCCCGCAGCGCGTTGGATCCCATGGATTGCTCTGGGCTGGGGCAGGCAGATTTCGGACATTTTGTGAGCAGACGCTTGATGAATAATCGGTTGCGCGGCCAAGGGAACTGGTTGAGAATGGCCGCGCTTAACCGCCCCGCATGGACGCAGCCGGTGGCTTGTGCTGCGTTAACGACCACCCCGATGGAACGGATTGCGATGCATGCAATGCACTCGATGGATCTGGCTGTCGGAATTGGCCCCTGAGGGTGGAAAATAGTTGAGCCGTATAGACATCGAATGAATAACCCGTCGATCCTGCCGCGTCGGCTGCTGATCTTTGTCATTCTCGTGCCGTTGGCGGCCTTCCTGGGCTATCTGTTGGCGGACCCGGATTTTGGTTCCTTCATTTTGATCGGGGGCTTTGTGTGTTTGTTGTTGTCACCGATCTTTCTACGGTGGCATCACCTGATCCTGGTGGCGTCGTGGAACTTGTGGATGGTGATATTCTTCCTACCGGGCGGTCCACCCTTTTGGATGCTGACGGCGCTGATCAGCCTGGGAATAACCCTGCTGCATAAGATTCTGGATAAACAGAAGCGCTTATGCGGCGTCCCGTCGGTGACGTGGTCGCTCATCGTGCTGGGATTGGTGGTGTTGTTCACGATGAAGGTGACGGGTGGGTTGGCGCTGCGTTCGATGGGTGGGACCGTTTACGGCGGTCGCAAGTATTTCTATGTGCTCCTGGCCATTGTCGGTTATTTCGCGCTGAGCACCCAGCCCATCCCGCTGCAAAAAGCCAAGGGCTACGCTTCCGCATTCCTGCTGGGCGGGCTCTCTTCAGTGATGAGCAACCTCATCTATTTCATGGGGCCGGGCATGTGGGTACTCTACAATCTGTTCAGTGTGGATTTTGCGGTCGGGCAAGCGGTGGAGGATTTCAACGCGCCCTATGAACAGAAGCTCGGGCGTCTGGCGGGGATGGGGCCCGCAGGATTGGCTGTCTTCTTCCTGATGCTTGCCCGCTATGGAGTGGGAGGGGTGCTGGATTGGACTAAACCCTGGCGGATTGTGATCTTGGCCGGGGCCATCGGCGTGAGTTCGCTGGGCGGGTTCCGGTCGCTCATCATCCTGGCGGCCGCCATCGTTGCGATCCAGTTTTTCCTGGAAGGTCTGCATCGCACGCGGCTTTTGCCCATCATGATTCTGACGGGGACCGTCCTGCTGGCGGTGGCATTTCCGATGGCCAAAAAGATGCCCTTGGCGGTTCAACGTTGTTTGAGTGTCCTTCCGGTAGAAGTAGACCCGGCGGTGCGGGCCGACGCCAAGAACTCGACGGACTGGCGACTGCAGATGTGGGAGGTCTTGCTGCCTGAGGTGCCTCAGTATCTTTGGGTGGGGAAGGGCTGCGCCGTCAGCGCGACGGATTATTACCTCGCTATCGAATCCTTCCGTCGGGGGCTTAGCCTTGATTACGAGTTCTTCATTGTCGCGGGAGATTACCACAACGGCCCGCTTTCGGTGCTCATCCCCTTTGGGTTGCCTGGGGCTCTTGCCTTCGCCTGGTTCCTGATTATGGGCGGGCGCGTCTTGCATCGGAACTATCGATACGGTGATCCCGGACTGAAAACGATCAACACATTCCTCTACGCCTGTTTCCTCGCCCGAGTCTTCTTTTACCTCGTCGTCTTCGGTGGATTCCATGGTGATATCGTGAACTTTATCGGGTTGGTAGGATTTAGCGTCAGCTTGAATCGAGGGATGCGCCGAGTTCCTGAGCCCCTCAAGCAAGAGGCCGCTACGAGTGACAAACTCATCCGGTTCAAACCTTCGCGGGCTTTCTGAGCCGGGGTTTCGGTTCCCGCCACTTGCCAGGCCAGGCGTGCCCCGGGGCGCTACACGCTGAAGCCGGCGGCCTGTGCGTCCGCTGCGAACATTCTTACCGTGTCCAACGAGAGCGCACCAAGGTTCGTCCCCACCATTTTCTGCGCCTTGGTCAGGATGTCGTGCGGGATGGTCACGATCTGACAGCCGGCCGCTTCGGCCTGGAAGATATTCAGCACTTCCCGCACGCTGGCCCAAAGCAATTCGGCTTTCGGTTGACCTTCGAGCAATACTCGGCTGGCGCGCATGATCGGATCTGGGTCTACACCGGTATCGGCAATGCGACCCGCGAAGACCGAGACGACGGAGGCCACAGACGGATTGAGCGCTTGGGCCACGTCGCGGACCTGGCTCAAGGTAAGGATGGCCGTGATGTTCAACTGGACTCCTTGCTGCGCCAGATCGCCGATCAGGGGCAGCGAGGATTCCCCGCGCGAGTTGGTGATCGGGATCTTGACGTAAACATTGCCCTGCCAACCGGCGATTTTGAGCGCCTGGCGGCGCATCTCCGGAAATTCGTCCGAGAACACTTCGAATGAAATGGGTTTGACGGTCACGCTCTGTAGGATCTCTCGCGCAAAAGACTCGTAGTCTTTTACTCCGGCTTTGCGCATCAGCGTGGGGTTGGTCGTCATCCCTTGGATCAAAGGGTCGGCATTGAGTCTCAGGATGCCGTCGCGGTCTGCGCCATCGGCGAAGATCCGCACTTTGAGCTTTTGAAGGCTGGTCTGCATATGGAGAAACGTTAAGCGGGAGCGGCTCCGGATTCAAGGAGGCGTCTGCCTGGTTGGGGCATCGGCGTGTTCACGAAACGGTCGGGTTGTCAATTCGAGTAGTGTCTCGGGAGTTCCACGCATGTCAAACCGAAGAGTCCCGGGTGGCCGATGGATTCCCGCCGGAAAGGTTTACGAGATGGCGGCTCATTGCGCGCTTGGATTTGAGCCGGCCGAGTTCGATGCCAGGTCGTTCCACCCACTGGTACGACGCCCAACTCAGCGGTGTGGCGATGGCGACCGACACAACGGCCAGGACGAAGCTCCAAGCCATCGCGTATGGCCTCAACAGCTCTTCGGGCGCGAGCCAGGCCAACGCCGCGGCCGTGCCATACATCACGCAAAAGTGTAGCAGATAAAAGCTGTAAGAAATGCGCCCGTAAAACCTGGCCAGGCACGTGTCCAGCAGCCGGTAGACGCGCAGCTCCGGTCCGTAGAGGATGCCGGCAATCAGGACGGTCGCGGAGAATCCCTCAACCAAGCCGCTTTCGAACGGCCAATTGTACTGCCAACGCGCGAGCAGACAGAGCGTCGTGGCGACCAAAACCGTCGCTGACGCCGCGCGCCGGCGGTTGAGCCAGCCCATGAGCGTGGGGCCCACATCCGGTAACAGATAGCCGAGATAAAACATGAACGTGAAAAACAAGCTCCCGCCTCGCGCTCGCACGATCCAAGCCAGCGCCAGCCAGCAAGCCATAAACACGGCGCGGCCCCGCCAAGCCATCTTTTGGGACAGGACATGCATGAGCGGCAACAGGGCCGAACCCACCAGTTCTACTTTCAGACTCCAAGTGACTTGGTTGATCGAAAAATCCTGGAGCAACAGATTTCGCCATAATTCTCTCCATCCCGGCGCCGTGGAGTAAATGGCTTGGAACCACGGCGTCGTCGCCACACTTCTTGCGCCGAAATCCCACGGCACACAGCAAAGGAAACCGAGAATGGCTAGCGAACTAACCGCCAGGGCCGGATAGATCCGAAAAAAGCGGCGCCATACAAATTCGAAATAGCCGCGCACAAAGGCCTGGCGAGAACGCCGCAGGGACAGGCCCAACACGAACCCGCTCAAGACGAAAAAAATTGTGACGGCAGCGCGCCCGTTGAAGACGGTGATCAACGCGTTGTGGAACCATTGCTGACCTTGGCCCGGCTGGAACGTGGCCGCGCAATGCCCGAGGGCCACCATCATCGCCGCCACGCCGCGCAGTGCTTCCAGGCGATGGATAAACTCGCGCTTCTCTTCAGCAGGTGGTGTCACAAAATTCGCAGAATCTGATCGGCAGCTTCGGCCAGGTTCTTGACCCGGAAATCCGGCGGGCAACGAAGTTCCTCGGCATAACCGTAATCAACCAGGAACGTAGTGCAGCCGACGGCATGGCCGCAATCGATGTCCCGCCAGCGATCGCCCACCATGAAGCTCCGCTGCAAATCAATCCCCAAGTCACGCCCCGCCCGCAAAAGCAAGCCGGGCCGCGGTTTGCGCAACTCCGAGGGAGGCTGCTCGTGTCCGGAGTCATAACTTACTTCCACCCGGTCGATCGGCAGGATCCGGCACAGATGTGCATGCAGCAATTCCACCGTTTCGCGGGCTAATGTCCCACGGCCCACGTCCGGCTGATTGGTCGCCACCACCAGCAATAACCCGGCTTGCTTCAGACGCGCGCAGGCTTCGGGCACACCCGGTAAAAGTTCGAACTCCGCCAGCGACCGTGGCGGATTCGGTTTGCCATCCTTGATCAGTGCGCGATTCAGGACTCCATCCCGATCCAGGAACACCGCGCGCCGCAACGCGCTCCCACGAGCCGGGGCACGTTCACTCATGTCGTGTGCCGGCGCTACCGCTCTGCCCCTCCCCATTTCCGCTTTTGCCGTCCCATCTTTCTGCCCTCCATCTTTCTGCCCCCA
>DATLUX010000005.1:0-13748 GCA_035577805.1 Verrucomicrobiia bacterium
CTGGTGTGGCCATTAGCGGGAAGATCGCCGCCGCCTTCAGTGAGGCGATGGACCCCTTAACGATTAGCACCGCCTCCTTTACTTTGAAGCAAGGGACAACAGCTGTGGCCGGCTCGGTCAGCTACGCTGGCGTTACGGCAACCTTCACACCAGCAGGCAACCTGGCGCCGCTGACCGTATACACCGCCACGATGACAACCGCGGCCAGGGACCTGGCGGGCAATCCGCTGGCCACTGCCTTTGCCTGGACCTTTACCACCGGTGCGACCCTGGACACGACGGCACCCACCGTGGGTGCCACCGTTCCAGCCAATGCCGCCACCGGTGTGGCCATCAACCAAAGCGTCACTGCCGCTTTCAGTGAGGCGATGGATCCCTTAACGATCAGCACTGCCTCCTTTACCTTGAACCAAGGGACAACGCCGGTCGCCGGCACGGTCAGCTACGCTGGCTTAACCGCAACCTTCATGCCAGCCAGCGCTCTTGCGCCGCTGACCACATATACAGCCAGGATTACAAGTGGGGCCAGGGACCTGGCGGGCAATGCGCTGGTCACTTACTTTGGCTGGAGCTTTACCACGGGCGCGACCCTGGACACGACGGCGCCCACCGTCAGTGCCACCGTCCCGGCCAATGCGGCTACCACAGTGCCGATCAACCAGACCATCAACGCCACCTTCAGCGAAGCGATGGATCCTTTAACGGTCAGCACTGCCAGCTTGAAGTTGACAGGTCCTGGGGGAACGACCGTAACAGGAACAGTCGGCTATGACGTCAGCAGCAAGATTGCGACCCTCAACCCTCTGAGCGACCTCGCTCCCAACGCCGTTTATACGGCCACGATTACCATCGGGGCCAGGGATCTAGCGGGCAATGCACTGGCCGCGAACTTTGTCTGGAGCTTCACCACCGCCGCCACAGCGGCCGGCCAAGCGCCCGTCGCCCTCGGAGCGGCCGGCACGTTCACGGTCCTGGCGGCCTCGACGGTCACCAGCACCGGAGCGAGCATCGTCAATGGGGACCTGGGGTTGAGTCCCGGCACGGCGGTGACTGGATTCCCCCCCGGAATTATCAACGGGACGATCCATGCCGCGGATGCGGCGGCCGCCCAGGCGCAATTGGACTTGACCACCGCGTATAACGACGCGGCCGGACGAACCGTCGGAGCGATCACGCTCGCCGGAAATCTTGGCGGCCGGACCCTCACTCCGGGCCTCTATAAATCGACCTCCTCGCTGGAGATCTCCTCCGGGGATCTCACGCTCGACGCCCAGGGCGACGCCAATGCTGTGTTCATCTTCCAGATGGCGTCCACCCTCACCACCACGGTCGCTCGCCAGGTAATCCTGAGCGGCGGCGCCAAGGCGGCCAACGTTTTTTGGCAGGTCGGCAGTTCGGCGACTCTGGGAACGAGCTCTGTGTTCAAGGGAAATATCCTGGCTCAGGCCTCCATCACCGTGACGACCGGCGCAGCAGTGGAAGGCCGACTGTTAGCCCGGACGGCTGCGGTGACGCTGGACTCCAATATCGTCGGGTTGGCAATTCCGGCAGATGCCACCGCCCCCACCGTGAGTGCCACCGTCCCTGCTAATGGGGCCACTGGTGTCCCCCTCAGCGGGCAAATCGCCGCCATCTTCAGTGAGGTGATGGAGCCCTCAACGATCAGCAGCCCCACTTTTATCTTGCAGCAAGGGACAACGGCTCTGGCCGGCCCGGTGACCTACGTCGGGGTAACTGCAGTGAAGACCTTCACGTCATCAACCGGGCCAGCGCCCGTTACCCTTGGAGCGGCCTCCAGCTTCGCCGTCCTGGCAGCCTCCACGGTCACCAGCACCGGAGCAACCATGGTCGATGGGGACCTGGGGCTAAGTCCCGGCACCGCGGTGACTGGATTCCCCCCCGGAACGGTCAACGGGACGATCCATGCCGCTGATGCGGCGGCCGCCCAGGCGCAACTGGACTTGACCACGGCGTATAACGACGCGGCCGGACGAACCGTCGGCGCGATTACGGTCGCCGGAAATCTCGGCGGCCAAACCCTCACTCCGGGCCTCTATAAGTCGACCTCCTCGCTGGAGATCTCCTCCGGGGACCTCACGCTCGATGCCCAGGGCGACGCGAGTGCTGTGTTCATCTTCCAGATGGGCTCCACACTCACTACAACAGTGGGTCGCCAAGTGATTCTGACCGGGGGCGCCCAGGCCGCCAATGTCTTTTGGCAGGTCGGCAGTTCGGCGACTCTGGGAACAGGTTCTGTTTTTAAGGGAAACATCCTGGCTTTGGCCTCCATCACTGTCACGACCGGTGCAGCAGTGGAAGGCCGATTGCTAGCCCGGACGGCTGCGGTCACTCTGGATTCCAATATCATTGGATTGCCAATTCTGGTTGGCGGCCCCATCTCACCCGCATCCGCCGGGCCAGTGCCGGTCGTCCTTGGAGCGGCCTCCACGTTCGCGGTCCTGGCGGCCTCGACGGTCACCAGTACTGGACCAACCATGGTCAATGGGGACCTGGGCCTGAGCCCCGGCACTGCGGTGACTGGATTCCCCCCCGGAATTGTCAACGGGACGATCCATGCCGCGGATGCGGCAGCCGCCCAGGCGCAACTGGACTTGACCACCGCCTATAACGACGCGGCGGGACGAACCGTCGGTGCGGTCACGCTCGCCGGAAATCTCGGCGGCCAAACCCTTACTCCGGGTCTCTATAAATCCACGTCATCGCTGGAGATCTCCTCCGGGGACCTCACGCTCGACGCCCAGGGCAACGTGAATGCTGTGTTCATCTTCCAGATGGGCTCCACTCTCACCACGACAGTCGGTCGCCAGGTGATTTTGAGCGGCGGCGCCCAGGCGGCCAACGTCTTTTGGCAGGTCGGCAGTTCGGCGACGCTGGGAACGGGTTCGGTCTTTAAGGGAAACATCCTGGCTCTGGCCTCCATCACCGTCACGACGGGCGCAACCGTGGAAGGCCGGCTCTTAGCTCGGACGGCTGCGGTCACTCTGGATTCCAACGACATCAGATTGCCAATTTTGACTCTGGCACCTCTGACCACATACACCGCCACGATTACGACTGCGGCCACGGACCTGGCGGGCAATCCGCTGCCCGCTGACTTTAGCTGGACCTTTACCACCGGTGCGACCCTGGACACGACTCGGCCCTTTGTCAGTGCTATCGTCCCGCCCAATGGGGCTACGGGCGTGGCCACCAGCGCGAAAATCGCTGCCGCCTTCAGCGAAGCGATGGACCCCTTAACGATCAGCCCCTCCACCTTTACCCTCAAGCAAGGGACAACGGCTGTGGCTGGCACGGTGAGTTACGCCGGCGTAACGGCAACCTTCACACCAGCCAGCGCTCTGGCGCCTCTGACCACCTATACAGCCCTGATTACGACTGGCGCTAGGGACCTGGCGGGCAATGCGCCGGCCGCTGACTTTAGCTCGAGCTTCACCACCGGGGCGACGCTGGACACGACCCGGCCGACCGTGAGTGCCACCGTTCCGTCCGACGCGGCTACCGCGGTGCCGATCAACCAGACCATCAACGCCACCTTGAGCGAGGCGATGGACCCATTAACCATCACCACCGCCAGCTTGAGGTTGATAGGACCCGGAGGAACTGCCGTAACAGGAACAGTCGCCTATGATGTCATCAGCAGGATTGCGACCCTGAACCCCTTGAGCAATCTCGCTCCCAACGCGGTTTATACGGCCACGATTACCACCGGGGCCAGCGACCTGGCGGGCAATGCGCTGGCCGCTAACCTTGTCTGGAGCTTTACCACCGCTGCCACTACGGCTGGACAAGCGCCCGTCGCCCTCGGATCGGCCAGCACGTTCGCGGTCCTGGCGGCCTCGACGGTCACCAGCACCGGACCAACCACGATTAATGGGGACCTTGGGTTGAGTCCCGGCACTGCGGTGACTGGATTCCCAACAGTCAACGGGACAATCCATGCGGCTGATGCTGCTGCCGCCCAGGCGCAACTCGACTTGACCACTGCGTATAACGACGCGGCGGGACGAACCGCGGGCGCGATCACCGTTGCGGGAAATCTCGGCGGCCAAACCCTCACTCCGGGTCTCTATAAATCGACCTCCTCGCTGGAGATCTCTTCCGGGGACCTCACGCTCGACGCTCAGGGCGACGCGAATGCTGTGTTCATCTTCCAGATGGCGTCCACCCTCGTCACGACATCGGGTCGGCAGGTCATTTTAAGCGGCGGCGCCAGGGCGGCCAACGTTTTTTGGCAGGTTGGCAGTTCGGCCACTTTGGGAACAGGCTCTGTATTCAAGGGAGACATCCTGGCTTTGGCCTCCATCACCGTGACGACCGGCGCAATCGTGGAAGGCCGACTCTTAGCCCGGACGGGCGCGGTCACCCTGGACTCCAATGTCATTGGAGCGGTAATTCCGGCAGGCACCACCCCCTTGTCATTGGGCGGCCAGGCGTCTGTCGCCCTGGGATCGGCCAGCACGTTCGCGGTGCTGGCCGCCTCCACGGTCACCAGCATCGGTAATACCACGATTAATGGGGACCTTGGGTTGAGTCCGGGTACTGCCGTGACTGGATTTGCACCCGGAATCGTCAACGGGACGATCCACGTGGCCGATGCTGCCGCAGCCCAGGCCCAAGCCGACTTGACCACCGCGTATAACGACGCGGCTGGACGAACCGTCGGTGCGATCACGCTCGCCGGAAATCTTGGCGGCCAAACCCTCACTCCGGGCCTTTATAAATCGACCTCCTCGCTCGAGATCTCTTCCGGGGACCTCACGCTCGACGCCCAAGGCGACGCCAATGCTGTGTTCATCTTCCAGATGGCATCCACCCTGACCACCACCGTCAGTCGCCAGGTGATCCTGAGCGGCGGCGCCAAGGCAGCCAACATCTTTTGGCAGGTCGGCAGTTCGGCGACTCTGGGAACGAGCTCTGTCTTCAAGGGAAACATCCTGGCTCAGGCCTCCATCACCGTGACGACCGGCGCAGCTGTGGAAGGCCGACTGTTAGCCCGGACGGCTGCGGTGACCCTGGATACCAATATCATTGGATTGCCAATTCCGTAAGCCGTTCGCGTCGGCCGGGCGTGTGCTCGACTACCTCGGACAGGACAACGATTGATGTCGCGCGCGGGTGTGAACTCCTTCGCACCCGGCGCGAGACTCGCGTAATAAAGTGCCCATTCAAGCAAGGCAGTTAGCGCGCTCTATTGCGCAATAAGTCGGAAGAAGCGTTTCATCACATCGTTCGTGATGGTCTGCGGAGTGATTGCGCCTTCGAGGTCTTCCCAGGGACCAGTGACTTCGCCAGACGCCTGCAATGTTCCCGAACCCATCCACTCCAAAATGACAGCTTGGCTCTGGCGTCGTATCAAGCGGAAAACTGGCGGGACACGGCGACGAACGTAGATGCCCGGCTCCACCATCAGATGTGCCCAGTTCTCGTCAGCAACGATTCCATTGGGCACGCCGCCGCCGGCGGAGCTGATGGCGATTTCCGGCTCACTCCAGCTCGCGCCATAGTCTGGCGAGAATACGTAGCCGATCGGCGACGAAGGATCACCGGGCGGCCCGTGCGTCCACGCGACGTGCAGGCCGCCGCCAGGAATCATCCAAATCTGATGATGGTCGCGAATGACGTTCGTGTCCGTTGCAAGAACTTTGTCACCGGGTACGATGTTCAATCCTTCCCAAGTGGCGCCGCCGTCGAGCGAGCGATTGTAGCCCAAACGGATCGTTGGCAATAGACCGCCGGCAAATGGGCGCTCGCGCTGCCACATGGAAAAGACACGCCCATCGGCGGCGGCAATCTGTTGACGAGCTTGGACATCACTCTCGGGGCTGTTCTCTCCGATGAAGAATGGCGTGCTCCAGGAGGCGCCATTGTTCGTGGAACGCATGTGGTAAGTCCTTCCGCCAAATGAGTTGGTTGAAAGCTTCGCGCCGAACGAGGCGTGAACCGTGTTTCCATCGACGGCCATTCTCGCGCTGGCGTCGGCCTCGGCGTACAGCTTGACGCCCGGTTCCCAGTTCACTCCGTCATTGGTCGAGCGGAAGTAGTAAATGCCGGTGCCGTATCCGCCCGCGCCGGACTGACCGCCAAACACATGCACGGTGCTGGCGCGAGCGACAATGTTGGCGCGGCGAATCTCCTCGCCCGGTCGCGTGATGCGGATGGGATTACTCCACGTCGCGCCGTTGTTGGTGGATTTGCGAAAGTCCAACGGCTGACTGGACGGTCCCATGTCTCCCGCCGCGGTGAGCAGATAAACGGTGTCGCCGACTGCGAACAGTCCGCCGTACTGCATCGGGTAATTCGCCGATGCTGGAGCGACCATCGACGATACGCTCCACGTTGCGCCGTTGTCCTGCGAAGATCGGTGAACCAGATTTCCCCCGGTGTGCCCAACGACATGAACGCGGTTGCCTAACGCGACGCGGCCGTAAGCTGACACCAGCGAGACTGGAGCAGACCAGACAGGCGGGGCCGGCGGTGTAACGCCGGCGAGCACGGCGATTTCTTCAACCGTCAGTGCGCGAGCGTAAACACGCACGTCATCAATCACGCCGTTGAAATAGATTTCGTCGCCGGACTGATCGCGCGCGCCGATCTGTATTTGCTTCGTGCTGTCGAGCGATTGGCCATTGAGCGAAGCGAGGCTATACTGGCTGCCGGTGGGCACTCCATCGACGTAGCGCACCATGTTCCCGACGCGATTGAAAACCACTGCGACATGGCGCCACTGCCCATTAGTCACTGTCGCGCCATCTCCAGCAAAAATGTTCACGTTCCCGACGTTCGCTTTATGAATGACACCGCCGACAGTGCCATTACCGGAAATGCTCACGCCCCAGCCATCGGGATTGGCTCCGCCGATGAATCCCATTTTCGTCACGAGCATTCCCGAATGAGTTGTCTTGATCCATGCCGCGACCGTCCAATCGCGAGTTCCCATGTCCAGCCGCGCTCCCGTGACGCCGCCGTTGAGAGCATCCGAAGCGAAGACGTGACTGCTCGTGCCGTTGAAGGACAGCGCGTTGCTCAACCGACCGGTGACGTAAACTGCGCCACTGATAGTCCCTGTGTGATTATTGCCGGAGAAATCCAGTGTCGTCGTGCCGGAACCTTCGTCGAATTTCCAATGCGCGATCGTGCCATTCGTGATTTGCCCCAGCGCCATCCGAACGGACATGAGCAGACAGAATCCGGAAAATAGCGCCAACAATCGCGAACGCCAGTTCACGCTTTCTAAGAACATACAGGATGATTGACAACATTCGCGTGGGCAGAATCAAGAGAGAATCGTGGCTGCTGCGCAATGAAATCTCACTTTGGCAGTCGGCCCGTGAGCAACGATTATTTCTCCTTCGGCTCCCACTCGGCCAATACCAGGTGCCCATGGGCTTGGAGAATTATGGCAGCAGCCGCGACTTCACACGCAACCTCACCAAGGGTGGTCTTGCTTGGGAGTGAAACTCTGCACCCAACTGGAGCATGGGTCTGGGGAAGTCTTGCCAGCGACCTTTTCCCGCTTATTCTCCCGCTACACATGACAGCGAAAACGGCGGTCAGCGATTTTTGGGGAGCCCGGAGCTCAGGATCGAATTTGACCAGCGATCGGCCCCGAAGCGAGATCGTGTTCTGGATCGCTGCGGTGGTGGTCGTCTTCTGGCATTTGGGCCTGCGCAGTTTGCACGGATCGGAAGATCGGTGGGCGGAGGTCACGCGAGAAATGTTTCTGCGGAAAGACTTTTTCCACCCCACCCTCAACGGCGAGCCGTATTTCGACAAACCGCTGCTCGGCTACTGGCTGGTGGCTCTGATCACGTTGGTCACGGGCCATTTGAATGAATGGGCGGTGCGACTGCCGGGAGCCTTGTGTGGACTGGCGACTTTGTGGGCAACGCATAGTCTGGGCCGGTCCCTTTGGTCTCCGGCTGTGGGCCGCACCGCCGCCTGGCTGCTGCTGACCTCCTACGGATTCTTCAGCTGGATCATGCGCGGCGAAGCGGACATGGAGAATCTTGCGGCGATTACGGGAGCGACCGCCTGGTATTGGAG
Organism: Verrucomicrobiia bacterium; assembly: GCA_035577805.1. Classification (GTDB taxonomy): domain Bacteria; phylum Verrucomicrobiota; class Verrucomicrobiia; order Limisphaerales; family JADJPG01; genus DATLUX01. The sequence goes on from DATLUX010000005.1 coordinate 8,065, forward strand.
TCGGCGGGAGAAACGGGATTTCCTCACTTACTTTGTTTTCTATCTCATTTGTTGCGTCGGCGCACACACCAAGGGCCTCACGGCGATGGCCGTGCCCGCGGTCATATTGTTTCCGGATCTCATTCGAGAGCGTCGCTGGCGGTCGCACTTGAATCTCGCCCACGTTCTGGCAATGGGGTTGGGGCTGGCAATCTACATGTTGCCGTTTCTGTATTCCCGCTCGACCAGCGCGGGCTACCATGAGAACGGCCTCGCTCTGGTGTTTCGCGAGAATGTCGAGCGCTACTTTCATCCCTTCGATCACCGGGAACCGTTCTACGTCTATTTTTACTATCTTCCCGAATTATTCCTGCCGTGGACGCCTCTGCTGCTGATTGCCTTGGCGCAGCTCCGGGGAGCCTTCACGCGACCGTACAGCCCGACTCGATGGTTGTTGGAGGCGGCGGCCCTGGTCTTTCTGTTTTTCACTTTGTCCGGGTCGCGTCGTTCCTACTACATCCTGCCGGTGTTGCCATTCTGCGCATGGGCCACAGGGCTTTATTTGAATGGCGATACCGCAGCGGTGTGGAAAACGCGGGCGCTCAAGCTCCACAAGGTTGCCCTCGGCCTGGTGGTGCTGCTGGCAGTGCTCAGCCCGCTCCTGTTGGGGCGGATCGCCGCCCGGCGGGGCTTTCCCGTCACTCCTGAACTGTTGATCGGAGGGCCGTTGCTTGGATTACTCGGGCTGGCGCCGTGGCTCATCGATCGGATCTCAGGCGGCCGGCTGGCGGAATTCATGGGGCTGCGGCGGGAGCTCGCCCAACTCGTCGCAGCCACTGTTCTCCTGGCCGGCGGACTTTTTTCCTGGGGGTTTATCAAAGTCGACGAAACCCGGACCATCAAACCGTTCGCCGTGCGCCTCGGTGCCTTGGCGCGCGCGAATCCGCCCGAGGCCATTGCCGCTTATCGGGAACACCGGACGCAGCTTTTCTTCTACGCGGGGCTCCCGGTTCCCGTCCACGTATTTCGGACCCCCGAAGCGATGGCGGCTTTTCTGCAATCCGGCGGGTCGAAGCTCGTGATCGTGAGCGAGGAGGATCGCGATGAAGCGCTGGCATCCCTGCCGGTCGCCGTCCGGGAGCACCCGAGCTTAAGCCAGGAAGTGAAGCCATGGGAAAAAGCAAGCGGCAAGCTCCATGCCTGGCTGATCGGCTCGAAGTCGGCGCCCTCGCCGTAGCGTCCTGGAATGGTCCCGCCTGGTCACGCGCCGTGCGGGTTTTCTCCGGTCGGATTTTTTAGTTGATTTGGCCTGCGGAAGCTCAGAATCTTCACCCACGCGCCCACTGTTCGTTTGCTTGTGAACATTCCTGACGCATTGTCCATGCCCGTGCCGAGGCGTGAGGCCTTGCGGAGACTCAGCGCGGGTTCGCTACTGGCGCTGGGTTTCTGGCCCGGGACTCTGCGCGCTGACGACGAGACGCCGCATCGTTCGTTTCGATTTCTCGTCATCAACGACACGCACTGCATGAGTCCGCAGTGCTGTAGCTATATCCAGGAAGTCGTGACCCAGATGAAGCCGGCCAATGCAGACTTTTGCCTGCACGCCGGTGACTTAACCGACAAGGCGGAAGCGCCGTATTTTACGGCGGTGAAGGAGATCTTCGGCCAATTGTCCGGCCCGATGTATCCCGTGATCGGCAACCATGATCATGCGGTCCATATCCTTTACGAGGAGCACAAGGCTTACCTGCGGACGTTTCCAGATCGAATCAATTACTATTTTTGCCATGAGGGTTGGCAGTTTGTGGGCTTGGACACGACCCAGAACACCAAATCCGATAATACGCTAATTCAGGCGGACACCTTGCGCTGGCTCGACGACACCCTGCCGCAGCTGAACAAAAGGCAGCCGATGGTCATCTTTACGCACTTCCCGCTTGGAATGGGTGTGCCGTTGCGTCCTCTCAACGCCGATGCCTTGTTGGAGCGATTTCGTGAATTCAATCTGCGGGCGGTCTTTAGTGGGCATTATCACCACTTGACGGAATACATCGCCGGCAATGTCGTATTTACGACCAATCGTTGTTGCTCCTTGAAGAGCAGCAACCGGGGCGGCCCTCCGCAAAAGGGTTACTTCCTCTGCACGGCTCAGGATGGGCACATCGTTCGAGAATTTGTCGAATTCAAATTCAAAGCGAAGGTGGTCGCTTGATGGGCGAGTGCGCTAATCGAGATTCAGTCGCCGGAAGCGCGCCAGGGAACGCCAGCCACCCTCTGGAATCGGGCAGCCCCGGCCGCGTTCGTTGCCAACGGCGTTTGCGCTTCCCCCTATGATTGATCCTCCCGTCCGACGCGCGGATTTCCTTCCCTTCTGCCGCCCGTGCATCACGGACGAGGAAATCGCCGGAGTGACCGAAGTTCTGCGTTCCGGTTGGCTGACCACCGGTCGGAAAGCGGCGGAGTTTGAAGAACAATTTCGAGCTTTCACTGGCAACACGCACGCGGTGGCGCTGGCTTCGGCGACCGCTGGGATGCATCTCGCCCTGCACGCCCTGGGTCTTGGGCCGGGGGACGAGGTGATCACGCCATCTTTGACCTGGGTCTCTACGGTCAACTTGATCACTTTGTCCGGAGCCACGCCGGTGTTCGCTGACATCGATCGTGACACGCTCATGGTCACGCCAGAAACAATCCGAGCGTGCGTCAGCCCACGCACGAAATTGATTATCCCGGTCCATTTTGCCGGCGCGCCGGCCGATTTGGGACCGATTCGCCAAATCGCGAGCACGAGCGGCGCCCGATTAATTGAGGATGCCGCGCACGCCGTGGGCACCCGTTACCGGGATGAACTCATCGGCCGCAGCGGCACGAGCATTTTTTCGTTCCATCCGATCAAGAACATCACGACCGGCGAAGGCGGGATGTTGTCTACTGACGATACCGCACTGGCGGAGCGAGTGCGGCGGCTCAAATTCCACGGGCTGGGGGCGGACGCGGTGGACGGCCGGACCCAGGGTCGTTCGCCCCACGCGGAGGTAGTGGAGCCGGGCTTCAAGTACAACCTGACCGACATTTCCGGCGCATTGGGTCTCGCGCAACTGAAGCGGCTGGCCGAGTTGAATCAACGCCGACGGCAGTGGGCGTTGTTGTATCGCGAGAAACTTGCGGGTCTTGATGAAATTCTTCCGTTGCGGGATCCGCCCTACCCCATGGACCACGCCTGGCACCTTTTCATTGTGCGGCTGGATGTGGGCCGGGCGCGTCTGAGCCGCGATCAATTGATGGAAGAACTCAAGCGGCGCAATATCGGCACCGGCCTGCATTTTCGCGCCGTCCACACCCAGAAATACTACCGCGAGCGGAAGGAAGCCCGGCGTGACGCGCTCCCCAACACCGAATGGAATTCAGAACGAATCTGCACGCTGCCGTTGTTCCCCACCATGACGGAGCAGGATGTGGAGGACGTGGTGGCCGCGCTCAAAGACGTGCTGTCCAAAGCATGAACTTGTCTTCCGAGGCCCGCGTCGTCCGTCTGTCCCTGGTCATCCCCGTGTTCAACGAGGAGACCTGCCTCCCTGAACTGATTGGGCGGTGTCTGAGCGTGTGCACCGCCACGCCTGGATTGTCCGAGGTCATCCTGGTCGATGATGGAAGTTCGGATCGTTCGCGCGAGATTATCGAGGCAGCCTCGGGCCGGCACCCAGGACGGGTCATCGGTGTGCTCCTGAACCGCAATTACGGCCAGCATGCGGCGGTGATGGCCGGTTTCGCCGAATGCCGGGGCGAAACGGTCGTGACGCTGGACGCGGATTTGCAGAACCCACCCGAGGAGATTCCAAGGCTCGTGGCCAAAATGGACGAAGGGTTCGACGTGGTCGGCACGGTGCGGCGAAACCGCCGGGATACCTGCTTCCGCCGGCTTTCTTCGGCGACGGTGAACCGGCTGGTCCGGAGCACGACCGGAGTGCTGATGCACGATTACGGGTGCATGCTGCGGGCGTATCGGCGGTTCGTGGTGGACGCGATGTTGCAATGTCCCGAGCGCAGCACCTTTATTCCGATCCTGGCCAACAGCTTTGCACGACGGACGGCGGAGATCGACGTGGCGCATGCCGAACGGGCGGAGGGCTATTCCAAGTACAGCGTCTGGAAGCTGGTCAATCTGCAATTCGACTTGCTCACCAGCATGACGACCCTGCCTCTGCGCCTGCTCAGCCTGTTGGGGGCGGTCGTTTCCCTGGCGGGGATGGGCTTCGGCTTGCTCCTGCTCGTCATGCGCCTGCTCTTTGGCTCGGAGTGGGCCGCCCAGGGGGTGTTCACGCTGTTCGCCATCTTGTTCATCTTCGTGGGCGCGCAATTCATCGGCCTGGGCCTGCTGGGCGAATACCTCGGACGGATGTATTACGACGTGAGAGCGCGGCCGCGCTACTTCGTCCATAAGGTCACGGGCCGAACCTACCCCTCGATCCCTGCGCCATGAGGACCGTCGTTCTGGCTTATCACACCATCGGGTGCCGCGGCTTCGAGGCGCTCCTCCAACACGGTTACGAAATCGTGGGCCTGTTCACCCATCCGGACGATCCTGCGGAAAACGTCTGGTTCGATTCCGTCGCGGAAGTGGCGGCGCGACACGGCGTGCCGGTCTTTGCTCCAGCGGACATCAACCACCCGATTTGGCTGGCGAAACTCGCCGCCCTGAAGCCGGACGTCCTTTTTTCCTTTTATTATCGCCGCCTGGTCCGCCCTGAAATTCTCAGCATTCCCAAAGCCGGCTGCTTCAACCTGCACGGCTCGCTGCTTCCCGCCTACCGCGGGCGCTGCCCCGTCAACTGGGTGCTCATCCACGGCGAAACCGAGACCGGGGTGACCCTGCACCAGATGACGCCCAGGCCCGATGACGGCGACATCATTGGCCAACGAAGAATCGCCATCGACGAGCAAGATACCGGCGTTACCCTGCACGGAAAATTGAGCCGCGGTGCGGTGGAATTGCTGGACGATTTGTTGCCCAAAATCCTCAAAGGGATCGCGCCGCGCACACCGCAGGACCCGTCCAAAGCCTCTTACTATGGGGGTCGCAAACCGGCGGACGGCGAGATCGATTGGCAAAAGGAGGCGCGGCAGGTGCGGAACCTGGTCCGCGCCGTCACCCGGCCTTACCCTGGCGCCTTCAGCTTCGCGGGCGACCGGAAATGCCTGGTCTGGAGCGTCCAGACGCTGGCCGAAAACGGCGGGCTCAAACCGGGCACCATTCTTTCCACGGCGCCGTTGGTCATTGCCTGCGGTGCGGGATCAGTCCGCATCGAATTTGGCCAGGCGGAGGGCGGCATCTACATGACGGGCGATCAACTGGCCAGCGAGCTTAATCTGCGTCCCGGCATGACGCTGGGCGCGCAGACCCGCACCCGGCTGGAAGCGAACCGCACGAAGCAAGTGCTCATTCTCGGAGTCAACGGTTTCATCGGCAGCGCGCTGGCGGAGCGGCTGCTCCAGAATCCACGTTACGAAGTTCACGGCACGGATCTCCGCTCCAACTACGTCGATCACCTGCTCGACCGGCCACACTTCCATTTTGACGAGGGCGACATTTCCATTCATCGCGAATGGATCGAGTATCACGTGCGCAAGTGCGATGTGGTCATCCCGCTGGTCGCCATTGCCACCCCCGTCGAATACACCCGCAATCCGCTCGGCGTCTTCGAGTT
>DATLUX010000006.1:0-6596 GCA_035577805.1 Verrucomicrobiia bacterium
CTGAGTGTTTGGAGGGAGGCGGGCGTCTCCACCGCCGACTCCAACGGCTACTGCGAATTCCTCGATACGAACGCGAACCGTCCTTCGTTCAAGTTCTATCGGACCTGGAGAAGTCCGTAAGCGCGCTGCCGCTCATCTGCCTCAAAATTGTTCGCAAGCTGCGGTCAATATTTCGTGCTGATTCTGAGGTTTCAATACATGCAGCAAGCAGCACCTCCGGACATTAGCCCGACATCGCGGCTTCGAGCCCGGCGCAGCCTGGGTCGCCGCGGCTAGGAGGCGAGTTCGAAGCAGACCACTTCATGAACATCCACGCGGGGAACAGTAACTTCCACGCCACCGCCGGCGGCGCGGCGCACCGGCAATGGTTGAGCGGCGTAAAGCAACTTCGCGGTTGAGAGCTTGAGCGGGAGATTGAGCCGGATCATTACGTTGGTGAGTGGGATCGGGTCCTCGTAGAAGTCGGTGTGCTTTGGCGTCTTCCGCACCGGCGAAAAATTAACGACGTGCACCAGATAGCGTTCCTTTCGGCCGACGCTTGGTTTGGCGGCCTGATGGGTCAAGGACAGTTCGGTGCTGAGGTGAGCATCGGTCTGGACCAAGGGGACAGGCAGGATTTGGCTGAGGGCTTGCTGAAGAGCCTGGCGATAGATCCAGAACCCTTGGTTGTAGTAGCCCTGCCCGAGAGGGAACGCCACCAGGGCCACTCGACCGCTCCGAGCCAGGGCGGCGTAGGAGGTGGTGTGATCGAAAGGTGATTGCGCGTGACTGTTGTAATGCTCGGGGCTGCGCTGGAAGAGCGGTTCACCCAGCACGGCCAAGGTCGTGGCCGGCGCTTCGACGCGCCACTGGGAAGCGCCTTCATAGAGCGCGTAGGCGTAAGCCGGGATATCGCCGGTAAAATTGACCCGAGGCACCAGATAGGCCGGCTTGAACGGTGATGCACCGTGATAATGGAACCCGTCCGGTTCCAGCCAGCTTTTTTCCGTGCCGGCGAGCAGGCCTGATTTGTGCGTCGCCACGACCGCGCCGCCTGCGGCGATGAATGCTCGGAGCCGCCCGGCCATGACTTGATCCACCGCCAACTTTTCCGGCAAGACGACGAGCGCATAACGTTCTTCCCACTTCGTCTCGCGTTCAACGATATCGAACATGACCCGCGATTCGGTCAAGAGCTTGACCCAGCCATAATTCATCTCGTTGCAGGGAGATTCCAGATCGCTGCCGCTGGCCAACAAGGCCGCTTCCGTCACGGGCACTGCCTGGTCCAGATAAGGCTCAAGCCGTTCCATATGACGGTAGGCCTGTCCGATCACGTGGTAGACGGCCGGATCGAGTCGGCCGTTGGGATGCACCTGGTCGCCGATGTCACAGCGGGCGCCTTGCGCCACATAACTGGCGACCTCCGTGTGCAGCTGGGCCGGTAATTTTAAGCCGCCGAAGTCCGCCCAGAAATCTTTGTAACAGACGGTCAAGCCGTAGATTGGGATCCCAAAGCCGCGCGCGTAGCGAATCACGGTGGGAAAATAGTGATAACCATAATGGACCGCATCGGTGAAGAGCGCTTCCTGGTCGGTGTAATCAACCAGCGGCGCGCGTTTGGCCAGGCCGTAGGAGCCTTGATTTTGCGGGCACATCAGGCAACTGGGACGCGCTTCCTTCACCACCTCACGAATGCGTTTGAGAAAGGAATAGTTGAGCGCAACCTTGTGCGCGTGCTGCACGCCGCCATCGAACGGATCCAGGCCCTTCGCGCGCAATTGCCGCACGCACTCATCGCAATAACAGGTGGACGGGCCATCGCCGTCGATCCATAAACCGTCCAGCTCATAACGCGAGACGATCTCCCTGATATGGGCCAGCTCGCCTTTGACGAATTCTTCCTGGCCCAGGCAGAATTTCCACAGGTAGGCCCGATACCCCTTCTCCTCCGCAGCCGCTGGATCCGGGGAAGGTTCGCCCTCGCGGCGGCGGGCGATCGGTGGGTTGATGCCGCCCTGGAACGCTTTCTGTTCGGCGGAGATCTCATCGAGCTTGGGCCGTGACTTGGCCCCAGGCTGGTGGACCACGAGCCATTCGGGATGCCGATCGGCCAACTCGGGATTCCAGGTGGTCATGTAGTAGGCCAGAACCGAAATCTTCCGCTTGCGCAAAGCCGCCACTTGCGCTGCCAACAGATCAAACGACAGATGGGGATGCATCGGCCCGCACTGGCTGGGATAATAAGAAAACCCATACATGTCCTTGGCGAACACGGTGGCACCAGTCACACGCGCTTCGAGCAGACGGTCGCCAAACTCATCCGGGTTGAATTGGTCCGCGAGCCGCGGCATGTGCCTGGAAGTATGATACTCGATGTGCACCTTCCTCATGGGACCAGGCGGTAAGGCGGCCATTCGAGGGTCGATCCAGAACTTCGTGGCGACTCCAGTCGACTCAGGCCGCAGCGCCGAACCTGGGATTGGTCGCGCCGCACCATCCTGCGCATTTAGGAGTTCCTTTTCCTGAGCGAGCATGGGGCCCCCGGCCAGCATGCCCAAGCTGGATCCGGCAGCGGCCTGTAAAAATCGGCGACGATTGGTCCGGCGAACCATAAGAAGCTCTCTTGTCTACGATACGAGCGCGGCTGGTGCGGGGCAGCTTTACATTTTTTCACCAGCGATGGCAAGGATTACGCCCGCGGGTGCACCCAGGAATGCGGACCCACACCGTCCGAACCGCCCAAAGCGCCGTGCGCCGCGGTCGTGGTTTGTCTCGACCAAGAACGCCGCTTGCTCCTACCTTTCCGTCCACCATGCAACTTCCCCTGCATTCAGTTTCGCCGGATATGTCCCGGCGCTCTTTTCTGAAAGGTTCCGCGGTCCTGGCGGTCAGTGCGCCGCTGGTGGCTGGCGTGTTCGAGGCGCAGGCGGCCGGAGGAAAAGCACCGCTCATGGCGTACGTGGGCACCTTCAGCTCTCCGCTTCGCGATGTCTTGCCGACTCAGGTCGATCTGCCGCCGGGCAATGGGCGTGGCATTCATCAATATCAAGTGGATCGATCGACGGGGGCCTTGACGCCAGGCGACGTGTTCGAACTGGGAACCAGCCCGAATTGCCTGACTTTCAACGCGGCCGGCACCCGCCTCTATTCCACCAATGAAACCGATCGCGTCGGCGAAACCAACGACGGCACTGTCAGCGCTTTCGCCGTGAATCGCCCGGACGGAAAGCTGAGTCTGCTCAACACCGTCCGTTCCGGGGGCGCGGGTCCCACTTATCTAAGCATGCATCGGTCGGGCAAGTTTGTGCTGGTGGCAAACTACTTTGGCGGCTCAGTGGCGGTGTTGCCGATTCTGGCGGACGGCCAGCTGGGCCCGGCCACGGACGTCAAGCAGGATACCGGTGCGGTGGGACCGAAGAAGGCCACGCATGCTCCGCCAGGAGGCTTCGCTTTTAGCGGTCACGACCGCACGCACGCGCATATGATTCAAGCGGATTCCTCGGGGCGCTTCGTGTTGCACGCCGACTTGGGATTGGATCAGATCTTGGTCTGGAAGTTTGATGAGCGGGCGGGAGTGTTGACTCCGAACGATCCGCCGAGGGTTGCGCTGCCGCCGGGCGATGGGCCGCGGCATTTCTTTTTCCACCCGAACGGGCGCTGGTGCTACTGCCTGCAGGAGGAAGGCTCGAACATTGTTCTGTTCGATTACGATGCGGCGAAGGGACGACTAGTTTCACGGCAAACCATTTCGAGTCTGCCGCCCGAATTTGCCGGCAGCAACTTTTGCTCTGAGATCATGGTTTCCGGGGATGGCCGGTTCGTCTATGCCGGCAACCGTTTGCATGACAGCATTGGAATATTCTCGGTCGGCAAAACGGGCGAATTGAAGTTCGTCACGGAGGAATGGACTCGCGGAGATTATCCACGCAGCTTCAATTTCGACCCGACCGGCCGGTTTCTTTTTTCCTGCAACCAGCGCGGAGACAATATCACGGCGTTCCGCGTCGATCGCGCCACGGGCAAATTGAGTTTCACCGGTCATTACACTGCGGTCGGCAACCCATCGTTTATCGCCTTCCTTGATCTCGCGAAGGCGGATGGGAATGGGCCCGCGGATTCCCGCAGCTAGTCTCGTGATGTGTCCAAGGCAAAAGGACGCGTCATGCCGCTTCGCTCCGCCTGAAAGATGATCCTGATTCTGATTCTAATTCTGGTGGGATTGACCATGCCCTGGGCGGCGCTCGGCGCGCCCGCGGGAGCCTCTTCCACCAACGTCGATTGGCCGGTCTACCTCGGCAACAAGGGCCGCAGCCTCTATTCGCCGCTACAGCAGATCAACCGAAGCAACGTCGCTCAGCTGAAGGTCGCCTGGACCTACGACACCGGTGACAAAGGAGAATACCAGGCCAACAATCTGATCATCGCCGGTGTGCTTTACACGGCTTCGCCGTCCCGGAAAGTGATCGCCCTCGATGCCGCCAGTGGTCGGGAACTCTGGAAATGGGATCCTCTTTCCGAAAGAGCCGGAGGCGCCGCCGCCCGGCAGCGGGGTCTGGTCTTCTGGCAACATGAACCTGGCGGTGAACAGCGCCTGTTCACCGGCGTTGGCAATTATCTCTATGCCTTGGATCCGAAATCCGGCCAAGTTATCCGCAGCTTCGGACAGAACGGTTCGATCCATCTTGGTTCAGGCCTGGATGTGGAAGGGACCCCGGGTGTCGGCCTGAACACGCCGGGCGTCATTTACAGGGATCTGCTGATCCTCGGTGGCCTCGGTGGCCCCGGTGCCGTGCGCGCGTTCGACGTCAGAACGGGCGAGCGCCGTTGGATCTTCCGTCTCATTCCGCGTCCGGGAGAATTTGGTTACGACACCTGGCCTGCCGATGCCTACAAAACTGCCACCGGCCTGATGCCATGGTCTGGTCAATCGCTGGATGAGGAGCGCGGAATTGTTTACATCCCCACCAAGACGGCGGAGCCCGATTTCTACGGCGGCCATCGGCATGGGGTGAATCTGTTTGCGAACAGCCTGATCGCACTGGATGCCGCGACCGGCAAGCGGCTTTGGCATTTTCAAATCGTCCACCACGACCTCCTGGACAAGGATCTGCCGTGTCCGCCAGTTCTCCTGACGGTGACGCACGGTGGCAAGAAGATCGACGCCGTAGCCCAAGGCACCAAGCATGGCCTGTTGTTCGTCTTTGATCGAGTCACCGGCGCGCCGCTTTGGCCGATTGAGGAGCGACCGGCTCCCGCATCGGACCTTCGTGGCGAGCAGGCCTGGCCGACCCAACCATTCCCCACCAAGCCCGCGCCGCTTATGCGCCAAGGCTACAAGGAAGCCGACGCCTCCAACATTTCGCCGCAAGCTCATAGCAATACCCTGGAACGAATCCGGCTCTCGCCCAATTTCGGACCATTTCCCACCCCGAGTCTGAAGGAAACGGTCATGTTCCCGGGCTTCGACGGGGGCATGGAATGGGGGGGCGGGGCCGCCGATCCCGATGGAGTTTATTACGTCAACATCAACGAGATTCCCTGGCTCATGCAAATGGTCGAAACACGCCGCGCGGATGGAACATCGGTGCCGCGGGGCGAGCGCGATTACATGGCTTTTTGCGCGCCTTGCCACGGCTTGGACCGCGCGGGCAACCCGGCTGGCGGATTTCCGTCCCTGCTGGACGTCCTTAGCCGCAAGCCTCGCGAGCAGATCTCGCTCATCACACGACAGGGGGCCGGGCGAATGCCCGCCTTCGATCAACTCTCCGAGCCCCAACGCAATGCCATCCTGGATTACGTGCTAAGCGGGCCCCAACCAACAGCGTCACGTCGCGAGGATGGAAACGTTGCCGCACCGCCCGGTATTACGGCCCCGCCCTATGCGTTCGCCGGATTCAGGCGCTGGTTTGACGCAGAAGGTTACCCTGCGATCAAGCCGCCCTGGGGCACCTTGAACGCCGTGGATCTCAACACCGGCGAAATCAAGTGGAAAGTTCCACTGGGCGAATACCCGCAATTGAAAGCCCGCGGCCTCCCGCCCACAGGCACGGAGAATTACGGCGGACCGCTGGTCACAGCCGGTGGCCTGATTTTTATCGGCGCCACCGCGGACGAAACCATTCGGGCCTTCGATAAGCGGACAGGGGCGATTCTTTGGCAGGCTCAGCTCTCGTTTGGAGGCAATGCCACGCCCAGCACTTACGTGATCAACGGCCGCCAATTCGTGGTCATCTCCGCCGGAGGCGCGAAATCTGGTCGGCCCGCCGGTGGCAAGATCGTAGCGTTTGCCCTTCCGGAACTCGGGTCCCTCAGGTAGCAGCCGACGTCAGGAGGCTCACTCTACCCCAACGCGGTCTCCGGGAAAAAGATCAGAGCCCTTCGACAGGCTCAGGGTGTACCTCGTTACCTCGGCTGCTACGTGAGATTGGGTTGTGTTCAAGGCCCCAATGTGCGTCCGAAATTCGGAGGTCGAAGCTCTACCCATGAACCTTCCCCTCCGTAGCAGCCGACGTCAGGAGGCTCACTCTACCCCAACCCGTTCGTCGGAAAAAAGATCAGCGCCTCGTTACCTCGGCTGCTACGTCAGATTGGTGGGTTCATGGTCCCAATGCGTG
>DATLUX010000007.1:0-3160 GCA_035577805.1 Verrucomicrobiia bacterium
ACGTCAGGAGGCTCACTCTACCCCAACGCGTTCGTCGGAAAAAAGATCAGAGCCTCGTTACCTCGGCTGCTACGTCAGATTGGTGGGTTCATGGTCCCAATGCGTGTGCAAAAGCAGATGGAGGCTACCCATGAACCTTCCTGTCTCGTAGCAGCCGACGTTAGGAGGCTCACTCTACCCCAACGCGTTCGTCGGAAAGAAGATCAGAGCCCTTCGACAGGCTCAGGATGTACCTCGTTACCTCGGCTGCTACGTTAGATTGGTGGGTTCAAGGTCCCAATGCGCGTCCAAAAGTTGGAGGTCCGTTCCTACCCATGAACCTGACCCTCACCCGGCCCGCGGCCACCCTCTCCCACTCGATGGGAGAGGGGCTGGGGTGAGGGCTCTTTTTGAATAGAAGTTCATGGCCCCGATGCTCGTGCACATGACCTGCAGGTGAAAACTCTCCATGTGCAGGGGTCGGCGGTCATAGACCGCCGCTACAGCCTTGTATCTTCTCCCTCAGCATGCCCCAGTGTTTGTGGTGCCTGGATACGCCCCAATCACGTCCCCACCCAGAAGCGGCTTTGCTTTTCAGGCCGGTTTCATACAATGTCTGCCTGGGTTGGCCTGCGCATCCGCCTTGGTCTGGCCAGCCTAAACCTCGATGAACATACGTTTCTCCGGCTTCGATGGCGCGTTAGTAGCCTGGCTCTTCGCGGCCGCGGTGGCAATGTTCCCGCCCGCATCGGCGAGCGCGGCGGCGTTGCCCGGCGGCTATGCCGAAACGCTTTACGCCAGCGGAATCTCCAAGGCAGTCGCGATGGAGTTCGCCCCCGACGGCCGGCTGTTCGTCTGCGAGCAAGCCGGGAGTCTGCGTGTCATCAAGAACGGCGCGCTGCTGTCCGCTCCGTTCGTCACGGTGGATGTCAATGACGCGGTCGAGCGCGGTCTGCTGGGCATCGCCTTCGACCCGGGATTCAAGGTCAACCAGCATCTCTATGTCTATTACACGGCCAAGCTGCCCACAGTTCATAATCGAGTCAGCCGCTTCACGGCGGCCGGCGACGTGGCCGCGCCAGGCAGCGAGACCATCCTCCTCGAACTCGATAACCTGAGCGCCGAGAACCATAATGGCGGCGCCATTCACTTTGGGCTGGATGGCAAGCTGTACATCGGGGCGGGCGAGAATGGGCGTGGTGACAATGCGCAGACACTTTCGAATCTCCTGGGCAAGCTGCTGCGCATCAATGCGGACGGATCGATCCCAACGGACAACCCGTTTTATGGGAGCGCCTCGGGCCGGAACCGCGCGATCTGGGCGCTGGGCTTGCGTAATCCCTTCACCTTCGCCGTCCAACCCGGCTCGGGTCGGATCTTTGTCAACGACGTGGGTAACTCCGCAAGGGAAGAGATCGATGAACTGGCGCGCGGCGGCAATTACGGGTGGCCCGACTGCGAAGGCGCGTGCGCCCCGGCCAACTCCAGCTTTCTTGACCCCATTTATTTTTATTCGCATGGCGCTGGCAATAGAAAGGGCAACTGTATTGCTGGAGGAACCTTCTATAACCCGCCAACCAGCCAGTTTCCTGCCACGGAAGTGGGTGCTTACTACTTTAGTGATTACACCAGCGGCTGGATTGGCAAACTGCCTGCCAACGATCGCCATCAAGTTGTGGACTTCGCCGCCGGCATCAACGCCCCGGTAGACCTGAAGACCGGCCCTGACGGGCGGCTCTACTATCTGTCCCGCGGCGCCGGAACCGTGATGGCCATCTATTGGACGCACCCGTTGGCCGGCCTGGCCGGTTCTTATCAGGGCCTCTTTTACGAAACCAACGGCGGCGTGCGCCACGGGGCTTCGGGTTTCTTCAGCCTGGTCCTTCGCGCCGATGCAACCTACAGCGGCAGGCTTCAGCAAGGGACGAAGCGATATGCCTTCACCGGCGCGTTCGATGTCGACGGCAACGCCACCAACTCGGTGAAACGTCCCGGCACCAACGGCCTCACCGCCGAACTTGTTCGTGACCGAGACAGCCAAATCACGGGCCGCATCAGCGATGGTTCATGGGACGCGGCGCTGATCGCGGACCGGGCGACTTTTGATGCGCGCACCAATCTAGCGACGAACTTTGCCAATCATTACACTTTGCTCGTTCCAGGCAGCGCGGATGGGCCGCTGGAACCTGCCGGCGACGGGACGGGCAGCGTCATCGTGGATGCGAGTGGCCGGGTGAGACTCACCGGCGTGCTGGCGGATGGTTCGCCCATGGCCCAGAAGGTGCCGCTCTCCCCCAATGGCGCCTGGCCGTTCTACGTTTCGCTCTACGGCGGACGCGGCTCGGCCCTCGGATGGATCCTGATCACAAACTCGGCCCAACCCGACCTCGGGGGGCTGGTCAGCTGGTCCCGCCCGCCTGGACCCAAGCCGAAAGTGCATACGAATGGCTTTGTGCTCGATTCGATGCTCATCGGCTCGGCCTACCGTGTGCCCGGCACCAACACGATCTTTGGCGAGACCAACGCGGTCCTCATCTTACGCCAGGGCGGCCTCAGTGAAAGCGTGATGAACAACGTAAGCCTGGCCCCCGGCGCCCGGGTGACGTACGCGGGGACCAACAAGCTCACCCTTCAACTCACGCAGAAATCAGGAGCATTCGCCGGGAAAATCACAGCGCCGGGAGCAAACAAATCAACCGCGTTCAAAGGAGCCATCCTCCAGAAGCAAGGGTATGGCGGCGGGTTTTTCCTCGGTACCAATCAAAGCGGCCGCGTCGAGTTTCGCCCGGCGCCGTGACAAGCTGCCAGGCCACCCGGAGCCTCAGGTAGTAGCAGCCGACGTCAGGAGGCTCACTCCACCCCAACGCGTTCTCGGGGAAAAAGATCAGAGCCCTTCGACAGGCTCAGGGTGTACCTCGTTACCCGCCTGCGCCCTACGGGCTACGGCGGGCAAGCCTCGGCTGCTACGTGAGATTGGGTTCTCTGCGTCAGTCACGGATTTGAACCAGGAAGTGCCATCTGCTCAGTCAGAAGTCGATGTACTTCGGCGGCGAGTTGCTCACGGCTAATCGCGTGTTTGCCGAAAATGCCCGCCACGTCTCCGCTCAGACGACGGCGGTCTTCGTTGTCCAAATCTTTGGCCGTGATGACGATGACGGGCACCCGCGCGCAGTCCGGCCGT
>DATLUX010000008.1:0-33573 GCA_035577805.1 Verrucomicrobiia bacterium
CCGGGCCTCTTGCGACAACGCCACCCGTAACGCTGAGCGCAGATTAACCGGCCCATCCCACGCGGCGTCCGAACTGGTCCGCATGGCCCCCACAAACACTACCGGCTTCGGCGAATCCACCACCAACCCTGCCAGATACGCGCATTCCTCCAGTGTGTCCGTGCCATGCGTCACCACCGCGCCCACCTGCTCCGCCGATTCCAAACGAGTCCGGATAAAACGCGCCAGCTCCAGCATCCGCCCCGGCGTCATATGCGGACCCGGCAGCAAACTGAAATCCACCAAATCAATGCGGCCCAACTCGGCCAGGTCCGGCACCAGAGCCATAAGCGCTTGACCCGAAAGCGCCGGGATCGCCCCGCCGGAAGTCGGATCGAAGCGCATGGAGATGGTGCCTCCCGTGCAAATAAGTGTAACGCGCGGCTTGTGCTCCGACATACGAGTCACCGTAAGCATGGGTCAACGCGGCCAATCGGCCAAGATGGAATTGGCAGCGCCCGAGTCGACGGGCGCATTCGGTTACTGCCCCCGGGATCGCGGCCTTTAGGCCGCTTGGAGATGGGGATCGGAGGAACCGTTGGGTAGTTCCTTGGTCCTCGAGCCGACGGACGACGAAGCGGCGTAAACGCCGCGCACCAACGCCCCGGGTCGACGGGCGCCATTCCGGACGGCGTGGGGTGGTGCCGGGCGCGTATGCGGTTTCATGCCCGGCAGGTATGTTCACGCTGGCCGCCGCACCAACCCTCTGCCAGGATCGATGCATGAGAAAAGACCGGCCGCCCACGGCCACTGATCGCGGGCATGCCCGGGTTAGCGCAGGCTTATTGCTTTATCGCTCGAAGACAGGACGCCTCGAGGTTTTCCTGGCCCATCCCGGAGGTCCTTTCTTCGCTCAGAAAGATGCTGGCCATTGGACCATCCCCAAAGGCGAGGTGGAACCAGCCGAGGACTTGCTGGAGACGGCGCTGCGCGAGGTCGAGGAGGAAGTCGGTATCCGGGCCGATCGCCGACGGCATTTTATCTCACTGGGATGGATTCAACAGAAAGGCGGCAAAATCGTGCACGCTTGGGGAACGGAAAGCGATCACGATGACCGCCAACCTGTGCGCAGCAATCTGTTCGAGATGGAATGGCCGCCGAACTCAGGGCGGCGCCAGCAGTTTCCGGAAGTCGATCAAGCTCGCTTCTTCACCTGCGAGGAGGCGCGGATCAAAATCAAGCCGACCCAGGTGCCGTTCATCGATCGATTGGAGGAATCGCAGCAGGCGAAGGCCGGCTCCTCGCCCACCGCCTAGCCGCGGCGAAGCGGATTCGAGCGGCAAGCGCCTGCCCACACCGCAGTTCGGGCACGAACGAAAAAACGCCCCGGACGCGCTGGGCTCGAATCCGCGAAGTCGGGCTGACACCGACTCTTCGCTCAACGCACACGCGCTCAAGATAAGCGAAGAAAATGGTGGGCAGAAAGAGGCTAACCTAAACCTTCAACCCTTCTCAAATAAAGCGGCCATGTTCTCGTTCTGCGCGAGGAATCGGCCCTGACTCAGCACATTCTCCCAGCTTCCACCTCGCCAGCGGCGCATACGATAAAGTGTGCCAAACAGAAAATCAGGCGCTGGCCCGCCCTGGCCGCCAACCAACTCGCCTCCGCGCCTGACATTGTCCATCAGCCACGCCGGCAGGCGAAGATGGTACGGATTCCGTTTTACTTCGCCGACGTGACACGACAGCGCGGTGATCAGGTCGATGAGATCCCGCGGGCTGGATTCCACGAGCAGATTGGGCGTCTTCATCGCGCCCCAAAACTCGGTTTCCAGCGCCAGACATTCCAAGCGCGGCCCGAGCTGGGTCAACGCGTCCACCACAAGATGGTGAGTGCCGATATGAGTGCTGTTCCAATCGTCATCGTGCGGAAAGAATATCGCCCGAGGTTGATGCGCGCGAAGTATGTCCGCGATGCAACCAACCGATTTAGCCCACACCTCGGGTTGCGCAGCCCGCGTCTTAACATTCACGCTTTCCAGACCGCGCGCTCCGGTTGTGAGCAGGCCAAATCCCACATGCTGGCAGCAGGCCTCCAGTTCCTCCCAACGCGCAGCCTGCCGCGCCGGGTTGCTGCCCAGTGTCACCGCCACATTGAACACAGCCCACCCCCGCTCCCGCAACAAACGCAAGGGCAACCCGCCGATGATGACTTCGTCATCGGGATGAGGGGAAAAAATCAAGGCGCGAGCCTGCGGCGCGCTGGCCGAGCCGGTGGAGGGCGGCCGTGCTGAGGGCGGCGGCTCGGCCACGGGAAATCCCCCCAACTGGAAACTTTGTGCCTGCTCCATGATCCGGCTCAGTTCGGAGACAAAGGCTTCGTAAGGATTCATCGAGATGTCCCGGATGACCGCGGTTGCCCCAGGACCGGCAAGCTCGCCGCCGCCATGGCCTGGCCGTGACGCTTCTGTTTTTCGTCCGGAACATGAAAGGCCACCGTTCGAGCCAGCTCGGGGAATTCCACCTCCAGCACCTTGCGGGCGTGGCGCAGGATGATCTCTCCGCCCGGTCCGGTGGTCACTCTACCTAACATGAGCAGGTGCCGGAGCGTGTAGAACTGCGCATACTGAGCGAGCGCATAGCCCAGATAAACACCGATGGTTTCGTAGATCCTGGCTGCCCGCTCATCGCCATTGTTCATGAGTTGTTG
The DNA here is from genome assembly GCA_035577805.1 of Verrucomicrobiia bacterium. GTDB lineage: Bacteria > Verrucomicrobiota > Verrucomicrobiia > Limisphaerales > JADJPG01 > DATLUX01. The sequence continues at coordinate 2,690 of DATLUX010000008.1, forward strand.
AACGTGGATCAGTCGTTGCGGCAAGGGGAGTTGAGGGTCCACGTCGATGCCCGCCTTCGGCAGGAGCCTTGCCACGCACTGCTGGGAGAAGTATTGCACGCCGCATCCTCGATCCCCGGACCATTCGTCGATGGGCGCCCCCGGATTGTAGTCTACCGGGGCGAAGGCCAATTCGTTCAGCCAAGGGGTAATGTTGCCGTCCGGGTTGACGTAGCCCACCGCCTGGCTGGAGCCCAGCGCCACGCCCAGGACCGCGTTGTCTTCCAGGGCCATGGCACCGGCCAGCGCCGTTACTTCACCGTCGTTCACCACTTCCAGCGGCACATCATTCCAAGCCCGCTTGATTTCCAGGAAAAGCCCCTGCACTCGCCGCGCAAACAAATCATCAGGGACCCCGCGAAATAAGGACGCCACGCGCACCCGATTGTGCACGTAAACACCGGCGGCGCTGCCCCCAATCGCGTCCACGCGCGGCAGATGCGCCGCCGCGCGGCGCAACGAATCCATGATCTGATCGAAATGCCATTGCGGATCGCTGTGTGCGCGCGGGTCCCACAGGGTTTCGTCGCTGAACACCGTCCGCCCATCAATGACCGCCGCCACCTTGCGATCGCTGGCTCCGAGATCAAAGCCGATCCGGCAGCCGTCCAAGTGCCGGCCCAGCGGGGCGCTCGATTCATCCGCAGACGGCACCTCGGAGGCATTCTGCGCCAGCTTGACTTCAAAAGGCTTTTCGTAAACTCGGCCCCCCATCAGCTCAGCATCAAATCGCCCTGTCGGTGTGTCGCGGAAATGGGCTTGCAACCGTCTTCCTAGTTCGTTCGGGCCATGAAAGTGCACCCGCCAGCCTCCGCGGGACCAGAGCAAAAACTTAATCAGCCGTTCCAAATGAAAGAAATTGCCGGAAGCGGCCGGCGAACTCGGCTCGGCCAGGGTGGTATCAAACCGGGAAATGCCTCCGTCGCCGCGTTCCACTGCCACCAGGACCGGCACCGCTCGTGCGCCGGCTTCCTCGCGAAAGGCACGCATCGCCGGCCAGGCCGGGCGAAACTCTGGATCCAAAGCGGGAACCACGGTCGGAGCCACCAGGGCCAACCGGAGGTGAGAATGGGCGTTCATTCGCAGGAATCGGGCGATGATTCTGCGAAGACAACCTGGACGCCGCAATGTTTTTCGCCCGGCCGCCCGCCTCAAAGCAGGCTGGCCTTTTGCCCGCCATCAGGCCACCCTGTCGTCATAGCGCATAGAAAGGCATAGTATGAAAACCAGCAAACCCCGCACCGGCCGACCTACTTCAAGACTTCGAAGCCTCCGCACGCCGCCTCGCAAGGCTAAGATCATCGACCTCGTCCCGGCGTTAATCAGCATCCGCTCCATCCTGGTCCCGGTGGATTTCTCCGAGACGTCCACCAAGGCGGTGCATTACGCCATCCGGATGGCCGAACAATTCGGAGCCAAAATCGTGCTGATGAACGTCGTGGAACCGATTGTGACTCCGGATTTTGCTTATCCCATGCTGCTGGAGCCCGACAAACTCAAGGCCGCAGCCAAAGAGAAATTGGAAGCGCTCAGCCGTGATATCGGACTCCCAGGCAAGATTAATCGGTGCCTGGTCAGGTCCGGAGCACCTTTTGCTGAGATCACCGACGCCGCTCGTGCTCTCAATGTGGACCTTATTATTTTGGCCACGCATGGCTATACGGGACTTAAGCACGTGCTGATGGGAAGCACAGCCGAACGGGTCGTGCGCCACGCCCCCTGCCCGGTCCTCACAGTCCGCGAGAAAGAACACGAGTTCATCTGAGCGGCGGGGGCCCGGTGGCGATAACCGCGTCGGCCGGTTCGGAATCGCGGGTCTGAGGCCGCGGCCTGGGAAACGACTTGGCCCGCAGTGCCCTGTCCCCCGATCCACCCAGCCCCCACCCCCATCTTTCTGCCACGAAAGATTTCACCGAACTATTTTGCTTCCTCGCACGTTGAACTTCTTGGAAGCTCGAAACGCGGGTTTCTCCGGTCGACAAGATAGCAACAGCACGGCACAGACGAATGGCAAGCAACCTGTTTTCATGGCCGTCCCTGTTCTCGTCGCCGGACGAGAAAGCGATGTGGCAGGTCCGCTCGGCGGACGATGCCCAGGCTTTCACCGAACTGGTCGGACGCTGGCATGGGCGAATTCACAGCCTTTGCACGCGTATGACCGGTGACCCGCATCGGGGCGAGGATTTGGCGCAGGAAACGTTCGCGCGCCTTTTCGCCCACCGGAAAACCTACCAGTCAACCGGCAGATTCTCGACCTTCCTGTGGCGAATTGCACTAAACCTTTGTTATGATGAACTCCGCAGAATCAACCGCCGCGGCGAACTCTCCCTGGAGGAGTCCGACCAGGAAGCCCCAGGGTCCATCCCCCTCGAGTCCGACGATCCTGGGCCAGACCAATCTCTCGTCGAAAGCGAGCGCGCCCGAGCCGTGCGTGACGCGCTTCTCCAGCTTCCGGAACCCTATCGTGTGGTCGTTGTTTTGCGCCATTATGAAGGCCTCAAGTTCAGGGAGATCGGCGTTGTCCTCGGCATTCCCGATGGCACGGTCAAGTCCCGGATGTTCGATGCCCTCCAGCAACTCAGCCGCCTCCTAAACCCGATTTTTTTCGATGCCCCAAAGGCCGTCAGACCCGATGCTGTCTCCCGCCCACCCGAAAGGTTGTTAATATGAAGAACACGACCAACAGCCAACATCCCGCTCCAGAGGAGTGGATGTCCTTCCTCTATGACGAGGAGACCCCCGAGCGCCGCGCCGCCCTGGACGCACACCTGCAGGCTTGCCCCCAATGCCGGGCTCAGGTCCAGGTCTGGCGTGAAAGCAAACACGCCCTGGACTCCTGGACCCTCCCCTTGCCCGCACCCAGCAAGCCCGGCTTTCCGTGGCACGCCATGCGCTGGGCGGCCGCCGCGATCCTTCTCCTCGGCCTGGGCGTTGGACTGGGACGGCTCACCTCCCCCGCCGCCCTGGAGGCCGGGGCCCTGCGCCGCGCTTTGCAAACCGAGTTGGACTCAAAGCTGGCCACGACCCGCTCGGACCTCCTTCAAGTCCTTGATCATCGCCAAAGCGAATTGGCCCAAGCCCTCCGGGCCGCTGCCACCGACGCCGCTTCCACCGAGGCCAGCCAGCTCCTGGCTCAATACGCCAAACTCCTCGAAGAACAACGCGACGAGGATCACGAGTCCCTCGTGGCCGCCTTCCGCCAAATGGATGAACGCCGCCGCTCCGATGTCGGCTCGCTCCGCGAACAAATCCAAACCCTCGCGCTCAATGCCGACGACGGTCTGACTCGCGCGCAGGAACAGCTCTTGGAGTTGTCCGCCGCCACTCGCTCCGCTACTCCCTAACACCTTCAACCCGTTTTTTTCATGAAAACGAAACTCCCCTTCTCGCTCGCTTTTCTGGTCGCCAGCAGCTTGCTCGCTCACAGCGCCGATCGCAGCGACGCCGTCCAGGCGCAGCCCGTGCCTATCCCCGTTCCTCCCACCGCACCGGCCGGCCCCGAGTCGGCCGAACCGGTGCCGGCCCCCGTGCGACCCCAGTATGGCGTTCCCCGCACCAATGGCCGTAACCGTCGGGTTGACGCCGTTTTCCCGGAATCCGGCCAGGCTCCCACCGCAGGCGCGGCCGCCACCGAACTGAGTTTGGACAAGGCCAATCACCTGCTCAAAACCATCCAGCTGTTCGATGACGATTCGCCTCTGCCGCGGACTACCAAGACCGGACGCACGCTGATCATCCAGTCGACGGAACGGGATCAGGCTACCATTGCCAACGCGGAGGAGGATCTGAGCGTGATGGCGCTGATTCTCCGCAAAGCCACCGGGGGGCCCCGGCCCGAAGAGCGGCGGGTCGCCTTGGGAGTTGAACTGGATAGCTCCGTGTTCGGTTCCTCCAGCGGTGCTCGCAACATTTACTTGGAAGGCTACGGCGCGCTCTTTCTTCTAGGGGTGCGTTATCCGCTCATCGCCCCCACTGAGGTTAATAAGGACACTTCAGGCAGCGACAACTCGACCAACGAATGGGTCCGAGCGCGGGAGGAGTTCCTCAACAGCGGCCCCGCCAGGTTCCAAGTAGCCCTCGACCAGATCTATACCCGCCAGCTTCGCCAAGCGGCCGAACAATACGACGCCACCAAAGTCGAGGAACTCAAGACCGCCCTGTTCCAAGCGCTCAAGAATGTCTTCCATATTCGGATCCTTAAGCCCACCGACTTTGTCAGCATCGTCATCCAGGGCGGCGAAGTCACGCGCACCGAAAAGGCCCCCAAAGGCAACAAAAACAACCGCACCGAAACGCGGGCCACTGAGACGGTCATGACCATGCGCGTGCGGGCTGCGGACGCCATCGCCTTCGGCAAAGGCGAACTGGATCTCGCCAAACTCCGCCAGCGCACCGTCATCCAGACCTATCTGCGCCGAGGCGATTCTTCGGTCGGCACGGCGGCGTTCATGACGGTGCCAGAGGCTAGGTGATCAATCGGCCGCATCAACCCGCTTCAGCGCAACACTAGATGCTCAACGCTCAACGCGCCTCACGCTATGCCCCACGCCCAAGCCGCCATCTTTTCAAAGAAACTTGCGAAACTGTTTTTCCCATCTGGTGTCCAACAGAGTGTTAGCATGAGACAACGAGCAAAAGATTGGACGGTGGCGGAATTGGTCCCGCCCATCCTTCTTGGCCTGGTTGGAGCGACTCTCCTCCTCGCGGCTTCAGCCGGGCCGTTTTCGTGGACAATCGAGCCCTCTCAGAAACAGCCGCGAATCTCCCCCGCCAAACCGCCGCCCGTCAACAGATCGAAAGTGGCTCTCGTCATCTCATTGAAAGCTCAACCGGCCGGTGTTGCCTTGATCGCCGAGCGTCCTGCCACGCGCGCGATCGCGCTGGCCAGTTGACTCGCGCCCGGCGTGTCGCCGTGAAGGCACATCGTCCGGGCGCGCAACCGCAAAGGACGCCCCCGTTCACTTTCAATCGCCTGCCCGGCCTGCAAACGGCGGACTCGTTCCAGAATGGCGTGACGGTCCGTCAGCAACGCGCCCGGCGCCCCACGTGGCAGGAGCGTTCCGTCATCCCGATAAGCCCGATCCACAAACGCTTCTTCCCAAACCGGCACGCCCATCCGCCGCGCCCAACGCGCCACCCGGCCTCCAGCGAAGGCAAAGACAACGCATCCAGGCCACCAGTGCGCGCTCAACCGCAGATACTCGCGAGCCAAGGGCTGACTGCCTTCCACGGCATGATAAAGACTGCCATGCAGTTTGATGTGGTGCAGCGGCACTTTTTCCTCGCCGGCGATGCGGGCCAGGACGCCCACCTGCTGCAGCAACAAAAGCTCCAGTTGCCCGGCCGCCAACTGCAGGGCGCCGCGGCCAAACCCATCGACGGTCGGCACGCCCGGATGCGCCCCAAGATTCACCCGAAACTCGCGCGCCCACCGCACGCAAGCGCGCATGGTGCTGACATCCCCGGCGTGCCCACCGCACGCCACATTGGCCGAGGTGATCCAGCGCATCAGGGCTCGGGTCTGGCGCCGGCTCTCGCCTTCGCCCAAGTCGCAATTCAAGTCTAATCTCATTTCGTCACTCCAAGGCCGGCCACGCGCCGACCGGAACAAATCGAACGTGTTGACCAGGACAACACTGCGCCAGCCAGGACAGATCCGCTGCGTCAACCGTGCCCAGCTTCGGATAACCCCCGATGGTCGGCGCATCACGCATCATCACAATGGGCTGACCATTCTCAGGCACCTGGATGGCGCCAACCCGCACAGGCTCGCTCCACGGCAGCAGCGCCGACGACAAGGCCCGCCCGGTCAGCCGATACCCGACTCGATTGCTCTGCGAGGAGACGGTCCACTCGCTCGAAAAGAAGCTCGCCAAGGCTTCCGCGCTAAACGACTCCGTTTGCGGCGCAGGCCAGACGCGAAACGCTGGTGGACGGGCGTAGTCACGCTGTTCCAGCGCCGGAGCCAGCCGGCTGGCCACGCTGTGCGGCAGATCAAATGCCGGCGCCGGCTCCCCGTCCATGATGTCGCCTGGCTTGAGGATCTGTCCCAAACAGGCCGGCGCGTACGTGCTCCGGCTGCCCAGCCGCGGCCGAATCGCCAGCCCGCCTTGCACCGCCAAATACGTCCATACCCCGGTTCGATGTCGCGGGAACTCCATGATATCGCCGTGGCGCATGCGCATGGCCCGCCAGAGCGGGAACCCGCACGACGCATCCGCACCAGACAGCGCTACCCACGTCTCGCGCAAAAAACAAATGCGCGCGCCTTGCAGCAAGAATTCCAGCAGCGCGGCCCCGGACGGATTGTTCAGCAACCGATTCGCCCACGTGGCCGCGTGCGCATCCATGACTCCGCCTAACGGTACGCCGAACCTGCGCCATCCGACTCGCCCATGGTCCTGCACCGAGACGCCTAGACCCAGGGCTTGAATCTGGAGGACGGCCGCGCTCATCCGCCGCCAGCGCGTCGGGTATCCCATGGCGTAGCGCGTGCGTCCGGCGCGCAGCGCCCGCGCCGGCGCCAAGCCAACCCATGATCCGGCGCGCGCTTCATGTCGTGGCTTCGCGCGGAAGTTCGGCCACGCGGACGAACTTCACCCGGTCCCCCGAATGGAGCAGGAACGGCGACGTCCCGGATTCTTCCCGATCCGCCGCCAGCCAACGGAAGAGTCTGGCGCTGGTGCGGCCGATGAGATTCCAGCCGCCGGGCCCCGGCACCGTATAAATGCCGGTGTGAACGCCCCCGATGGCGACGGACCCGGGAGGAACGTGGGCTCTCGGCGAGGGTAACCGGGGCGTGTGCAGAGCCCGATCCAGATCGCCCAGGTAAGGGAATCCAGGTGAAAAACCGACCGCGTAGACTTTGTAGACCGGACGCCAATGCCGTTCGATAACTTGCTCCACCTCCAACCGGCCTTGGGCAGCCACCCGCTCCAGGTCCGGACCGTCATAACACACGGCGATTTCCTTCGCCCGGACCCGGGCCATCGAGACCGCGCGAGCACGATTCAATCGGCTCGCCAATTCCTTTCGTTGCGCCTCGTCAAACGAACCCTGGGCGAACTCCAGCAAGATCGAGGTGAACGCAGGCACAAATTCGATCAGGCCTTCCGGCGGACGCTGCTCCAGTTCCCGAGTGATGGCCCGGGCGCGGGTGAAGGCATGGTCGTTGAGCTTATCCGCAAACTGCAGCAGCCACGCGTCGGGTCCATAAGCAATCCATTTCATGGGACCTTAAGTCGTCGCTCCGCCGTCGGCAGTGGTTCTCTTGAGAAAACTTTGTCCACGGCTTGGCAAAGTTCCTCCACGGTGTTGGGCTTGTAGACCACATGCGCCACTCCGGCGGCCATCGCCTGCGCTTTCAGGTCTTCGGTCATATAACCGGAAGCCATCACCACGGGTAAAGTCGGACAGAGCGCGCGCACGCGCCGGGCTAACTCCAAGCCCGACAAGCCCGGCATGTTGTAATCGGTGACCACCAGATCGAATGCCTCAGGGTCCTGCTCCAGTTTCTGCAAGGCGTCGGCGGCGCAAGTGCAGGCCGTGACCCGATAATTCAAGCGCTCGAAGAGCCGGGTTGCCATGCGAACCAGCGCTTCCTCGTCGTCTACATAAAGCAAACGCTGTCCTTGCCCGCGCGGCAGTTCCATCGAGGGTGCTCCGGGAGTTTCCGGCACGCCATCCATCGCCGGCAGATAGATCGCCACGGTCGTGCCCTGGCCGGGTTGGCTGCGGACGGTGATCGCCCCCTGATGGCTGCGCACGATTCCATGCACCACGGCCAGACCCAGGCCGGTTCCCTGGCTCGCCTCTTTGGTGGTGTAGAACGGCTCAAAAATCCGTTCCTGAGTGGCGGCATCCATTCCCGTTCCGTTGTCAGTCACGCTCAAACAAGCATAACGGCCCGGCGGCAAATTGGCCTGACCAGACGCTCCACCTGTCTTGACCGTGCTGGCCTCTGTCCGAATCTCGATCTGCCCGCCCTTGACGCCCAGCGCATGCCAGGAATTGGTGCACAAATTGACCAGGACCTGATGGATTTGATTGGCATCCGCGCAAATAGTGGGCGTCTCAGGCGCCTCATGAAAGACCAAGTGGATGCCCGCGGGGATGCTGGCCCGGAGCATCGCCACGACTTCCTCCACGACTGGCCCCAGGCGAATCACATCCCGCGAACCCACTTCCGAAAGCCGGCTGAAAGCCAGAATTTGTTGGACCAGATGCTTGGCCCGATGGCTGGCTTTGGAAATCTCCGCCAGGCTGGTCAAGGCGTTTGGGTTGGCGCCGACATCCTGCCGGGCCAAAGCCACGTTGCCCAGAATGGTGCCGAGGATGTTGTTGAAATCATGCGCGATCCCGCCGGCCAGGGTGCCCAGTGCTTCCATCTTTTGCGCTTGGCGCAAATGCGCCTCCAGTTCCCGGCGCATCTCCTCCGCGCGACGCAACTCGCGGGCAGCATGCAGCAAACGATCTCGTTCTGCCAGCAGCAGACTCTGCCGGCCCAACGCCAGCGCGCTTGAAACCAATGCCCCGGCTTGCACCAAAAGTCGGATCGCGGGCGGCACGCCCGGCAGCATCGCCACCAGCGCCACGGCCAAAACGCTGCCTCCGACCAACAGCAACGGGAGCAAGCGCAAAATCCAGTCGCAGGCGCGTTCCCAAGCGGGATCGGTGGAAACGATCGCCCGCCAACGCAGAGCCCCGGCCCCCAACGCCAACGCTGTGACCGAGAAGGTGACATTAAAAAACGATCCATCGCTCAGACCATGCTCCAGCGTTAATGCGTTCCAGCGCATCCAGAGCAGACCGTTGACGATCAATGCCCCCAGAAACAGCCCGGTGACCGCATCCAGTCGCAGCCGCAAAATCGGAACCAGCACCGCTCCCAGCCCCGCTGCCCCCACCATCCCCACCGGGTAAAGAACCATGCAGGCCAATTCCCACGCCGAACTGTTGCCGCGTCGCGGCAGATACAAGGCCAGCGCCAGCACCAAGACCACCACCACCAACCCGACTGCATCCATCCCCGCGGTTCCCCAGTCGGCTCGCGACGCGCGCGTGCGCAAACTAGAAAGCAATCCCAACGCACAGCACGGCCCAAGGCATAGAAACAGTGAGTCCGATGGACTAGGAAAAGGGTTCCATCCAAACGCCACTTGCATGTCCCAAAGGAACTGGCCAGCCGCGTAAGCGCTCAACCCCACCGCAAACCAGCGACGCGCCGGCGCATCCTCCGGTAAGGCCGACCGGACGCCGATCCACGCCAACACGGCCGCTGCTGCATAAGAGGTGCTCCAGTGCAGGTTGTCCAGGAACTGCGTCCAGCGCGGACTCGGGCCCAGTAAGATCACCCCAAACGCCACCACCACCACGGTCGCAGCCGCCAACAACACCCGCCCGGCTCCCCGCGGGATCCCGCGCAGCAGACCCAGATTAATGGAGGCTTTATGTACCATGAACAAGAACAACGCCGCGCACTGCCCAAACCAGACCCAGTCAACGATTCGGCGTGAGCCATCGAGACTACTGACTGCGCTTCCGCCCGGCAACGTCGAAGCGTGCACTCGCCGTGAACCGTGGGGGGAAAAGCGGAAAGCGGAAAGCGGAAAGCGGAAACACGGGGGCGTCTTCGGGAACGAAGGGTTCAAGGTCCCAATGCGCATGTAAAAGCAGATGGAAGCTTGCCATGGAACCAGCGCGACCAGAGTGGCCGCGATCCGCGCTTCCAAATCTGCTGGGTCAAACTACTCTCGGCGGGTGAGTCATCATCGCTCGTTTGATTACGATGTCCTGGTTCTGGGAGGCGGCAGCGCCGGATACGCCGCCGCCCGCACTGCCAGTGCCCGGGGCCTGCGCACCGGCGTGGTGGAGGGCGGTTCGCAAGTGGGTGGCCTCTGTATCCTGCGAGGGTGCATGCCCACCAAAGCCCTCCTTTATGCCGCCGAAGTCAGGCACTTATCCCAAACCGCCGGCCTCTGGGGCATGAAGCCCGGCCAAGTTCCCTTCCGTTGGGACGCCGTCATGGCCCGCAAGGACGAATTAATCCGCGAGTTCGCTGACTACCGCGTTCAACAACTCAACGCAGGCGCGTTCGATTTTCTGCGGGCCATGGCGCGGTTTTCCGATCCGCATACGGTCATCCTGGACAATGGGGGGCGGCTCACGGCGGGGCATTTTGTTCTGAGCACCGGCTCCGTGGTGGCGCAACCTCCCCTGGCCCCATTGACCGAGGTAGGCTTCCTCACCAGCGACGATCTGCTGGAATTACGCCAGTTGCCCAAATCATTGCTGGTGCTGGGTGGAGGTTCGGTGGGGATGGAATTCGCTCAGACGCTCGCCCGATTCGACGTGGAAGTGACCTTGATTCAGCGCAGCCCGCACGTGCTGAAGGAATTTGATCCCGACGCCACATCCGTGCTCGAGACCGTGCTGCGTCGTGAAGGGGTCCGGCTCTTCACCGGCACCAGGCTGGTGGACGCTTATCGTGACCAAGGCGCCAAGGTCGTAACGTTCGTGCATGATGAGCGCAAGATGGAGGTTCGAGCCGACGAGATCCTCATGGCCTTGGGCCGATCTCCGAACACGGCCGTGCTGGCTCTCGACCAGGCCGGGGTGTTAACCGAACAAGGTCGAATCATCACCGATCTCAGGATGCGAACGAACGTGCCGCACATCTACGCAGCCGGCGATTGCACCAGCCCACACGAAATTGTCCACCTGGCCGTTGCGCAGGGCGAGATCGCGGCTCACAACATCGCGCGCCCCGATCAGCCACGCTCGATGGATTATCGACTGCTGACCACGGTGGTGTTTACCGAACCGCAACTGGCGTGCGTGGGACTGACCGAGCGGGTGGCCCAAGCCGAAGGCATCCCCTACCTGGCCGCGAGTTATCCCTTCGCCGATCACGGCAAATCTTTAATCATGGAAGCCCGCGACGGGCACGTGAAGCTGCTGGCCGATCCGCAGCGCGGAGAGATTCTGGGCGGGGCGTGCGTCGGCCCGCTCGCCGGCGAGTTGATCCATGAAATTATTGTCGCCATGGGCGCACGCTTGACCGTCCGTCAACTCGCCACCCTGCCTCATTATCATCCCACCCTCGCCGAAATCTGGACCTATCCAGCCGAGGAACTGGCCGAAAAAATTCCGGTTCCACCCGCTCCGGCATGAAGATCGAGACACGGAGGTTGCTCAAACGCTATGGACCGTTGCGCGCCCTGGATCGGGTATCGCTGGAAATTCAGCCTGGCCAAATCGTGTCCCTGCTGGGGCCCAACGGCGCGGGCAAAAGCACTCTGCTCCGCTGCCTGGCCGGCTTGATCGGTTTGGATCAAGGCGAAGTTTATTACGATGACGAATTGTTCCAGCGCGATCGCCTGGACTTGCGCCGGCGTTTCTGTTTTGTGCCGGACTTCCCCGCCCTGTTTCCCTTTGCCGGCGTCTTGCGGAACCTGAGCATCTTTCTGCGCTTGTTCGAAACACCACTGGACGGCATGGAGGAACGAGTCGTGGGGCTTTTGCGCGATTTCGATTTGCTGGCGGTAGCCGAGATGCCCATGGCCATGCTGTCGCGCGGCCAGATCTACAAGGCCGCCTTGACGGCGTTGCTGGCGGTGGATCCCGAAGTGTGGCTGTTGGACGAACCATTTGCCTCGGGCATGGACCCGCACGGCATCAATGCTTTCAAACGCCACGCGCGCGCCGCGGCCAGTCGCGGGCGCACCGTGCTCTACTCCACCCAGCTGCTCGACCTGGCCGAACGGTTCTCCGATCGGGTCTGCTTGATCCATCAGGGCGAGGTCCGCGCGTTCGATACGCTCGCACAATTGCGGGCGCAGGCCATCGACCCTGACAACGTCCTGGAATCGCTGTTTCAGCAACTGAGGGAAGAGCCGTGAAGCTGTACCAGCCCAGGGTGGAAACCCGGCTCCGGCGTGTCGCGCGCGCGGCGGTGCGCGCGTCACCCCAACTCGCCGCCGAAGCCCGTCGTTACCGCAAACAGCAACGCCGCCAGTATACGGTTGATGACTGGCTGCTGCGCGTGGTCGGCAGCGGCTGTTTGCCCGTCTTGCTGGCCGTGGCACCCCCTTCGGTGAGGACCGGTTCGGCGCTGGCGTTCGAATACGGGGCGGCCCTCTTCACGTTGTGGGGGATGGCGACCGTCCTTTCCGGAGCCCAGCGGTTGTCCGCTTTGCTGGCCGGCGATCAGGAACGACTGCCGTTACTGTTCTTGCCGATCGCTGACGCCGATGTGTACCGGCGCCAGGGCGCGAAATTCTTCCGACGCAGCACCTGGGCCTATGTCGAAGCCACGGTGGCTTACGCCTGGCTGACTTGGGAGTTGAGTCCGGAGCGCGCGCCCTCCTGGGTCTGGGTTCCTTTCTTGGCCCTCGCGCACTGGCTGCTGACTCTGGCTTTAAGCGTCGCGTTGGTTGAGCGACGCCGTTTGCTGGCGCGCCTGGGTGTTGCTCTGCTGGGCATCTGGGGATTGTTTCTCGTGCTGCTCTTCGATCGGCGTTTCATCGGACTGTGGTTGGCCGAACGACTGGCTGAAGGGTCTGACTGGATCATTCTGGTGGTGCCGACTGGCTGGCCGACATTCATTCTCGAGGGCCTCGCGCGTCAGCAGTGGTCCTGGCCGCTAGTCTTGGCGCCCCTCGGGCTGCTGTTGTGGAGTGGCAAAAGATCCTGGACCCAATTGCAGGCCGACTTCGTCCTGCAGAACCTCGATTCGGTGTCTTGGGATCGGGCTGACGAAGATCTTCCGGCGGGCGTGGGGCCGCAATCCGCCGCGACGCCCAGTGGACAAACCGCGCTGATCGATCAGATTCACAGCCGCGAATTTTTGAAGGCTTGGCCAGTGTGGAGTCCACAGGATCCCTTGGAGCGCCTGGCTGCGCGTTGGCTGACCGCCCGAGAACAACTGCTGGCCGAGATCACCATCGATGGAAATCTCCCCTGGTCCCGGCGCTGGTGGAAAGCGCTTTGGATTCTGCTCCTGGGCAGTTTGTGTGCCTGGAGCCTGCAGGCGTGGGGGTTTCAGTTTTTCGGCTGGGTGGACGCGCTGGTGTTGCTGGTGGTGGCGGGCACGACGCTGCCGACGCACGTGAGCGCGGGCCCACAAATCATTGGTCTGCTGCCGATCCGTTTGGGTGAATTGTTGCGTCTGCGCACAAAGCTTTGGCTGATCCGTTCCACCTGCGCGCTTCCGTTGTTTGGTTTGGCCGGTTTGCTGCTGGCCTGGCGTTTGCATTTGCCCGTCGCCAGCGGGCTGGCCGTCGGGTTAAAGGGAGCGCTCTTGCTGCACGGGCTGTTTCCGTATGCGGGCTTGCTTGGCAGTGGCGAAAGCCGGCGTCAACTGGGCCTTCGTTCGCTGGGTTTCTTGGTTCTCCTGCTGCTCTGTTTGGCCGCCAGCGTCAGCTGCGCCTTGCTGGCTTTGGTGCCGGAGTTCCTGGGACAGGACACCTGGCTTGGTTGGCTGTGCTTGCCCTTGGCCGCCTTGCCGGCCTGGGGCTTCGCGGCATTTTATTTGTGGCAATTCAATCGCGGTCGCGTGGACCTTGCCGCCAAATGAATCGCTGCCAGATGCATGCGCCGCAAGTGCGTTGCGCCTGCTACTTGGTCTGCGAGTAATCCGTCGGCTTGAGGAAGACCGACTTCACTCCCGCCTGCCCGCCTTCGGTCAGTGAGCCTCCGGCTTTTTTCTCCGACGCTTCTCGAGCCGCCACCCAATCCGGGTCCGCGCGAAACGCCTGGAACGAAGCGGCCGCCGCCTCCTTGCTGCGATGGGCCAGCAGGTAAACGAGGGTCTTGTCGGCGCCCGGTTGATCCTTGGTCAAATTCCAATAGCCGAAATTTTCCATGCCGTGCTTGGAAAATAACTTCAACGTCTGATCGCGAAACCGTGCGTTCAGCGCGTCCAGATTGCCCGCGGAGGCGGTATAGGTGCGGAGTTCGAAAGTGCGGGGAGCGGCGCCCGACCCGGGCTTGATGGCCGGCGAGTAATCTGTGGCGTTCATGAAGCGGGACTCTACTTTGGTCACCAGCCGCCCATTGGCCTCGGACGCTCGTTGCGCCGCTTTCCAATCCGGGTCGGCCATAAACGCCTTCCAGGAACTTTCGCGAGCCTCCCGGCTGGAATAACTCAAAATATAGATGAGCTGGTTGTCCGGATTTTCCACCGGCACCCAGTAGCCGATGTTCATCATGCCGTGTTTCTCGAAAAGTTTGCAGGTGTGATCACGGAAACGCGCATGCAAATCATCCAGCTTGCCGGGCGCCGCGTAGTAGGTGCGCATCTCATAAAGACGTGTATCCTCACCGGCCAATAGAACGCTCGTGCTCATAACAAACAAGGCTGCATAATAAAACAGGGCTTTCATAGTGTAGGTTTGCGCGTGCTGGCAGACCAATCCAACGCCAAACCTCGAAGCTGTCAAAACAAAAACAGATGGGGAAAAGCGGAAAGCGGAAAGCGGAAAGCGGAAAACGGCCGGTCGCGCCGGAGCCCCGCAGCGCCGCAAGGCGCCGCGCGGCCCAACCGGACTCATGATTCGCTCTTGGTTTGGCGAAGCCAAACCCTCTAACGAGGCCTTGCCTCGTTAGCCCGCTTGGGCCATCTTGGCGCCCGGCAAACGAAGGCGGGGCTCGTCGCGCAATAACGTTTCCAGGTTGGCCCAAGTCTCGGCGTTCATCACATTGAAGGACTGGAGGTAGACGGCCACCACTTCCGCCGGGTGTTTCGCCAGCAACTGCTCGACGGCTTGCTGCAGAGCAGCGTCCTCCACGCTCTTGGGCAAATCTTCCACGACCCCTTTCTCGTGTTTGATCTTCAGCGCGTCCAGAAAATCAATCAGGACGGTGGTCTGCCCTTTGAGGAGCCAGTTGCGCAGCAGGGTGTCGGAAGCCACCGCCAGGTTGGGGCGCGACAGACTTTCAATCATCAGCGCCTGCCGTTCGACGCGCGGCTGGCGCTCCAGAAAAACCGTCCGCAGCTTGCGCGCTTGCGCCACGGCCTCCAGACCCGCCCGATAAATGGGGCGGTCACTGGCATGATTGAATTCCAGAATCTCGGTTGCCAATCCCGGCGACATGGCCCCAAACAGTTCGTAAGACGTCATGTGACTTTCAAGTTGCGTGCGGCTCGACTAACCCCGTGACCCAGCCCAACGGCCGCAGCCCGAGCATGCGGCGGAGGACCGATGGGAGGCAATCCACTTTTGCGACGTTCACCAGGCGGGTGCCAGCGGGGCCGGCGGGCTTGCGAGGGCAACGGTGACCAGGCTGATCTGATGGCGTTTGGCCAGGGCTTCGATGAGATCTTGTTCCAGGACCAATGTCTGGCCGGCCTCCAGCGCCAGGACGGCGATTCCCGCCGAAGCGCACGTCTCCAAAGTGCTCGCGCCAATGCAGGGCACGTCAAATCGCATATCATGGCCAGCCTTGGCCACTTTGACCGCAACGGCGCCCCCGTCCTTGCCCGCCAATTGGCCACCTCGCAGCAGGCACTTGTCGGTTCCTTCGAACCCTTCCAC
The DNA here is from genome assembly GCA_035577805.1 of Verrucomicrobiia bacterium. Taxonomy (GTDB): domain Bacteria; phylum Verrucomicrobiota; class Verrucomicrobiia; order Limisphaerales; family JADJPG01; genus DATLUX01. Next base: position 18,265 of record DATLUX010000008.1, read on the forward strand.
CGCCAGCACCGTCCCGGCTTTCACGACCACCAGTTGGCCGATCTCCAGCCGCGAAATTTCCTTGGCCATCCTGAAACCGAAGGACACATCGGCTTCTTGTCCGGTGCTCAAGACTGGTCCCAGCCGGAAGCCGACCCCGGCCATCAATGGACGCAACCAGGGCGTCGCCTCGATCACTTCCACGCCTTCGTTGGCTAATTCATGCACTAGGGCAGTGAACAGCGTATGCGCATTTTTCTCCTTTAACTTGAACAACAGACCCAAGGCCCGCAGATCCGGGCGAACATCAAACAGATGGCGCGGCGCGACCTGGCCGAGCATGACGCACTGCCGGACGCCGTGATCCTTCAACGCGGCGATCATCTTGGAAAGTTGCCCGACCTTGAGCCAGGTGATTTGATCGACCAGTTCCCCTAACCCGGGATCGGTTTCCCCTTCAAAGGCCACGGCCACCAGGCGCTTGACCCCCAGGGCTCTCGCTTGACGCGCGAAGAACAGGGGCAGAGCACGGCTGCCTGCGATCAGGCCACATGTTTCCAACATGGGCCGACACCCTAACAGATCCCCACCAGGCCGACACGACATTTCCGGCCGCGGCCAGATTGGCCTGGTGAAGCAGGCGATTTGTCTGGCCCGTTTTGCCCTTTCATTGGCAGGCCGGATCGGAGCAGGCCCAAGCCCAGTTCACGCCCCAAGAAACCGCCCGTTGGCCCTCGTTGCACAGGGACAATCTGTCACGGTCCCAATCCGGCCGGGGCACTAAAGGCGGACCCAGCGGATTCCGATATTAGTTTGGTGAGCAACGCTGGAACCTTGGCAGACAATCAGTTGAACACTGGGCCCAGGCGGTACCCCGCCCCTCGAGCCCTGTTTGTGCTGTGCTTTATAATCTTGGGACTGACCCTCGGCAGCAGTGCCTGGATCTACATTGTGGGCTCCGAAGCGCTCAATCGGCTTAGCCTCACTCATGGCCCCGGCTCGACTCGCACGACCGACCCCAGCACCGTGCCGGTCGTGATGAAGGAGGTGGATTCGTGGATCCGCCAACTTTCCCTGGCGACCTCGGCCGGTGCTGCCAGCATGGCCGTCTTGGTGATGATCGTCCTGTTCTGGTTGCGCCATCGCGCTGCCCGACGGATGCAGAAGTACGAAGACGAACTCACGGGACTTTCCTCCACGCTGGAAAAGGCCAACACGGATCTGATGCAACAGAAGACCGAGCGGCGCCGCTTGGAAACCGATCTGGCCAAGGTGGCTTCGGAAATTGAGAAGAAAGTCCAGGACCGCACCGCGCAACTCTCCACCTCCCACGCGCAGTTGCAGAAGGAACTCAACGACCGGCGCCAAGCCGAACGGGTGATGGCCCAACAAGCCAAGGAATTGGAAAGGTCCAAGGACGTGCTGGAACTGCATGTGCAGGCCCGGACCCAGGAATTGCAAAAGCTCCAGCGCCGTTACGAATCCATCCTGAATTCCGCCGGTGAAGGCATCTACGGCCTGGACCTGCAGGGACGCACCACCTTCGTCAACCCTGCGGCCGCCAAGATCACCGGATGGAAAGTCGAGGAGCTGGTGGGAAAATCCGAAGCCGAAGTATTTCACCGCCTGGCCACCCCCGCCGAGACAGCTCCCCAGGCCGAGCATGGCGATTATCAATTGTTTTATCGCAAGGATGGTTCCAGCTTCCCGGCGGAGTACGTGCGCACGCCCATCCGCGAAAGGGACAAAGAAGTTGGCGCGGTGGTGATCTTCAAGGATGTCACTGACCGCAAACGAGCCGAGGAAACATTGAGTCGCAAAGCGGCGGAGCTGGCCCGTTCCAACGCCGAATTGGAACAGTTCGCTTACGTGGCGTCTCACGACTTGCAGGAACCGCTGCGCAAAATCCAGGCGTTCGGGGACCGTCTCAAGACCCGTTGCGACGCGGTCAATCTGCAGGACGGCCGCGATTATCTGGAACGCATGCAAAGCGCCGCCGCCCGCATGCAGACGCTGATCAACGATCTGCTCACCTTTTCACGAGTCATCAGTGCGTCACAGCCCTTCGTGCCGGTCGATCTGCATCAAGTGGTCAGAGGGGTGCTCAGCGATCTGGAAGTGCGCATCGAACAGAAAAAAGCGTCCATCGAGATTGGCGAGCTGCCCACCATCGACGGCGATCCTCTTCAGATGCGTCAGCTGTTGCAGAACCTGATCGGCAACGCCCTCAAGTTCCAGCCCCCCGGCGGCCAACCCGTCGTGCGCATCAATGCCCGCATCCTCAAGAGCCCGTTCGCCGGCACGCCCGACGAAGATCCCTACGCCGAACAATGCGAGCTGACCATCCAGGACAATGGCATCGGGTTCGAGGAAAAGTATCTGGAAAAAATCTTCGCGGTGTTCCAACGCCTGCACGGCCGCAACGAGTATGAAGGCACCGGCGTCGGGCTGGCCGTTTGCCGTCGCATCACCGACCGGCATGGAGGCACCATCACCGCAAAAAGTAAGTTGGGCGAAGGCGCTACCTTCATCGTCACTCTGCCGGTCCGCCGCCCGAAGAAGGAGGTCGCAGCCTAATGCCAGCTCCCACTCCATTTATTATCCTGATGGCCGACGACGACGCCGACGATCGGTTGCTGGCTAAGGACGCCCTGGCCGAGTGCAAGATCACGGGTGACCTTCGGTTCGTCGAAAACGGCGAAGAACTTATCGAGTACCTCCATCGACGCGGTAAATATCTGCAAGCGGACTCGGCGCCGCGTCCAGGCTTGATCCTGCTGGATCTGAACATGCCCAAGAAAGACGGCCGGGAGGCCTTGAAAGAAATCAAGGTCGACCCGGAGCTGCGCACCATTCCGGTGGTAATCCTGACCACGTCCCGGGCCGACACCGACATTGGGCGCATCTACGATCTGGGGGCCAATTCGTTCATCGCCAAGCCGGTGTCGTTCGACTCGCTGGTCGACGTCATGAAAACTCTCTGCCGTTACTGGTTCGACATCGTTGAACTCCCTGCCAAGAAGTCCTAGTGCAGCCAGAGCCGTCAGGAGAGACCCTTAGGGTGTTGCTCGTCGAGGACGACGAGGACGATTATATACTGGCCCGGGAGCTCTTCGGGGAATTTCGTGGACAGCAGGTCCAGGTCGAGTGGCTGAAGAATTTCTCCACTGGCCTCGAAGCAATGACCGGCAACCAGCATGATGTCTGCCTGGTCGATTACCGGCTCGGCGCCCAGAACGGGATCGAACTGCTCCGCACCGCTCAGGAAAGAGGCTGCAAATCGCCCATCATCCTCCTCACCGGCCAGGGCGAACACGAGGTCGACCTGGAAGCCATGAAGGCCGGCGCCGCCGATTACCTCGTCAAAGGCCGCCTGGACTCCGGACTGCTCGAACGATCCATCCGCTATGCCCTCGAACGGAAACGGGCCGCCGACCGCGCCACTTCCGAGCAGGCCCGCCTGGCCGCGTTTGGCGAAGACATCGGCTTGGCCTTGACCCGCCGCGATGCCCTTGACACCACCCTGCACCGCTGCGCCACCGCCCTGGTTCACTATCTCCACGCCGTCCTGGCCAGGATCTGGATCTTCGAGGAAGATAAAAAACAACTCAAACTCCACGCCTGCGCCGGTTTGATCGACAACCAAGCCCGGACCAAATCGTCCAAGGTGCCCATCCCGCTGGATCTCATCGCCGAAGGCAAACCCATCTTGATCGGGCGCGTGATCGGCGACGCGCGCTTCCTGGAGCAGCCTTGGGCCCGCGACCACAACATCCTTTCCTTCGCCGGGTATCCGCTCGTGCTGGAAGATCGCCTGGTCGGCTTGATGTCGATCTACGCCACCAAACCGATGAGCGAGGCTGTGATCCAGGAAATGGCCTCCGTCGCCAACGGCATCGCCCTTTGCATCGAACGCAAACGATCCGCCGAAGCCCTCGATGCCAGCGAGATCAAATACCGATCGGTCGTCGAAAACATCAAGGAGGTCATCTTCCAAACCGACCGGGACGGGCACTGGACTTTCCTGAACCCGGCCTGGACCGAGATCACCGGCTTCCGCATCCGCGATTCGCTCGGGACCAGCTTCGCCGATTTCATCCATCCCGACGACCGCCAACGCCATCGCGAGATCATCCAGGAAGTCATCGAACGACGCAAAAGCTATTGCCGCGATGAAACCCGTTATGTCGCGGCCGACGGCACCTTCCGCTGGATGGAGGTCTACGCCCAGCCCATCCTCAACGCCAACGAAGGGGCCCATGGCGTCACCGGCACCCTCAGCGATATCACTGAACGCAAACGCGCCGAAGCCGAGATTCAAAAGCTGGCCGCCTTCCCCCGGTTCAGCCCCGACCCGGTCATGGAACTGGCCAGCGACGGCACCCTCACCTACGTCAATCACGCCGCCCGCGAAATGGCGCGGCAACTCCAGGTCGAACAGCCCGAAGCCATCTTGCCGGCCAACGCCGCCGCCATCGCGCAGGAATGCCTGCGCCAAGGCCAAAGCAAACTCTCCCAGCAACTCCAACTCAACGGACGCACCCTGACCTGGTCCTTCTTCCCCATCATCCCCAGCCAGGTGGTGCACTGCTACGGCGCGGATGTCACCGAACGCCTCAATCTCGAGGCCCAGTTGCGCCATGCCCAAAAACTCGAATCGGTCGGCCAACTGGCGGCCGGCGTCGCCCACGATTTTAATAATATCCTGACCATTATCCAGGGGCACAGCGATCGGTTGGTGGCCCAATGCGAACCCAATTCGCCTCAGGTCGAACCCCTCCGCCAGGTCTCCGCCGCCGCCAGACGCGCCGCCAGCTTGACCCAGCAATTGCTGATGTTTAGTCGCAAACAAAAGATGCAGCCCAAGGTCATCGATCTGAGCAAGGTGATCGGGAACATGACCAAGATGCTGCAGCGCCTGCTCGGTGACGACATCACGCTCGAAAGCAATTGCGCCTCCCCCATGCCCAGCATCGAGGCCGACACCGGCATGATGGAACAGATCATCATGAACCTGTCCGTCAATGCCCGCGACGCCATGCCCAAAGGCGGCAAACTTTCCATCGCCACCAACGCCGCCACCATTGATGACCAATACGTCCAACACCATCCCGAAGCCCGTCCCGGCCAGTTCGTCCGCTTGATCGTCACCGATACCGGCACCGGGATGACCGACGAAACGCTCACGCGCATCTTCGAACCGTTTTTTACCACCAAGGAAGTCGGTAAAGGGACCGGGCTCGGGCTCGCCACCGTCTACGGCATCGTTAAACAACATTCCGGCTGGATCGAAACCAAAAGCGAGTTGGGCGTCGGCACCACCTTCACCATCTTTATTCCGTCCACCACCAAGTCCTTCGAAACCTCTTTCGAACGCGTCTGCCCGCGCCCGGACATCAAAGGCGGGCACGAAACCATCCTCCTGGTTGAAGATGAACCCGTGCTGCGCGAATTGGCCCGAGTGATCCTCAAGGACTATAACTACGAAGTTCTCGAGGCATCCTCCGGCATCGAGGCCCTCAAAGTCTGGGAAAAACACGCTGGCCGCATCGATTTGCTTCTCACCGATATGGTCATGCCCGAAGGCATGACCGGACGCGAACTGGCTGAAGAACTCAAAAACCGCAAGCCGGACTTGAAGGTGGTCTACACCAGTGGCTACAGCTCCGACGTCATGGGTGGCGACCTCGGTCTGCGCGACACCATGTTCCTCCAAAAACCTTACCCGCCGCCGCTGCTGGCCAAGACCGTGCGGGACTGCCTGGATTTCTAGGGTCGCAGCCCTCAGCCGCGCGTGACCGCCCGGCCGCGGCGGCCCGTACAGAGCGCGCGCAGGACGTCGAGAATCGCGTAGGTGGCAAACACGGAATTGTAGATCAAGTACCGTTTCCAGAGCCGACGCGGCTCCTGCGCCAACCGATAAACCCAGGTCAACCCCCAGCGCTGCATCCACGCGGGCGCAAAGCCTCGGCGGCCCGCCAATAGCTCGAACGCGTCGCCCACGGCCAGGAACACCCCGCGCCGGTACCGATGCTGGTTTCGCACAATCCAATTCTCCTGCTTAATGCCGCCCAGGGCGACCCAGACAAAATCTGGGTCGCCACCGGTGATGGCCTGGGCGAAACCCGCTTCATCTTCTTCGGTCCAGGGCCGAAACGGGGGACTTAATTTGCCGACCACTTCGATCTGAGGTTGAAGTTTCCTCAACGCCTCCTCCAATTCGGCCAGGCACTCCGGGCTTCCGCCAAACAGAAAATGGCGGTAAGGCCGCGGGGCGTGCTGGATCGCGTAGCGCATCAAGTACGGCCCATACACCCGATCCCGCATCCGGCCGCCCAGCGCGTTCATCAGCCAGACCACCGGCATGCCATCCGGAAAACGCATATCGAAGCTGGCCAACACTTGGCTGAACTCCTTGCGCAGGCGCGCCTCCGCCAGCAGGTGCGTGGCGCAAAACGCGGCCGCGCCTGGGCGCGAACGCTGCGACAACCGCAGCAGGTAGGCGAAGGTGGATTGGTAGTCGGCCAGTGCAAAAGGGAGCCCAAACACGTCCACCGTCGGCAAATCACTGTTTCCCTGTTCATTCGGTGCGTGTTCGTGCATGTGCGGGGGCAAAAACCGGCAGCGATGCTCGGTCGGCGGCATCGTACGCGTGGAGCACCTGGATGCAAGTCCGGTTTTCCAGCCCGCTTAATAGCTCATGCAGCTGACGAAGTTAGCGAGGCTTATTCGACTGCGGAATGCCGCTGATTCACTTCGACTTCACCATCTGGTCATGGATCCAACGGTAAGTCTGCTCCATGCCGGCGCGCAGCTTGGTTTCCGGAGCCCAGCCCAGCCGCTTCCGAATCAGCGTGTTGTCGGAATTGCGGCCGTTGACCCCTTTAGGCGCGTTGAGGTTGTAGTTCCGCTTGAGCTTGATCCCGGCGATGTCTTCCACCATGTCTACCAGTTGATTGATCGACACCAATTCATCACTGCCGAGGTTGAGAGGTTCGACGATGTCGCTTTGCGTAATGAGCTGAATGCCTTTCAGGCAATCCTCGATGTACATGAAGCTGCGGGTCTGGGCGCCATCGCCCCAGATCTCGATTTCGTGCCGGCCCGTGAACTGGGCGGTGATCACCTTGCGGCAGATGGCCGCCGGAGCCTTTTCCCGGCCGCCGTCGTAGGTCCCAAAGGGTCCGTAGACATTGTGGAAGCGCGCGACGCGGGTCTGCAGGCCGAAATCCTCCCGGAAATGGCGGCACATTCGTTCACTGAAAAGCTTTTCCCATCCGTAACCGTCTTCGGGCATGGCTGGATAGGCGTCTTCCTCCTTGAGCGCGGTCACGTTCGGATCGCGCTGTTTATCGGCATTATAGACGCAGGCACTGGAGGCATAGAAAAACCGTTGCACGCCGATTCTGCGTGCCGCCATCAGCAGGTGCGTGTTGATCAAAACCGATAACATGCACAGGCAACGATTGCTCTCGATGAATCCCATCCCGCCCATGTCGGCGGCCAGGTTGTAGACCAGGTCCGCCCCCTGCAAGGCCGTGTCACAGGCCGACTTGTCCTGAAGATCCAAGACCAGGTTGTCCACATCCTCGAAGCGCTGATACCATTCTCCCTGCGGCTTGACGTCCACCGAGCAGATCGAGCAACAGCCCAATCGGCGTAACTCGGCCACTAAATGGCCTCCGATAAATCCGCCGCCACCACACACGACTATCCGGGACTTTGTATCCAAACCCATAAATAAAGTGCGCGGACGATACTGCAGGCCCGCCGGGCCTGCAAGCTTGGGGCAGCCGGGCGCGTCAGTGCCGTAGTTTCCCCGAGCCAACCACCGCGAACACCCCGGCCCGCACGGCCCGCGCCCGCACTGGCGGGTTGCTTTCGCAGCCAATTCGTGTTGATTTCTCCCGCCCATGCCGACCGGCTACGAGAATATACGCATTGCAGGCGGAGACACGGCCACCCCGCTCGCCATGGCCAAACGATTGCAAGTCATCGAACGGCATCTGCGCCCAACCGACCGCCGTTTCCTCGACTGCGGCTGCGGGGCGGGCGAGTATGTCGTGGCGCTGGTGGAGAGACTGGGTCTGGACGCCCATGGCCTCGAATACGAAGCCCAGAAGGTGCGCCAGGCCCAGGCCAAACCGCTGGCCCGGGACCGCGTCGCCCAAGGAGATTTGCAGGCCGTCCAATTTCCGTCTGCCTCCTGGGACTGCGCCATGCTCAATGAAGTGCTGGAGCATGTCCCGGATGAACAAAAGGCCCTCGCCGAAGTCTTCCGGATCCTCAAACCGGGCGGATTGCTTTTTATCTTCTCGCCTAATCGCTGGTTTCCGTTTGAGACCCATGGCGTCCGGCTCAAATCCAGCGGCCGGCGGGTGCCGCATTGGATCCCTTTCGTGCCTTATCTGCCCTTGCCGCTTGGAAAAACTGTTTTCGATTATTGGGCCCGCAACTATTGGCAAGGCCAACTCGCAGCCTTGGTCAAGGCCAGTGGATTCTCCATCCTCGAACGTTCCTTTGTCTGGCTCACCTTCGAGGGCATTTCCGGCCGGCAACCTCCCTTCATCCGCGCCACCAAAGGATGGTTGAGACGCATCAGCAACACTCTGGAAAAAACGCCGCTGGTGCGCCGCTTTGGTGTCTCGCAAGTGCTGGTGTGCCGCAAACCGTAACTGGGGTTGGTCAAGGCTGCGACCTTGCCCGATAAAAGCGATGATTCATATTGGAAGCCGCTCGATCGATGAACGTTGCACTCGCATTCGTCTTGAGCAGGCTCCCGATCAATGCCCACCCACTGAGATCCATTGACGCCTGGATGTCGTACGCTCCAATACCCGCCCCGTTGAGGGTGAACTGGCAGGTCCTGTCCGAACGCAGCGTGGGTATGCTTAGCCAGAGACTCGGCGAGGCGATCTGCAACACGACCCGGCCGCTCGCTCCATCGTACCCGTCAACGGCGATCAAGTAGGTCTGGCCCGCCGTGGGACTAATCGACACAGAGCTGGTGAGGATACGGTCCGCAGGATCAACGTCATCGTTTTGGGCCACCAAAGTCAGATTCGAAAGAATGGAGCCCGTATAGATGCCAAGCAAGGTGTCGAAATCGCTGCCGATGGTTGTGATCACCACGTTACTTGCGGTCGGAGCTGTCCAACGCCACCACAACGAAGTGTCGCCCATGTTCCGCAGTTGATCGGTGTGAAGGGGCTCACCGGCCTCCCGGCTCGCTCCCACATTCGAAGCATTGGTAGTCACTGTCGCTCCGTTCAGGACGATCCGGCTCGCAAAATTGTCGTTCGGTGGCCTCAGGATCGGCTCAGAGATGAAGACCAGCGTCAGCTTGATGTTCCCCGCGGCGGCTCCGTTGCCATCATTGTAGCCGTCTACGGCGATCTGGTAGGCCGTGCTCCTTTTGGCGGCAAATCGGACACGGCCGGTGACAGCGACTCCGTGATCATCGTTGGTCGCAACCACGGTCAACGCAGACACCGTCGAGCCGACGTAAACCCCCAGCAGGGTGTCCAAGCTATTGGTGTCGAGCGTGAGGCTGCCGTCGGTCGTGATTTGCGTGTCCCCGTCGCTTGGCGCCGTCCAGGTCCACCAGACGGAACTCCCCCCGAGGTTGGCAGCATGCTCAGGCTCACCTCCCTCTTTGTTCGCGCCTAGATTCGATCCAGTGACGGTAACATTAGTGCCGGTGAGGGTGATCCTGTTGACGAATCTGTCATTGGCCGGGACCGCCGACCAACTGTTCCAGGGCAGCAGCAGCGACAACGCGGCCAAAGTCAGCGTGAGCCTCTTCATACGACAGCCAACATCCTGATGGCACGGAACGCGTCCCTACAACCCTGGACCATCCGACACTCCAGGCTCAATCAGTTCTTCCCTCCGGGCTCCGGCGCCCGGGCTGACCGCGTCGGCACGACTCGAACCACCGACTCAGTATTGGTCGTGCTGGGCCGAGTGAACGACTGGCGGAGGGGCGACACCGCGGGAGGAGCAGTCAGAGGCGGTGACTGATAGATCGGCACTCTGAGCAGCGGGAATTTCGGGTGATCCGACTTTCCCGTCAGCTCCACTTTCTGGTCCGGCTTGATGCCAAACCCTGCCGGGAACGTCACGTGGAGAGCGAAGACTCGGCCAGGCTTCATCTCCTGCACTGCAACCTTTGAGCCCGGGATGTCCAGCTTGAGGTCAGACAGCGCCAAGGCGTTTGAGCTGTTATTACGCACCGTAACCGACAGGGTGACGTCATTGGTGAAGGGTCCAGGCGGCAGGAACAGTTGCTCCGGCATCAACGTCACAGGCGCCTGCACGGTCACGTAAGCGCTCAGGGTCAGCACAGGCGCTTTCGCCGAGGAAGTCTTCACCGTAATTGAAGCGAAGGCGGACGGCGTGGCGAAGGGCGGGATAGCAGTGACCAACAACTCGAACTCCTTGCCTGGCGTGATCGTTTTCAGCTCTGTCTGAAACGATTTATTGGAACACTGCACCTCCCTGAGCGTGAGCGGTTCGTCGGCATTATTCACGATGCGCAGCGTCTTGGTTTCGTTGGTCTGGCCTTCACTCTGATAAATAAAACTCGCCATCGTGGGAGTCACCTCGATGGGCTTCCAAATTGTGCCCGAGATTTGAAGGCTGATGCTGGGCTGCTCCGGATCATTGCACGTCACCGTCGCTGACTTGGAGACTCCGCCGCCGAAGCCCGTGGAGTTGAACTGGAGCGGGATCCTGCCGGTCTGGCCGGGCAGCACGATCTTGTCCCAAGCGCCCGCCGTCGTGCAGCCACAACCGGATCGGACCTCGGCGATCTCCAGCGTCGCGGTGCCCGTGTTGGTGAAGACAAAGTCGTGCCGCACCAATTCCCCGGAGCTGGCCTTGCCAAAGTCGTAAACCGTCGAGCCGAACGAGATTTTAGGCGCGGGAGCGGCCGTGGCCGATAAAGCGGCCGCTTGCGCGAGCAGTAGCAGAACGCTCGCGAGTATGCCGGCCAACCTGGCGAACAGGGCATGATTCGAACTCATGTATCGGTAGGCCTGTGATGCGCACGTCCCATTTCATTTCCTACGGCGTCACCGCCGCTGTGCTGGGCAAGCGCCTGGTCAGCACATCCCGGGCGCTCTGGAGCGCCTTCAACGCCGCCGGATCACTTGTCATTGTCTCCAGCTGTTGAATGAAGGTCATGCGTTCGCTGATGTTTTCCGGTGTCAAGCTGGCTGGACTCGGGGCGGTATAGAGATTCTGGTTGCCGAACGCAACGTGCGTGGTCTTCACATCATCCGGTCTGACTCGCCTCAGGGTGTCGTCGAGCTCTGAGCTCTGGAAATGATACTCATCTCCCACCAAGCCGGACACTAGATAAGGCCACAGGTTGGGTGAGATCTTGTTGGCTCGCGCCTGATCGATGAGCACGCCTTTTGCATCGGGATACTGCACCGACATTTGTGCCAGCATCTCCAGCGCATTGATTCTGGCCGAAGTGTTGCCCTGCGCCAACTGAATGAGGCTGGGCACTCCGGCGCCATCGGGCAATTGAGCCAGCGCCGCAGTGGCGTAGTATTTCCACTGGTCCATCGACTGCTCGAGATCAGGCAGCGCAGCAGCGCCGCCATATTTCTGCAGCACCTCGAACAACGGCCCCACATCGGCGCCTTCCAGTTTGCCGCTGGCCGCCATGGCCAGTGCGTCTCGGGCCGCTTGGACGGCTTCCTGGCGATGCTCCTCGGGGGCCATCTTGTCCAAGGCCGCGGCCAGCAGCGCGATCTCTCGCGGATCGGCACTATTCTGCAGCACTTCGCGAGTAGCCGCCACGCCTTCGGGTCCGCCAATCTGGGCGAGGGCATCAAACATGGCCCGGCGCACCGAGCCATAGCCCAGGGCCTCGCTCACGCCGGAGCCGAAGTCCACGTCCTTGTTTTGCCTGAGAAACTCCGCGATGGCCGGCACCGAATCGCGTCCCTGCTGCACCAGTTGCTGCAGGTTCTGCTTCCACTCCGCCGCCTGCTCGGGAGTCATCGAGCGCCCCACTCGCTGCAGGTCGGACAAACTGGCGACCAGTTGGCGCGATTGAGGACTCGGCTCAGGCATAGGCGTGGGCGCGACGGATGTTGGTTCGGTGGACCGCGCGCCTTTTCCAGCAACCGCCACGGCGGTGGTCTCCTTCAGTGGAGGCGGCGCAAGAACCCCGATCTCAGGGCTCTCGGATTCGGCCGCGGCGACCGGCGCAGGCTTGGCTCCCGTGGCCGGCGCCGTCGGGGCGGAAGCGACCGCCGCGGGCTTCCGGTGGCGCTTAACAAACTGGAAGCCTGCACCCGCCACGCCGGCGACGAGCAGCGCGATGAGAGCGAAGCTCAACCCTGGACGGATCGACGGTTCGGGCCGTCCTGACGGCGCGCGGGACTGTCGACGTGGGTCATTTGGGTTCATGGGAATTGCTGCTTCCAGTTAACTTCAATCCTACGTAGTTGCGCATCCGGCATCCTTCATTGATTCACCGGGCCCAAGGCGGCAATGAGACTGGTGAGACGCCGGTTGAGAACCGCTCTGGCGTTCTGGAGCGCCTGCGCAGCCGCCGGATCCGAGGCAATCGCTGCGATCTCCTCCACGAGGGCAAGTTGCTGCGAGACTTGATCGGGCGAGCTGCCCCCCGGAATTGGCCCCTGGTAGAAATTCTGGTTCCCCCATTCGATATGCGCAGTTTTCTGGCGATCAATGGGCGCCCCGTTCTGCGCGGCATACCAAAGGGCGTCCGGCAGTTGATAGTGATCTCCGCCCAACACCGAACCCAGGTAGGGCCATTGATTTGGCGCAACCTTACCCCCGCGGATTTGATCCAGCAAAACCGCCCGGGCTTCTGGATATTGTAACGACACCTGCGCCAGCATCTCCAACGCCTGTCCCCGATCGCCGCCGGGTCCAGTGGCCATCTTGATCAAGGAGGGTATGCCCGCGCCCTCCGGCAAATTGGCCAGGCCGATGGCTCCATAGTATCGCCACTGTCCCCAGGCCTGTTCGAGATCCGCAAGTGCTTCGGCTCCGCCGTATTTCTGGAACACTTCGAACAGCGGGCCCACATCGTAGCCTGCCAACTCACCGCGTGACGCCATGCCCAAGACCTGACGCGCTGAGTCCAACATTTCCCCGCGATGTTCCCCGGGCGCCATCGATTCCAGGTTACGCGCCAGGGCAAGGACCTCCCGCGGATCGCCTGTGCCGTTCAAGGCTTCCAAGCTCGCCTGGGTGCCTTCCGGCCCGCCGATTTGCCGCAGCGCATCAAACAGCGCGCCGCGCACCGTGTCATACCCCAGCATCTGTGCGTTAACCGACCCGAGGCTCAGATCCTTGCTCAATGCCAGAAAATCGCGAATAGCCGGAACGCCCGCCGCTCCCTGCTGCACCAGAGCCTGCAAGCTGTGCTTCCAGGCGGCGGCCTGCTCGGCGGACAACGGCGCCCCACCGGGAGTCAACTGCATCAGCGCCTCGACCATCTGGCGCGTCTCTGCGGAAGCCACCGGTCGCGCGGCCGCCCCCGGAGCAGCCAATGGGCGACCGAGAGGCGCCACCACCTTAACGACCTCAGCCGCGGGCGCGGGTGCGGGAGGGAGCGTCTCAGGGGGGGGCACAGCGGGTTCTTCGACCTGAGACGGAGCGGGAAGTTCCGGTGCCGCCACCGCTTCGGCTACGGCAACCGCCGGGGTTTCCGGGGCCCCCTTGCTCATCCGCTGCTTAAGAGCCCCAACACCAACGAGAACTGCACAGCTAACTGCTAAAACGACCGGGACGAATAATCGGCGCCTAGTGGGTTCGCTCCTGCGGGATTCATTCACAGTCGACTTAATACTCATTTTTTCGCTCGAAATCCAGCTCATATTCGGAGCAGTTCCGCTCTTCTCGGACTCCCGTCGCCCCTCGGGCGCTCAACCGATAGACCAAGCCGACTTCCGAGCCCCGGCGCGAAAACTCGGGAACGCCTTCCGTCAAAAAAAGCCCGGCGGCATCCGCCGCCGGGCTCCGCGATTGATTCGAGTCAGATTCTTCGAACCTAACTCGGCGCCAGCGAGGCTTTGGCTACGGCACGTCGAAGTTCACTTCAACAAAACCATTGGCCTTGAGAGTGATACTCTGGGTCTGCGCTGGCTTGCTGACCGGCTTTAGCGTCACGTAGAGGGTGGTCGCTTTGCCGGTGTACTTGTAGTTCAGCATGTACCAGCCGTCCTGGTCCGTCAGCCCGGTGGAGAGCACCGTGCCTTTGGCATCCTTCAAGGTCACCGTGGCGCCCGAGGTGGCAACGATGTCGCTCACACCGTCCAGGGTGTAGCGCCAGCCGGCGCGGCCGCCCACGCCGGGGTTCTTCTTGAACACGTTTATGTTACAGACGCCATCCGTATCGTTCTGCGCGCCAGACACGGAGAACACGTAGTTGTAATGGTCTGGGACCACCACCGCCATACTTGACTGACTGATCGCATCGTTGCCGGATGAGCCACCTTTTGCGAGGCCGACAGTGCCCTTGAGGCCGTAGTCCAAGTGCATGTTCAGGTAGATGAACCCGGAGGGCGGCACCGTCATGGTCACGGTCACGGTTGTAACCGAGCCGTGGGTCTGCGGAACGTAGTTCGCCAGCGTCACCAGCGGTGGGGTGACGGACGTGACCGGTACCGGCTTGCCTGGCGTCAGGCAGAACGTGGGATTGGACCCAGAGATGGTCACGCCGTCGAAGGCATGGACCGGGTTCGCACCCTGGGTCACGTACGGGTAGGGTAGCGTGAGGTTGAACGTGACTGATGCTCCAGGCGTTCCAATGTAGAACACATTGTAATAGGTCTGGCCCGGGTTGCTGGCATTGAGTTTGTAGCCACTGCCGTACGGCGTGAACAGCAGCCGGAAGTCCCGGCACGCTGTGCTGAGATCCAAGTCGTACGAGCAGAGGGAACTGTCCGTTACAATTGCCCAACTGAATGGCACGCAGCTGATCAGCTGCACGCCCGATGCCTGGTTGCCGCACGCATCCTTCGCCGTCCAAGTGCGTGTGATCGTCCACGGGCAGTTGGCCGGATCGGGTGTAGCTGAATCCTGGTAGGTCAGTTGCCCGTTGGTTGGTGCCTTCTTCCCGCCGTAGGTAAGGGTACCGCAAGCGTCAGTAAAGGTCGCTATACCCGTGACTGCAGGATCGAGGCTGCACTGGCCGCAATACATGCTCTTGTCCGGCGGACACTCAATGCTCGGCGCAACGGTGTCACCGACGCTGATGGTCTGGGTCTTGGTCGTCTCGTTGAGACACGGATCGACCGCCTTGAACGTCCGCGTCACCACCGTCGGGCAGGTGCC
>DATLUX010000009.1:0-7098 GCA_035577805.1 Verrucomicrobiia bacterium
GAAGGGTTGCGCCGAAAATGGCCTGGGGCTTCGTTGCTCCTCGGTCACAGATCGCTGCGGATATGCTCCCTCGTCGCGCCTCGCCCCAGCCCATTTTGGGCGCAACAAAACACCAGCTATTTGTGAGACACATCACTAGCAGCCGACGTCAGGAGGCTCACTTCGAAAGGCGGCGACAGATCAGAGCAACGATGTCGCGGCCGGCGTGGCCGCCCCGCGAGCGTGCGCTCCCTCAGGGGGAGAGACCCGGCCTACGGAGCGGGCTGAAGGTGAACACGTCCGCTTTGATTCGTGCCGAGGAAATAACCGGCGCCGCGGACCTGATGCTGGAGCAAGGCTCCTTTCAAGCTGAGCGATTTGATTGCCCCGCCATCGTTCACCTTCAAAGTGCCCTTGAATAATCCGCTGGGGAGCGTGAGGCTCAGCACGAGGGGCTGCGTGGCTGTGAGGTTGGTGACCGTGTTAGCGGAGCCCAGTGCCACCAGGTTCGTATAACTGCTCTCCAGGTTCCCGCCCTCCACGCTCAGTTCACCCAGATCGAGATCAAGGACTTTGTTGGTGCCAGGCGGGACGTAGATCGATCCGACAACGCCCTGCATGCTAATGAACCCATCGGGATAATTGCTCGCGCCCGGCAGGCTGGGCCTAATCCAGCTCAGGGCGCCGGCCATCGATTCGGGGGAGGAGGAGTTCGTGCCGACCGCGACCCAACTCAAGAGCGAGCCTTTGCCTCCGTACAGCGCGACATACAACGGCCATTGGCCGTCCTTGGAGATAGGCACGCTTTGGGTTACCGGCGTGTTGTCCGCCAACGAGCCGCTCAGCGTGATTCGCCCACGGTTGATGTTGACCGTCCCGAAGCTGTCGCCCAGCTGGATCGCCGAGTCGCGATTGGTGAAAACGAGAGTGTAGTGACCCTGATAAGGCCAGGGGTTGGAGCCGGAGTAGATCAAGGCTCGATCGCCGCTCAACTCGGCGGTCCAACCGCCTTGTGGATCGGTCACATGGCCGACGACCCGGTCCGAGCCGCCACCCAGATCGAGAGCCAGATCCAGCCACAGCGCATTGGTGCCGGTGCGCTTCACGATGTTCGTGGTGCGCCCCTCGAGATCAAACCGGCCGCTAAACGAAAACCGCCGGCCGGCCAGAACCAGATGCCCGGAGTAGCTTCCAAGCTTGGATAGCAGAAAACTCACGGCACCGGAAGTTTCGTGGCTTACTCCATTGGTCGTGTCGCCGACGTAAAACAACCCGTTGTAATTTCCGAGCACCGGCTCGAACGGGTTCACGACAAAATTTGCCTGCAACCTCATGTTCGAAGAGGGAAAGAAGCGCAAGGGATTGGCCGTCGACTCAATGTTGCCGGACCAGTTCGAGAATAGGAATCCCGGTTTGGAAATCGCCTGCAGGCTTAGTTCCTGCCCTGGATCACGGAAGGTCGTGCCGAGGAATCCAGAGCTGACGCCGCCGCCCAGGTTGGTCGTGACCCTGAGGCTCGTGAGCAGGAGCACGCTGCGGGTGGACTCGGCCGATACATTGCCGGCCATGTCCCGGGCCCTCACGTCAATCTGGTTGATGCCCGGCGTCAGACCCGAGACCGTCGCGGACCACGTCGTGGTTCCGTTGGCACTCAGGAAGCCACCCGCACCCGCCGTGTTGCTCACGCGATATTCCACATTGGACACCGCGTCGCCATCGTCGGCTGTCCCCTGCAAAACGACGGTGTCGTTGGTTAGTCGCGCACTCGCCGCGGGTTGCAGGATTTGAACCCGAGGCGGAGTCAGATCGGCAAAGGACGCATGGAGGGTGAGATTGGACCGCATGACGAAGCTGAGGCGCGCTCTGTCGGAGGCCAGGTCCCCGGTCCATCCGGTGAATGAGAATCCCGGGCCGGGTTGAGCTGTCAGCGTGTAATGGCCGCCCACCAGCAACGGTTGGCCGTCCAGATCCGGAGAGACCGTGCCGTTGCCTGACACCGTGACGGTCAGCGGGCTGGTAAACGGTTCGTCGGATCCGTGGATCACGATCGCCACGCCATTGACGATCGATGACGCCCAACCCGAGGACGACACGGTGGTATGGCCTTCGGCCCCGGGCTTGGTGGATATCCAGAGGCTCGCATCACCGTCCCAGGTATGTTTGGCGTCATTGGCGTAGGACCGCGAGACTTCGCCAGCGCTGAGAGTTCCCGCAGTGAAAAGCCGGTCGGCGATGACGTGCACGACCAGATCGTTGGTCGTGGTGGCGACGGACTCCGACTCGCCCGTGCGAACGGCGGTTGAGATATTCATCGCCAGACCACCCAGCGGCACCGCCTGATTCACGTTCGTGAGCAGGATGGCGGTGACCGCCAGTTCATTCGCACCGGCATATTCATTTCTAACCGTCACCGTCCGGCTGCCCGTGGGTGGATTGATCCAGCAATAGATGCGGAACCGTTGGTTGCCGTCTCCACCCGTATAGCCGTTGGTGTTGACCAGTTCGATCCCAGGAATGCCCGCGCACGTCACCGTCCAGATCGGCACGTCGCCGTCATATTCCGCATGCCATGCCGCGATCAGCAATCGGTTCATACCCACGATGTTGATCGGCAGGCTGGACTCATTGAAGCTGGCACCTACTCCGTCGGTGGCTGAATGATCTTCTGTGACAAATCCTGGCCGTCCGCTTCCTCCAGCCAATTCCTGAGTCAACCCGAGCCACAGACCGACCAGCCACGCGGCCGCACAGATGGGCGTTCGTCGGAAAAATCCCCTTTTCTGCCGAGAAAGTCTGGAAATCGTCATGGTCAAACGGTCGGTGGCTAAGACAGCTGCATATTTACCCCAAGTTCGTCAGAAACAAAAGGGCCTGGCTGCTGTCCATTTTTGAGACAGTGCGTTCAAGGAAGGCGGTTCGAGCGTGGGCGTGGACGCGGTGGGGATGCTGTTGAGCCGCCCCGGCGGTTTCTCGTAAATGCTTGGGAATTAGAGGCAAGCTCATAGCAGTTCGGAGCCTGCGCTTCCCGCCCGTCTGCGTAAAGGGGAATTCAGATTCTCGCCGGGCTCGAAGGTGACCAGGAGATCCCCGCGTGGGATTCCCTCAACGCCGATCAGAGGAAGATCCCGGCGATGATTTTCTCATGCGCCGGGTCATGGTCTCGATGAGCGTTTAACTACTCCTGGTTCTCGGTTCCCTTCATTGAGTTCTTCTCGTAAACCGCCGCGAACGGGATTGCCCCCTTGAACAGCGCCGAACCGCGGCCTTGAGCCGGGATGACGATGTCAGGCGCTGCAGCCCCGGCCCAATTTGTAACGTCAGTGCAGGACTGGCACCAGTAACAGGAGTTGCCCGTCCTCGGTAGTACCCGGCACGGGCGCGGCCGTTGGCGAGTGCGCCTGCACGTCGAAGAGCCAACTGTTGCGCCCAAACAGGTGCTCGGCATCCAGAATTCCGGAGGTTTCCCAAACGCCGGCGCCTACCACCGCTCCATCTCGACCGGGTGTGGCGAGGCTCACGACTGGCGTCGCCGCGTAGTTGTTCTTGAGATCGTAACGCCAGATCAGCCCGTCGCGCCCTTTGCTCGCCATTACGTTCCGGCCGAAGCCCGTGCCGTCTTCGCAGACCATGATGTAATCCTTGCCGACATCGAGGTTGTCCGGATTCAGGGCAATGTCGGCGTTCGTCGCCACGATTTGATCAGCGTTGTAGAGGAGCGTCAGCGTGCAGGGGCCAGTGATATCAGCATCGTTAAAATAGAGCCGGTAGGTGCGTCCCAGATGGTTGCCTGCGACGTTGGTGTTGACGGTGTCACCAGTGGAGTTGAAGAAGAACTCGTTCTTGTCGTGTTTACTCCACGCCCCATCCTCGGTCTTTACAAAACCGAATGCACCGGCCGCCTGCGAAGCCGCTTCCAATTGCGCCTCCGTCAGTCCGTCCACCCCGGTGATCTCGCTCCATCGCCCGGAAATGGTGCCAGACTGAAAATCGGCCTCGGTGTGCATGCCCAACGTGGTGGAAACAAACACATAGAATTTGCCGCCAACCAGCCCATTGCGGGCAAGCGGATGCGCTCCCGGCGTGAAATCTTTTTCCCCAACGTACAGGTAAAGCTGGGCCAGGTAGGGTTGAGCGGCCGGGCCCGCGTTGTCTTCCATCAGGACGAGCGTCGTCTCAGGCACGGGATGCGGTCGCACCGGCGTGTTCTCGTGCTGGAAGTGGCCGAGATGCGGCAGAGTGTAGAGCTTGCCGTCGATGAGGGCCAGAGCGAGTCCGCCCTTGCCATCGAAAGTGGCGGGAGCCGGATTTTCTTCGCCGCAGAAATAGATCGGCCGATCAAAACCCGCCTCGAGCCAGGCCAAGGTCCCCGAGCAGAGCCGGACGAAAGGCGGCGTGGAATTGTTGACGCGGGCAGGTGGGAATTCATTTCCCAGCGGGTCCACGATGACGTCGTAGGCGACTTCGCCGGACAACACTTCCGCGTTGGCGTTGAGCACAAACTTGGATACGAACGCGCCACGATAGCGCGCTTCGCCGAGCACCGGCTCATTGGTGGCATTTCCACCAACCTCGTGATTCATGAAGATGACTCCGCCGCCGCCCCCGATCGTATACGCGCCCAGTCCGTCGGGCACTCCGACCATCTGAAACTGCTTCGTCGGATCGCTCGTCAGCGGCACGCGGTCACCGACGCTGAGGATTGGCACGGCGACATAATCGGGCGAGATGGACACTGCATAGGGCTGCACCGACGTGACAAAACCCGCCGCTGGCCCGGCCTGTGCGGGCAGCGCGAGAAGCGCCACTGCCGCAACGGCGGCGGCCATGACTCCGGCTGACACGACCCCGAACATGACTGAGCTGATTTCACTGACGTTAGGTTTCATGATACGGACTTTCTGTTTGGTTGGTTGGTTTGCCGACCTGTGGATTGTGCGGAGCGCGCGCAATGCTCTTTGCCCTGTACTCCGCGAAAAATTGTTGAAGGTTGCAGAAAACTAATGCGTCGGCAGCCGTCAGAAGCAGGAGCGGTCTTTTGCTGCCATCAGCGCTTGGGGCGCGGAGGAACAAGCCGACATGAAATGAACTCGCGGACGATGGCGTCGTCCTCGCGAAGGAAGAGTCAATAGCGGCGGGGCGTCGCTACCGTTGAGAATGGGAACGCGCTGAACAATCAGCGCTGTGACATTGAGGGCGGACGAGGCAGCCGCGTTTTTCGGCAGCGCGTTTTGCCGGCCACCGGGAGGCGTCGGGCAGGCAAGACGCCGTCAGCGGCCGCCGCCGCCGGCAGCCTTCGGTGGCGCCTGATATTTCCACTGCGGATCGGTCAGCCTGCGGTTGAAGTTAAACATCGTTTTCGCATCGCCGGTGTCGGCCACCGTAACTTGAATGGTGGGAAACTTGGTGTCCCATTTATCGACCTGGATCCGGCGGATGTTCCTTTCGGGCCACGGTTGATCGTCAATCCAGACATGGCCGTCGGAATGGAGGAAGAGCAACGGCTTTTTCCAATCGGCAGCCGACTGGCGAAATGGAACAAGAAAAGCTTTGAATTTGTCCTTCGGCTCACCCGGTTTAATGACGAATGGATTTGCCTGGCACAAAATTACGGCCGCGCGCACGTCGCTCATCGACGCACGGGTTAACACCTCCTTGATCCAGGCCGCATCCTGGGGCAGGCGGACGAGCCATTCCGAGGCATCGTGGATGCGCCCGCCCACGAGGTTGATACCAATGAAGACAACGCCCTTGCGCACGAACGCAAAATTTTCCGGGCGTTCCGGCTGACGCTCAGTTTTCCAGGCAGGCTGAAAACGTTCCTCGAATCTGGCATAATACTTCTGCCACCATTTCCACCCCTGGGCGGGATCCTCCAGATCGCTCCATTCGTTGTCACCCACCACAATCCAGCTGGGAATCGTGTTGCTGGTGGTGAGCAAGTCTGCCGTCCAGCGATATTCGGCCTCCGTGGGCATTTGATCCGGCCCTGGCGGTTCGACCTGACCCGTTTTTGTGGCGGGGCCGGCAGCATCTTGCAGCTTTTTCACTGGCGGGCTTTTGAAGACGTCGCCGAGATGGACCATGAATTCCGAGGTGCGCTCACGGTTTTCCTGCCGAACGTAGAACGCCACGGCCGGCTTGTCTGGCGGTGTGTAAGGTCCGCAGCCCATCGCGGAAAAGATGACTGGCTCGGCGGCGGCGGCAGCCGCGAAGCCCAACCAGCCCAGCGAAATCGCACAGAGGTATTGGTCGTGAACAAGTGTTGGCATAACACGATTGGATATGGTCTGTGTCCAGTACTCCGGGAAAAATTAGGAAAGGTTGCAAAGGAATTTATGCGGGATCGCGGACAGCTGCAGGAAGCGCTCCGAAGCGATGGTGAACCAGAAACGGAATTTCGTGCACATTGGGAGGTTCAAGCGAGCCGGCTTATTTGGCTTTTTCGGAGGGTGGAAGATGGTCCGTGACCCAATCGAGAATACTCTTGGCAGTTTTAGGATCCCTAAAGGATCCCCTGCCGCCGGCTGCGTCCGGTTCGATCAACATGGCCGTTACGCGGCCCTTAAGGACGGAATGACGCTTCTCCACAAGCTCCACCCACTCTTTCCTAAAGTCCGCCTGCTTCCAGTTCTCGTCGGTGCCTCGCGAGTAAACGAGGAACCGGCAGCGCTTTGCCGCGGCAGCTATATTGGCCAAAAAGCCGACGAGAACGACATCGCAGGCGTCGTAAAGGCCCTTCCAGCTTGTAAACGCTAAGGCATTGGTGCCGATAGTTACCGCGTTGGTCACGTGACCGCCGGGTCCGAGCGCACTCGTATCGACAATGTTCGTTGTGAAAAATGGAGGATACCCTAATCCGATTATTGCATTGGCGGGATGGAAGAACGAAGAACGATGGATAAGCAAGAGATCGGGATCTTCAATTATGACGCGAGCTACACCGTCCCAGCCCATCTTGATCCAGTCGCCAGGAATCAATACGGAAGGTGTGTTTACCGGACGTTTAAGTTTGCTTAGCACGGTTCGAAGTACATCCGCATTTGCATTCCCCCTCGGCGGCTTGTCCTCCTCGTCATAAATCCCCTGCGGCACCACCGTGTCCACGAGGAAAACGACGGG
>DATLUX010000010.1:0-10342 GCA_035577805.1 Verrucomicrobiia bacterium
GGTTGAGCCCGGGCTGGTTCCCGACCCCGCTACCATTCAGTCTCCAGCGTGGGCGTGGTAACCAGTGCGTCCGCAGGTTCCTGAATGGTAGCGGGGTCGGGAACCAGCCCGGGCTCAACCGTGGCCGCGGGCCGCGGTCCCGCCCTGGGGCCTTCCAACGGACCCGCCAGCGGCAAAACCAGGGTCTCCGGCACAACCGTCGGTGCACTCAGCGCCTGCGAACTGTAGCGACTGGGCGCACTCTCGCAGGCCGTGAAGAGCATGCCCGACAAAATTGTCGGCCCCATGATTCTCAGCCACGGTCTTCTGAATAAGTCTTTCACAGGTCTATGGCCCACGGTGGGCGCAGCAGCACTGCTGCCAGATAATGTCTGATCAGCGCGGTTCCGCCTGGGCCGCTCCTGACACGCGACGTATTGTGCGGATGCGCCGATTTGACACAAGTCCGAAGACCCACGGATGGACGCAGATGGGGAGTTGTGCCCGCCCGGGCCCTATCGGCCGTTCTTGACAAGGGGCCGGTCGGTGGCGCCAAATCCCGCGGCAATCGCACTGGCATGTCTTTTTGGCTCATACTTCATTGTTCGCTCCTTACAGATCACTGTGGATATGCTCGTGGCTCACGCCTCGTCTGAGCCAAAAATCCATTGCCGCCAATGCATAGCTATTTAGGGGACACATCACTAGGCATTCTTCGAAAATGGGGCGAGTTCGTGAAATTCAGTCATACGGTCTTTGCCTTGCCTTTTGCCTTGGCGTCGATGGCGATTGCCTCACGGGAGAACAAAGGGTGGCCGGGTTGGCGGATTTTCCTGTTAATTCTGGCGGCGATGGTTTGCGCGCGGACGTGCGCGATGGCTTTCAACCGGATTGTGGACCTCAAATTTGACGCGGCCAATCCGCGGACGGCCATGCGCCATTTGCCGAGCGGCCAGATCAGTTTGGCCAGTGCCTGGACGCTATGTCTGGTGAGCGGAGCGGGTTTGGTGCTGGCGAGTTGGTTGTTGAACCCGGTTTGTTTTATGCTCTCGCCGGTGGCGTTGTTTCTGGCCTGTTTTTATTCCTTTACCAAGCGGTTCACGCAATACACGCATGTCTGGCTGGGGGTGGCGCTATCGTTGGCGCCTTTGGGTGCATGGCTGGCGGTGCGGGAAGGATTATCGTTCTCGCCCCTGTTGGGGCCGACGACCGGATTGATTCCGCTGCTCTTGGCGCTGATCGTGGTGCTTTGGCTGGTGGGGTTTGATGTGATCTATGCGCTCCAGGATTACGAATTTGATCGGCGCCAGAACCTTCATTCGCTCGTGGTGGCCTGGGGACCGCAAAATGCACTCGTGGCCGCTTTCCTGGCGCACATGTTGATGTGGGGGCTCCTGGTGGGCTTCGGATTGCTTTGCCGCTTTAAGGTGGCATACTTCGCGGGTCTGGTTTTCATCCTCGGCTGTCTGTTCCTGGAACATTGGCTGGCGCGGCGCCGGAGTTTGAAGTGGATCCAAGCCGCCTTCTTCAAGCTCAACGCGCTCATCAGCGTGGTTTTTGTGGCCGTAACCCTGGCCGAGGTGATGTTTCCGAACTTTCGCGTGGCCCGATGAACTTTATTCTGCGGAACAGCGACTTGCGCAGCCTTGGCGACAAGGTGATCGCCGGCCAACGGCTCACCGAAGAGGATGCGCTGCGCCTGTTTGAAACTCGGGATTTGAACGCCCTGGGCGCGATCGCTGACGTTGTCCGCCAACGAAAGGTCGGCGCCCGGGCCAGCTATATCCTCAATCGGTACATCAACTATTCCAATTATTGCATTCTCTCCTGCCAGTTTTGCGCGTTCGCCCGCAAGAAGCGGGATGCCGACGGCTTTCAGCATACGGTGGAAGAAATCGTCCAGAAGGGACGCGAGGCGCTGCAGTTGGGCGCGACCGAATTGCATATCGTCGGTGGATTACACCCGAGCCTGCCCTTTTCTTACTACACCGACATGCTCCGGGCCCTCAAACAACTGGATGGCCGGCTGCAATTAAAATGTTTTACCGCCATCGAGATCTTGCACCTCGCCTGGTTGGGGCGCAAATCCGTAGTCGACACCTTGAACGAGCTCAGGGCCGCCGGGCTCGATTCCCTGACTGGTGGCGGGGCCGAGATCTTTGCCAAGGACGTCCGTTCCGCTATCGCCAAGGGCAAGGAATCCGCTGCGGAATATCTGGATGTGCATCGCACCTGGCACGGGTTAGGTGGACGCAGCACCTGCACCATGCTGTACGGCCACGTGGAGTCACTGGCCGATCGCGTGGATCATCTCCGCCAGCTGCGCGCGCTCCAGGATGAAACCCGCGGGTTCACCGGGTTCATCCCGTTGGCGTATCACCCGGACAATAACCAGGTGCCGGTGCACACCGCGCCGACCGGGTTCGATTCGTTGCGAACGATCGCGGTGAGCCGCATTTACCTGGATAATTTTGATCACATCACGGCGTATTGGATAGGATTGGGTCTGCGCTTGGCCCAGGTCGCGTTGAGTTATGGAGCCGATGACCTGCACGGCACCATCCTGGAAGAACACATCTTTCACATGGCTGGTTCCAAGACGCCGCAATCCCAAAGCGAACCCGCCATGCTCAAAGCCATCCGCGAAGCCGGCCGGATTCCCGTCCAACGCAATACCTTTTACGAGCCGATCCGGGTGTGGGAGGACGAGCCCGCCGGTGTGAGCGCCCCGGAGCCCGCCGGCGCCCCGGCGCTTCTGCAAAAGAACCTGGCAACCGCTTAAGTTACCCATGAACCACCCCTCTGGTAGCAGCCGGCGTCAGGAAGCCTGCCCTGAGCTTGTCGAAGGGGCTCACTCTATCCCAACGCGTTCGTCGGGGAAGAGATCAGAGCCTCGTTACCTCGGCTGCTACGTAAGATTGGGCCGGGTTCATGGTGCCAAGGCTCGTCCCCAAGTTGACGGTTTTCGCTGCCCATGAACTCACCGGATGACCCTTCCAAAATTCGGCTCTTGTCCTCCGAAAGCACGGAGGACTTCGCCCGCCGGCTCGAGCGCGAACGTTTGCTCCAACTGCGCCAACAGGAGAGCGCGCTCGAGGAAATCCCGCTGGCGCCCATGCGCGTGGGGTCGGTCCCGTACCTGAACGCGGTCCCGCTCACACGCGGCCTCGAAGACCAAATCGTGCTCGCGCCGCCCGCGCGCCTGGCTGAATTGTTGCGCGACGGCAAACTGGATGCCGCGCTGGTTAGCGTGACGGAGGTATTGTTCCATCACGACTACGATGTGTTGGACGGCATCGCCATCGCGTCCTTGGGCGAAGTGCAGAGCGTGCTGGTGGCGCATCGCAAGCCGCTCGAGGAGGTGCACGAAATATTCTGCGACCCCGCTTCCTTGACGAGTGTCAACCTGCTCAAGGTGCTCCTGGCCGAACGCGGCCTGCGCCCCGATTTCTCGCCGCTTTCCAATTATCAGGATGCGCCCTTTCATGACGCCGTCCTCTTGATTGGGGACCCCGCGATTGACTTTATGCGCGCAGGGCATCCGCATCAGCTATGGGATTTGGGCACCGCCTGGTCCGATCTCACCCGACTTCCCTTCGTGTATGCAGTGTGGGCCTTACGGCGCGGGGTCGATACCACGACCCTTTGCCGCGCCTTGCGTGATGCCAAGGCGTTCGGGTTGGAAACCCTCGACCAAATCATCGCCAGCCGGCCAGAGTATGACCTCGAGTTCCGCAAAGATTATCTCAGCTGGCACATCCATTATCACCTGGGCTCAGACGAAAAACGGGGTCTGGCCAGGTTTGTGGAATTGCTGCGCAAACACGGCTTGGGCCCCGTCCACGAACCACACTTTATCTGAGGTCGCCCTCAAGTGCGGAGTGCGGAATGCGGAATGCGACAGCGGAGTTGTGCTCCCGTGCTCCCGGCTTGACAGATCACCTGCTTCCGAGTGCTATTCGCACACCAAATTCCGCGAAATTATGAGTTCCTCTCTTCTGTCCTCACGATCGTTTTCGTTTGTTTCCACGGCCCTGGTGTCGCTGGCTCCCGTGCTGGCTCTCAACACCCTCGCCGAGCCCATTCCCGATCAGTATAAGTTGAACGGGTTCGCCATCGGCTCCCAAGCTTACACTTTCAACCGCTTCAGCGTCTTTGAGGCCATCGAAAAGACCGCGGAAGCAGGCGGCAAAGTGATCGAGTTTTATCCAGGCCAGAAACTCACCAAGGAGGAGCCCAAAACCGCCTGGGACCATCGCGCCTCGGAAGAGATCATCCGGCGGGTGGAAGAAAAGCTCAACCAACACGCAATCAAAGCCGTGAACTACGGAGTCGTCGGCGGCGCCGATGCAGCCGAGTGGCGCCAGATCTTCGAGTTCGCCAAGCGCCTTAAACTTTACGCGGTGACCACGGAAGATGTCTCCAAGCTCGACCTCATCGAACCGCTGGTAAAGGAGTTCGATATCCGCGTTGGCATCCATGATCATCCGCGCCGGATCGATAACCCCAATTATCGCGTGTGGGACCCGCACTACATCCTGGAGGTGACCAAAAATCGTGACCCGCGCATCGGCGCGTGCGCCGATACCGGACATTGGCAGACATCCGGCCTGGACCCGCTCTATTGCATCCGCGTGCTTAAAGGCCGCGTCATCTCAAGTCATCTCAAGGACAAAACGGAGTTCGGCCCCGGCCATGACGTGCCGTACGGCACCGGCGTGGGGCGCATCGGCTTGGTCCTGGATGAACTGAAGAAGCAGGGCTTTGATGGCAACATCTCCATTGAATACGAGTTCAATTGGATGAACTCCGTCCCGGACGTCAAACAGTGCATCGAGTTCGTCCGCAATCACGGCCGCTAAACGCATGCGGATCGCACTAGAGTCCTTGATTCTGAAAAGAAGGGGTGAGCAGTCAAGCGGCTGGTTTCCCTGCGCAATAGACATTGAAGGCGTTCTTGAATCGAGCGAAGCCCAACCGGTCTCACCCTATGGAAGGTGCGATCGATCATGAAAAAGATCTGCGCGATCTGGCTTGGCACTGGCGTATTGTCGTGGGCGTCACTTCTGCACGCTGCCTCGGCTGACCTGGCGCAGGCGCTGGATACCCTGCAAGCCGCCGATCTCATGCGGCACACCCGCCGGCTGTCGTCAGATGAATTCGAAGGACGCGCCCCCGCCACGCCCGGCGAACAGCTCACGGTGAATTATCTGGTCAACCAATTCGCCGAACTGGGTTTGAAGCCTGGCCATCCCCAGGGCGGTTACCTGCAGGAAGTCCCGCTCATGGGCGTGACGTCCGAGGCCACCGTGAACATCCGCGCCGGCGGAAAAACTTTGGATTTAGCTCTGCCGGCCGATGCCATCGCCACCACCCTGCGATTTCAACCACGGATCCAGCTCACCAACACGGAGATGATCTTCGTCGGCTACGGCATCGTGGCCCCGGAATATCGTTGGGACGATTTCAAGGACGCCGATGTCCACGGCAAAACCATCGTGATGCTGGTCAATGACCCACCGATTCCGGACCCGACCGATCCCGCCAAGCTGGACGACAAGATGTTTAAGGGACGGGCCATGACGTATTACGGGCGCTGGACTTACAAATATGAGATCGCAGCCAAGAAAGGAGCGGCAGCGGCGTTGATCGTGCATGAGACAGGCCCCGCCGGGTATCCGTATTTCGTTTTGGTGGCAAGTAACACCCGGGAGAATTTCGATCTGCAATCCACTTCCGGCAACGACGGCACCGTTCCCGTGCAAGGCTGGCTGACCGAAACCACCGCCCGCGAACTTTTCACCCGGGCCGGCTACCAATTCGAACAGCTCAAACAATCCGCCTTGCGCCGGGACTTCAAGCCCGTCCGCTTGGATGCGCGCGCGTCGTTCGACCTTAAGAACCGCTTGCGCCCGGTCACCTCGCGCAATGTCATCGCCAAAGTTGAAGGGTCCGACCCCAAGTTGCGCGACGAATATGTCATCTACACCGCGCACTGGGATCACCTCGGGCGCAACGAAAAACTGGCTGGCGACCAGATCTTCAACGGGGCACTCGACAACGCCATCGGCACCGCCGGATTATTGGAATTGGCGGAGGCCTTCGCCCGACTGAAAACGCCGCCGCGCCGCAGCGTGTTATTCCTGGCCGTGACCGCGGAAGAGAAAGGTTTGCTGGGCGCGAAGTACTATGTCGAACACCCGATCTATCCGCTGGAACGAACCGTCGCCAACTTGAACATGGACGGCCTCAACCCGTGGGGACGCACGCGGGACGTGGAAGTGATCGGGATCGGTAATTCCACCCTCGAAGATCTCCTGCAATCTGCCGCCACCGCTCAAGGCCGCGTGATTGCGCCCGATTCCAGTCCGGAGAAGGGCCGATTCTATCGTTCCGATCACTTCGAGTTCGCCAAGGTGGGCGTGCCGGCGCTTTATCTCAAGGGCGGCATCGAATTCCCCGGCCAGCCGCCTGGCTTCGGCAAAAAGAAGCTCGATGAATATACCGATCAGGATTACCACAAGGTCAGCGACGAAATTAAGCCCGACTGGGATTTGGCCGGCGCCGTGGAAGATCTCCGGCTGCTCTTCGAGGTAGGCTGGCAGGCTGCTCAAGCCGACCGCTGGCCGGAATGGAGGAAAGGATCTGAGTTCAAAGCGCGCCGCGACGCCATGCTCCACAAAGCCTCTACACCGTGAAAGTGAGAGGGCGACAGAAAGATGGGTGGGGAGAAAGATGGGTGGGCAGGAAGATGGGGGGCAGAAAGATGCTGATAACGCATGTACCGCAGAACTGTCAGCAACTCGGCGGCCGAGCGACTGTTGGATTGAGTCCCTGCCCGCGTTATTTTTCTGCCAGCCATTTTTCTGCCCATGTCTGGAATCTGCCTGGTTCGCTTGCTCGTAGCGGAAGCACGGCAGAACTGTCAGCAACTCGGCGGCCGAGCGACCGTTGGGTTGAGTCCCTGCCGGCGCTATTTTTCTGCCAGCCATTTTTCTGCCCTGAGCTTGTCGAGATCGAAGGCGGGAAAGTGGAAAACCGAACCAAGAACCAGCAACCAGCAACCAGCAACTACAATGGCCACGGATCGTCTGCCCAACCCTGAACTTCGGCGTCTCCGCGCGGCTGCCCAGCGCCTGCCGGCAGCTCTCAAAGTGGGCAAGGCCGGTCTGAGCCCGCAATTCATTCAAGGATTGGATGAAGCGCTCCGGCGTCGTGAACTGATCAAAGTGCGTTTCGACGAGTTTAAGCAGCAAAAGAAGGAACTTGCCCGCGAGCTGGCCGAACGTACTTCCAGCCATCTGGTGATGCAGGTGGGACATGTCGTCGTACTTTATCGGAAGCGCGACTCGGAGGGAGCCCAGCCCTCAGCCCGTTCATGAGCCGTCGCCTTCCCCTCGAGCCTCCATTGGAGGGCAGAAAGATGGAGGGCAGAAAGATGCATATAACGGATGCGCGGCAGAACTGTCCGTAATGGGGCCGCGCGACCAATGCGTTGAGTTCCCCGGCAGCGTCATTTTTCTGACAGCCATTTTTCTGCCCTGAGCTTGTCGATATCAACGCGCGTCCCTGGGTCCAGGCGTTAAAGCGACGGGCGCGCTTCCCTAGAGTCGTAACGTCCTAAGCGTCGAAACAAAGAAAGGGCTCCCCCTCCCCGTGTAACCTCCACCGGAGGATCGCATGCAACTCAACGCCGTTCGTTCGATTTTTGCCGGACGCGAACACGACGCGGTAAGCGCCGACCGGGATATTCCACAGCGGAAACTTCCACTTTCGCAGAAAGTCCGGATCGTCGGAAAGGTACCAGCCGGTTAACGCGGTTGTCGTCGTGGTGGGATTGTGGATTTCAATCCAATCGGAGACGTCGCCATCGCTGTCGACGAGGGCGGTCTCGTTGGCGGCGAGAATCTCGAACATCGCATCCGTGGCATCAAGGCGGTGACGCTTGACCTCACGGAAATCCGGACGCAACTGTGTGCCGGCCGGCCTAGCCGGCGCCCGGCAGCGAATTCAATTACTGATGAAACAATCCGAAGAAACAATTCGTGGGCGCATAAGAAAACGCCGTGTTCAGGGTGGACTGGCTTACGACAGTCAGTCGCCGATCATCCGCCACGTTCAGCCAACCGGTGGCGTCTACCGGGAGACTCAGCCACTCGCCATTGCCTAGTTCCTTGCTGAGATTGTCCACGGCGTAGAGGTTGGTGAAACCGCCGTCCGGTTGCGGCCAGGTCACCCAGTACTTCGCGTCCGGTGCGGTAATGAAAATTCCTTGGGGACTCGATGCCTTCGGTACCCAAGTGGCGGCGTCCAGATTGTAGGGAGGCCCAGATGATACGAAAGTATCGTCAATCGTAGCTGCCGCACCCGTGATTTTGATTCGGCTGAAAGTGGCGGACTGTCCAATCCGCGTCGTGTCAGTCGGGCGCACGCCAAAGTAGGCAATCAAGTCTCCTTGGAAATTCGCCGCGTCGCTGTCGGGAATGGTGAGGGTCGTGTCCGTCCCATCGGGTGCCGCTATGGTCACGTTGGTATTGTCGTTAAAGGTGAGCGCCCATGTTCCCAGCGGACCCGAGGCACAGTTAAAGTCCGTCCAACTGCGAAAGGTCTCGCCATTGGCACTGTTGACCTTGTATCGGAAGTTGCCTCTTCCGGTGCCATCCGCGTTGGCTGTGATCGTAAAGTAAGTCACATGGGCCGAATCCCAATCCACCGAGCCCCCGTCAGGATTGCTCATGCCCGTTACCGGGATGAGGTACATCATGGCCTCAAATCCACTTTGCGCTGCACCGGGAAAAGCGGCGACGTTGATCAAATAGGTCGTGGTGTTTGAAGCGGCGGTGGCTGTATGCCACGAGTAACTGCTGTTCACCGTTCGAATCATCTGGCGTTGCCAGGCGTCGCCGGGTGCACTGGCCATGCAGGTCAGGCCCGCCGGAGGCGCCTTGGCGATGTTGAGCGCGGGCCGGTTGGTGTGAACCGATGGCGGCGCCGTGAGCCTCACATTGTCGATCCAGTAATTGACGGTGTTCGTCAGGCTGCTGCCGCCGTTGGAAATGAAACCGACAACGACACTGTCATAGGTTTGGGCGGGAATCCCCGACAGTGAACCGTGAATACGCTGCCAGTCCCCGACCGCGGCCACAGTGGCGTAACCCTGCACCTGCTGCCATCCGCCGCTGCCCCCATTGACGTACAGGCCAATGATCCCATAACTCCCATCCACTGCGGTCGAGGAGTTCGCCACGTCAACCTTGACGAACGCCTCTACGTCGATGTAGTCAGCGGCGGCGAAAGTGCCGGCGCCGAAGGCAACCTGCACGTCATTCCAGCCGTTGTTCCAATTGGCGTCGGAGGCCATCGGCCAGTTCACCGTCACGTACATGGATCCGCTGCTGGCGTTTCCGTCGGCGTCCTGCGACGGGTCCCAGACTCTGTCGTGGCCGGTAACATAACTTCGCCAGTTCTCCCACGCGATTCCGCTGATGTCGGAATCAAAAGTGTTGACGAGCAAGTCATCGGCTGTCGCTACACTGACAGAGTTCGTCAGCGCCAGGCTAGCGAGCATCGAGAGGAGGTGTGGGTGGGTTGCGGATTTGCATGTGATGTATTGAGCTTTCATACTTTATCCATTGGTGTCTGCTAGTGACTTGGAGGCGAGGGTCGGAATCGAACACCAGGAACAAACCTGGGGAACGGAGAGTTCGCCGTTCTCTTTGGTTGCTGCTGTTGAATCAGAATCTCCATTTGTGTCGATGGGCCTGGCCCCGGCCTGAGCGACGCGGGCGATCGTGAGGTCGGTCGCCATCTTCGACCAGTTACCCGAGGCATCGACAATCGCGAAGACCTTGTAGCCGGCAGCCAGGGCGCTCAACGTAGGAAAGGCCATGCAGACACTCGTCAGCGTGCCGGCGAGAAGGAGGGTTTTCCGCTTGGTCGCCTTGATCGCTTTCACCCACGCGGGGTTGTCCCACGCGTTGATCTGACCGGTGCGAGGGATATAGACCGCGTCGGGATTGGACTGGTGTATCTCGGGGATGAGGGGACCGTTGGGGCCGTCGGGGACCGAGGCCGTGGTGAAGGTCGGAACTTTGGCGAGCCGGGCCACTTTCGCAAGCGCTGTCACATGTGCGCGAAGGGTCGGAAGCTCGATGTCCCTGACAAGTTGGAACAGCCCGCTCTGGTGGTCGATCAGCAGCAGGACGGCGTCATCCGGATCGATCTGTTCGGCTTCGGAAAGCCCGGCCGCCGCCGCGGCGACTTCGAGCGGGATATCAGAGGCTTGGCGAGCTTTGCGGATGATATCCCCGAAGTGATCTTCCAGGTTCATGACCAAACTGAATCCTACCGGGGGCCGGGCTAT
>DATLUX010000011.1:0-14119 GCA_035577805.1 Verrucomicrobiia bacterium
AATCGCCGACTGGCAAATTGACGCTTTCGCGGTCAAGCCGGTTAACACCAAGCCGGGTGTGTTTGACGATAACCCCGACCCGCATCGAGACTTTTGGGGGCTTTATGCGGTGAGACCGCTCCCTGTGCTGCCCGGCGGAAACATTGACCTCTATTACCTCGGCCTCCACCGCGACGATGCCGAATTCGATCAGGGGACCGCCCACGAGCAACGCCACTCACTCGGCACCCGCATCTGGGGTGGCAAGGCAGGCTGGGACTATAATCTCGAATTCGTCTATCAATTTGGCAGCTTCGGCGACGGAAGTATTCAAGCGTGGACTGCGGCATCGGATGTTGGATTCACCTTTGTAGGCGCTCCGCTCAAACCGCGGCTTGGCTTTAAGGCCAACGTCACCAGCGGGGACAGCGACCCAAATAAGCCCGATCTGCAAACCTTCAACGCGTTATTCCCGCGCGGCTCCTACTTCGGAGAACCCGCCTTAATCGGTCCGGCCAATCACATCGACGTTCATCCCTCGCTCCTTTTGGCACTGGCCCGAAATGTGAGTCTCGATCTCAATTGGGATTTCTTCTGGCGCGAGAGCGAGCACGACGGAATTTACGGCCCCGCCGTAAATCTGATCCAGTCCGGCCAGACCAGCAGCTCCCGCTACGTGGGTAACCAGATCGAAGCGCTCCTGGAATGGCGATTGAACCGGCGCTTGACCCTCACCGCCGATTACGCGCATTTCTTAGCCGGCGATTTCTTGCAAGAGACAACCCCCGGCAAAGACGTGGACTACTTCTCCGCTTGGGTCACACTTAGGTTTTGAGCTTCTCTTCGCGGGAACGGTGAGATCGCCGAATGGTGAGACCTCTGCAATTGGGGCTTTTCTTTACCTCATCCTTCCCTTGGCGCGCGTTTTACTGGACTGTGAGGTGGTAGGTCACGTCCAGGCAAAAGTTGTTGAAGAAGGCGGTGCAAGCCGCGAAGTGGATCGTATGCGGACCAGGAGATAACGGGTTGAGTAAAACGTAATAGCCGGAATCAACTGCCGGGTAATACACGCCGGCCGGGTAGCCGAAGACATTGTCCGTCGGCAGTTGCAAGCTGAACGGATTGGAGAGCTCCAGGTTTGCGGCGGTAATTGGAACATCGTTTCCGTCCAGCGAACAAGACATGCCATACGCTGTGGAAATGACGTACGAAACGAGCCCCTGCGCGGTCTGAAGAGGCTGCTTAATCAGGAACACTTTGCTGCCGCCCGGTGTCACGATTCCGTCCTCAACGTCAACGATATTCTGGATCGGGAAGAACAAGGCCTTGCCCGCTGGGATGGTGATGGTGCGCTCGGTGGTGCCGCCGAAGTTACCCGCCAGGAACCACAGGTTGCCTTTCGGTTGATTCACAGCCGCAAATTGTCCGGTTTGGTCGGCCACGGGATTCACGGAGGCCGGCGCGCTTTCGGCCCATCGCCACCAATGGGCGGCCAGGGCTGAAGGCGGCGGATAGGCGGACTGGGCGGATGCGATTGTTGTGGTGAGTGTCAACGTGAGCGCCAGGGCCGCGATGACTTTGGAGGTGTTGCTGATCTTATTTCTCATGATTCTGCTTTGCTTTCAGGCGCATGGCGCCGGCATCTGTTTATGTTGCTGGTTTTCCGCTTTCGTCCTGAATTGTCGCTGTTTTGTTTTTTTGGACCGGACCCTATTCCCTGGAGCCAGTCATTGCGATTGCAGGAAGTAAAATCGCCGACTGCCGGAATTGACCGCGTTGGTAATGGTCGCGGAAAAGTTATTCGTGTGGCGCGAAGTGATTATGTTGGTGCAGACGGGCGTCCACTGGCTTAAGGGCAGGGTGGGGTCCGCGCTACCCAGCAACTGAAACTCCCCGCCGAACCCGGTGGTGGCGTTGAATTGCAGATTGGTTTGGGATGAAAGGGCGCTGCTCAACACCGGCTGGGGCGGAGGGTAAATTTGTTCCGGTATGAAAACAGATGTGAGGCCAACCCAGACATAGCTGTTAAAGAAATAATCTTCAGTAAACCCATCGCCAAGTTGGCCGCGATCATTGTCACCCATCCCCCAAAGGCTGCCGTCGGATTTGAGAAACAGGCTATGACCACTCCCTCCCCCCCGCACCAGATTAGCCCCTGCCGAAATAGCCGTGACGCCGCCGGGCACGATTTGTTCCGGCCGGTTGATAAACTGACCAAGGGTGCCGCTGCCAAGTTGGCCGGCGGTATTGTCACCCATGCCCCACAGGCTGCCGTCGGATTTGAGAAACAGGCTGTGCCCAGCCCCCGCCGCAATGGCCGTGACGCCGCTGGCCACGATCTGTTCAGGCCGGTTGCTGATTTTAAATTCCCCCAAGACGGGACCCAACCCCCAAAGGCTGCCGTCGGATTTGAGAAACAGGCTGTGCCCACTCCCCCCCGCAATGGCCGTGACGCCGCTGGCCACGATTTGTTCGGGTCGGTTGGTGCGGGAGTGAGTTGTGCCGTCGCCGAGTTGGCCCTCACCCATCGCCCACAGGCTCCCGTCGGATTTGAGGAACAGGGTGTGACTTTCTCCCGCCGCAATGGCCGTAACACCGCTGGCCACGATTTGTTCAGGCCGGTTGGTGTTGTGGAATGTGCCGTCGCCGAGTTGGCCGGACTCATTGAGACCCATCGCCCAAAGGCTGCCGTTGGATTTGACAAACAGGCTGTGCCCAAACCCTGCCGCAATGGCCGTGACGCCGCTGGCCACGATTTGTTCAGGGCGGTTAGGGCCATAACCGGTTGCAAGAGTGCCGTATTTGCCGTTACCAAGTTGGCCGTAGTAATTGTAACCCGTCGCCCAGAGGCTGCCGTCGGATTTGAGAAACAGGCTGTGATAACTCCCTGCCGCCATCGCCGTGACGCCGCTGGCCACGATTTGTTCAGGCCGGTTGATGCCAAATAAAGGGGCGTTTCCGGAATAGGTGCCGTCGCCAAGTTGGCCGAGTTGATTGTCACCCATCCCCCAAAGGCTGCCGTCGGATTTGAGAAACAGGGTGTGAGCGGCCGTACACCCCTGCGCGATATTGGTCACGGTCAACGCGGCGTGACCAGTCAGAGCGTGCAGGAGCAGTGGAATTAAGCTGAATTTAAGGATGGTTTTCATTTTGTAGTTGTGCCGGCGTTTTCGTTGCCGCCATGCGCAGGGGCGTCACTTCCGCCTTCGCTCAGAACCTATGGCGGGACAAGCCGCGCGCGCCGCCGTGCCGGCTGAAACAAGGCCGCCTTCAGACAAGGACCGGCCTATTGCCGAGCGGCTCGATCCGTCAGAGCGACTTCAAGTATTCCACCAGATCCTGCCCCTCCTGAGGCGTAAGCCCCAGGCTGAAACGCAAGTCGTAGCTGTTGACGACATCCAGCAGGGTCCGAAAACGTCCGTCATGGTAAAAGCGGCCTTTATTCTCTGGCTTCATGAAGAGCCCGCGTTCGCGGATGTAAAGCCCTGCCAGATTCATCGTCTTGTAAGTGCCATCGGGTGATCGGTCCGCCTGGAAGCTGTCGATCTTCATCTCCGAAGGCAGATGCTCGTTCAAGCCGGGCTCAGTCCAAATTGGCGAGCGGTGGCAACTGCTGCAGTTCGCCTTGCCGGCGAAAAGGGCCTTGCCACGTTCCGCGGCAGCCACGTTGAAGTCCGCACCGGGAGTGGGTTTTGGTGCCGGAAGCGACAATTGGTAATAGTGCAGAGCAGGCAACTTGGGAGTGACCTGGTCGTCCTCAGGATTGTCGACCGAAGTGTGGCCAAAGCGGGCGGTAGCTGCAATCGGCCAGCGATTGGTATCATCAAGTCGCGGATCGAAAAACGTCCCCTTGCCACGCATTTCCAGGACGGCCACGAGCGCGTTCCAATAGGTCACGGTGCCCCAACCGCCAGTCCAGGTGTGAAGGTTGTAACCCAGGAGGCCGAAAGCATTCGGAATGAGTGTTGCCGCGGGGCCGCCATCGGGCCTGAGAGCTTTGCCATCGAACAGGAGTTGTGCATCGAACTTGCCTGGGCCCCACCCGCCGAGCACTGCCCGGATCTGATCGTCCGTGATACTCGGATACACAATCTGCAGCAGATTCCGGATCGGCGTTAGATTCGGTGCCGCCGCGATGATTGCGCCTGTGTTCAAATCATGATTAGCCCAGCCATCGAGGCGTCGGCCAACCCCGGGCGCCACCGAGTCGTCCACGGTTGAATGGCAGACGGCGCAGGTCAATCCCATGGACTTTAGTGAGCCATCCGTATTGAAGAGGCCTTTCACTCCCACCACGGCGTCATTCTTCAACAGCGCCAAAGTGACCCCGACATCATCCAGGTCGATTTGGCCCTGGCGCAGTTTGGCGAGCACCTGGGCAGGCAAAGCATCCGAATCGACTTTCAGGCCGAGCGCCAGGGCAGTTTTGGGACTGACGCCCGGGCCCACACCGCCAAATTGAGAACCCTGGATGGCTTGGTGAAGCTGTAGAGCATCGCCCCAGAACGTCTCATCGCCATACGTATCATAGCGGAAGATGTTGCGCCCGTGCTGGAGGAGGGCCGCAGCATTGTTGACAACCGCGTCTTCGGCCGCCAGAGGTGATTGCTCAATCTTTTTTGATGATTGAGCATAAACCAGCGTGGTGAGAACAGAGCCAACCACGACGACACAGCCGATCTTGATTGCGATGTTTTTTTGAGGGAAGTGCATAAGTTTACTTTTAGTATTCCTTGTATTGGATGAGGCGGTCTGGCTCTCACTCCGTACCTAAGCGGCGGGAACCAAAGGTTACAATGAATGCGTGTCAGGGTGTGGACACGCGGTAAAGTTTGACCGGAAAACCTGCCGTGTTGGTGTCCGTGAACCGCCAGGCGCCGCCGTCGAGGTTGGTGGCGATGGGCTGCCAGACGAAGGGCGGTGACAGGTTCGTGGCTGCATAGAGCCGGCTGCTGACGTTCCTGGTGCTCACCAAATCCAATGTCAGGCCGCCATCGGCGCTGTGAATAATCTGGGAAATCGTTGGCGGTAGGTTTAAGCGGTA
Organism: Verrucomicrobiia bacterium; assembly: GCA_035577805.1. Taxonomy (GTDB): domain Bacteria; phylum Verrucomicrobiota; class Verrucomicrobiia; order Limisphaerales; family JADJPG01; genus DATLUX01. Next base: position 5,024 of record DATLUX010000011.1, read on the forward strand.
GATTTCACCGCCGCCACCGCTGCCGCTTTCTTGGGCTGTGCCGTAGAAATTGCCGTCCGGCCCCAGCGTCAGGGCCGAAGGATACCTTCCGTTGGTCCCGCCGAAATTAGCCAGCGTCGTGAACGCGCCGTTGGTCGTCACTCGGAACACCGTGCCATCACCAGTGAAGCTTCTTACATAAGCGCTGCCGCCAAATGAGGTTGTGCCATAGAAACTGCCGTCCGGTCCCAGCGTGAGGGGCTGTTCAGGCCACGCCCCATTGGTGCCATCGAAATTCACCAGCGTCGTGAACGCGCCACCGGTCGTCACTCGGAACACCGTGCCTTCACCAACGCTGCCTCTCGAGGTGGTTGTGCCGTAGAAATTGCCGTCCGGCCCCAGGGTCAGGGCCGCATAGGGATACGCCCCTTTGTCGTAGCCGTCGAAACTCACCAGCGTCGTCAACGCGCCACCGGTCGTCACTCGGAACACCGTGCCAAGATCACTGCGGCCGCCTTCGCTAGTTGTGCCGTAGAAATTGCCGTCCGGCCCCAGCGTCAGGGCCGCGTAAGGATACGCCCCACGGGCCGAGGATTCGGCGAACCTCACCAGCGTCCTCAGCGCGCCGTCGGTCGTTACTTGGAACACCGTGCCGCCAAGACCGCTGCCGCCTTCGTAGGTTGTGCCGTAGAAATTGCCATCCGGCCCCAGCGTCAGGGCCGCCAGAGGATACCCTCCGTTGGCGCCGACGAAATCCACCAGCGTCGTCAACGCCCCGTCGGTCGTCACTCGGAACACCGTGCCCTGATCTCGGCTGCCGCCGTGGGCAGTTGTGCCATAGAAATTGCCGTCTGGCCCCAGGGTCAGACTCGGTTGAGGAGTCGCCCCGTTGGCGCCGACGAAATTCACCAGCGTCGTCAGCTCGCCGTCGGTCGTCACTTGGAACACGGTGCCAAGAGGATTGCTGCTGCCTTCGAGGGTCGTGCCGTAGAAATTGCCGTCGGGCCCGAGCGTCAGGGCCGCATAAGGATACGTCCCGTCGGTGAAGGAATAAATCGGCTGGATGGTTTGCGCCTGCACCGCCACCGCGAGCCCCATGAGTCCGGCCAGCGCAAGGAGCACAAATGCATTTTGGATTTTTGATTTCATTTCAAGATTCATTTTTTACTTGTGGCGGCGTTGCGTTGCCGCCGGGGTAGGGCGCGTCCCTTCCGCCTTCGCTCAGAAGCATGGCGGGTCAAACCGTGCGCGCTGCCGTGCCGGCTGAAACAACGCGCCTTCGACAGGCAGCGGCTGATTGGCGCGATTCCTGGCTTGGCGGTCACTCTGTACCTAAGCGGCGGAAACGAAAGGTTACAATGATTCGTGAATTTCCTTTAAGGAAAGGGCTCAGGCGAACGTCGGCCCTTGCCCACCTGCCGGCAAGCCACACGCTCAGGAGGTGACAGTGCAGGACAGTTGCAATACTTTCTCCTGGCTAATGCAGAACGAGTCGAAAGTAGCGGTTCTGCCTTCCACTGGCCTCAAGCCACGGTGTTAATGAGAGCCGTCACGCGAGCACGAAATAAGCCGGCTCGGAGCTATTACTCTTTGCCTGCTACCCTTTTAAAACGGCTCGGCCTTACGCCGTTGTTCTTCGGCGAGCTTGCGCTTCCATTCAGCAGCTTTGTCCGCCCAGCCCGTTTCCTCGTAGAATTTCGAAACCCAGCTTCGGGCGGTGTCCAGATCGATGTCGTATGTCCAATCTAATCGATGGATTATGGCATCACCTCTTTGCTTCATCCCCAGGTAGCCTGACGTCAGGAGTGGCTCAGCCTCCGAGTACCTCTTCTGCAACATGAGACTGCAGCCAAGTAGATTCCGGGTCCAAAACAGCACCCAACCATCCGGGAACTTTTCTTCCATAGTGGGTAACTCTTCTCTGAGCAAAGCCTCCGCCTCCCCCGCTTTTCCTTGTGCGATCAGCGCGCTGGCCAGGCCGTTGGCTGCGCGCGTTGGCAGGTCGTTGGTGGCTCCATACAGGCGCCTGCGGATTTCCAGCGATTGGCGAAGTGGCGGTTCGGCTTCCGCAGCTCGCCCCTGCCGGTTGAGCAGCATGCCAAGCTTCTCCAACGCGTCCGCCACCCCCCGGTTATGGCTTCCGTCTCGTTTACGCCGTATGGCCAGCTCCTGTGCGCACATCGTCTCGGCTTCGGAAAGCCTGCCCTGAGCCCCCAGGAGACCAGTGAGCGCGTGCAAGGTGTTAATGAGATGAGGATGCTGATCACCCAGAAGCTTTTTGCGATTTGACAGGACCTGCGTGAACAAGGCTTCAGCCTCAGCGAACTGTCCCTCCGCCGCCAGAATGCTCGCAAGGTTGAAGGCCGTTTCCGCTACGGAAGGATGCAAACCACCAAACAGTCGTGTCCTCATGTCCAGCGCGCCGCGGAGCAGTTTCTCTGATTCCTTTAGAACCGCTGGCAGCTCCTGGTCATGGCCCTTCATCCAAAGAACAAATCCGAGATCACTCATGGACTGCGCAACACTCGGGTGGTCGTTCGTGTAAATTTTCTGGCGCAACGCCAGTGCCTGGCGAAGGAGGCTCTCAGCGTCGTCAAGCTTGCCATGGTGCCAAAGGACATTGGCCAGAGCATTCAGAGAAGTCGCGACATCGGGATGCTCAGGGCCCAAGAGAGACCTCCGCATGGCCAAAGCTTCGCGCTGCATCGTCTCCGCATTGGTGTTATAGTCGCGTGCCGCCAATGTATCAGCCAGGCTGCTCAAACTGTCGGCCACAAAAATATTGGTCCTGCCGAAAGCCGTCTGACGCAGCTCCAGGGCGTGACGGTGGATTGCCTCGGCCTTGGCGTATTCGGCGATGTCAAAATAGGTCTTTCCTATCGTGTAGCATAGCTCGGCCTCGGCCGCCGGTTGCCCCTTGAGTTCGGTGGCGACACGCTCGGCTGTCTGGTTCAGAATTTCGCGTAACAAAGTGGTGTCCCGCCCCAAAGCAACAGAAGGTCCAACTCCTTTGAGCATGTCCTTGAGAAACTGCGCAACCTGCTTGCTTTTCAATGCCTCGGTTTTTGCTTTCTGTTCGTCGGCTTGCGCTTCCGTGCGCAGCCTCGCCTCGTTGTTCCGTGACGTCACCGCCTCCTGGCGCAGCCGGCTTTGTTCGCGTTCCGCGCGCGTGGCCCGCACGGCTTCGGACGTGCTCGCCAGAATGCCCACCATCAGCAGGAGGGCGAACGCTGCCGCCGCCGCAAAAGTCGCCCTGTTTCGCCGGACCACCTTTTGAAACCGATAGGCTCTGCTCGGGGGGCGCGCGATCACCGGTTCGTTTTTCAGAAAACGCTCGATTTCGGTGGCAATTCCGTTGGCAGTCTCGTAACGCCGGCCTCGGTCCTTCTCGAGACACTTCATCACAATCCAGTCGAGATCGCCTCGAATCTGACTGACCAGCCTGGGCAGTTCTACCTGGCGGCGCTTGGCAATCGTCGTTTGCTCCTCGGCCGTCATGGTGCTGATGCGCGTGGATGGCCGCGAAGGTTCCTGCTCCCGAATGATCCGGCGGATTTCATCTAGACCGGCTCCGACCAGCTTTTTGCCCTCGAAGGGAGTCTGGCCCGTTAGCAATTCGTAAAGCAGCACACCCAACGAATAAATGTCGCTGCGGGTATCAATATCCAACCCGCTCATTTCCGCCTGCTCTGGACTCATGTAAGCCGGTGTGCCAATAAACTGGTGCAGTTGGGTATAAATCGTCTTGGCCGTCAGTTCCTGCTGGGTCGCCTTGGCAATCCCGAAATCTATCACTTTCGGAACCGGCACCCCATCATGCAACGTCACCAGAATATTTGAAGGCTTAATATCGCGGTGGATGATTCCTTTTTGATGCGCGTGTTGGATCGCCCGGCAGATTTGAACAAACAATTCCAACCGTTGGATGGTGGGCAAGTGATTCTGGTCGCAGTAATCGGTAATCCTGATCCCGCGCACCAATTCCATCACAAAGTAAGGCCGGCCGGTCTCAGTCGCGCCGCCATCGAAGACCTTGGCAATGTTCGGATGTTCCATGAGCGCCAGCGCCTGGCGCTCGGCTTCGAATCGGCCGACGACCTGCCGGGTGTCCATGCCCAATTTGACAATCTTGAGCGCTACGCGGCGTTTGACTGGTTCGCACTGCTCGGCCACGTACACTACGCCAAAGCCGCCTTCCCCAATCTGTTCGAGCAGTTTGTAACGGCCAATCTGGTCGCCCGGCTTTTCAATGGGTGTCACGGACGCGCCCCTAGGCGTCACGCCTGGCGCCCGCCGTTCCTCAGCCCTTTCCTCTAAAGCAGGAGGGGGCGGGTCGCGCGGAGGGATGATCTGGGACGAAATTATTCTTTTGTGGGCGTGGAGCAGGGCGTCCACGAGTTGGCGAAGTTGGCGGTCGTGGCCACACAGTTTGTCGAGATAAGCGGCGCGCTCCTGGGCAGGCAGCTCCAACGCGGCATCAACAATCGCCTCTTCCGGGTTAGGCGGCGTACTCATGGAACGCAATTCTCAAGACAACGCTTTCACCATTTTCGCGGGCTCATATTGGTGCTCATTCGTTTAGAAGGCATACACTTGTACCTGTACCTAAGCTTTGTCCTGAAATGGTTACGATCATTTCACGAGCTTAGCGTGGCGAAAAGATGCCGAATTTCATCATCGATTTTCTCCGGACTATCTACCGTAGTAGCGACTTCTTCGCGCAGAAGCTCACGGTAACGGCGACGCAGCCGATGGACGGTGACCTTCACATTGGTTTCGCTCATCCCCAGCCGCTGGCCCAGTTCCGCATAAGAACTTCCTGTTTCCTCTCCACTGAGAACCCCCTTTAACTCCTGGAATAGCAGCGCCTTGTTCGACGCGCAAAACTCCGCCTCCAGGCGGTTGAGAACCTGGCTCAATAAGGCCAGGGCCCAACAGCGCTCGAACGCCTTTTCGGGCGACATCGCTTCCACCGGTTCAGCCAGAAAACGATTTTCAGTATCCTGCGCATCAAACGAAACCAGTTCCTTGCCACCGCCGCGCTTAAGTCGGTTGGCGCGGTCCCATTCGTTGGCGAGGAAGCGTTTTAATGCCACCAACAGAAATGATCGAAACTTGGCTTTCTCTTGTTTGACTCCATTTAGATAATCTTTGTGGACAAGCCGGGCCAGAAATCCCTGGGTCATATCCTGGGCATCCTCCGGACCATGTCCGAGCCGGCGAATATAGTAGTAGAGCGGATACCAGTAAGTTTGGCACAGACGCGCGAGCGAGGCCTCTGCCGCTGGGTCATTCGAATCGGCAGCATGCAGCACGGAAGACCAATGGGTAGTCTTGAACCAGGCTTCAGGGAGACCGGAGTCGGTGCCGGAAGCGCCGCCGCTGGACGCCTGGTGTCTTTTGCGTAGAGAGATGCCGGATCGTCGCACGCACCAATGCCTTTTGGCAAGAAATCGTTGGCTCTTTGAGAGACGAGGATGTTGCAAGGCTCAAGTCAGGGAACGAGAAGGATGCGATAAAACAGTTGGGAGTCGATGCCGCGGCTGTCGATCTTGGTGGCCAGCGGGCCGGAGGCAGTCACGTCACCGGACACATTGCTCCACTCGGCATGCGATAAGTTGGTGCGGTCCTGGACTCGATAGGTTGCTCCTGGCATCGCGCTCCATCCGATCTTGACGCTTTGATTGCTGGTCGCGATCCAGACAATGCTGGGCGGCGTGGCCAGGCTATGGATCCAGTTGGTCAACGCGGACACCGCGTTGGAATCGACGAGATTGCGCGCCAGCGGCGGCATCTGAATCGCCCCGTTGGTGGTCAGCCGCAAATACATGATGGATCGAGACAGACTGCCCGGGGCCACTGCGCGCGCATCCGGGATCCCAAGATCGTTGTTGACCGGGCCGCTGACGATGTTTTGCTCGGCCAACGGGATGTCGAAGCGAGCGTCGAAGTTGGCCCGCACGCCCAGCGGCCGATGGCAATGCGCGCAATTGGCGTCCAGGTACGAACGCATACGCTCTGCCAGAACCGCGCTCGTGTCATTCACTTTCACCAGCCGGTCGTAATTCGTGATGCTGCTCTCATCGATGGCAGGAGCGAACATGCCCAGATGATTCCAGGTGCGGAGTTGATTATCCGAGCGCGCGGTGGCCGGGTAGATGAAGTCGCGGTTTAACTGCCGGGTTTTCACGCCGAGCACCCACCCGGCGGCGGACGTGTGGCAGCTCAAGCATTCCTGCGGGCTCGGATAGTACCAGGTCTGGGTCAAGGTGCCGGTAGCGGTGGTGATCAAAATATTCTCGCTTAAACTGTTGGTCAGCAGATCCGCGTCGCTATTATCAGCGCGCCACTTGTAAGTGACCCCGTAGAACATGCCGTTCGTGGCGCGCACCAGGAAGCGCGTCTCGAGACGCCTCGTCAGGTCGGCGTTGGTTTCATTGGTCAGCAGCTCGAAATGCTTCATGAAAACCGTTCCGGCAGGGAAAGACCATTCACCCGTCGGGGCGAAGCCGACCTGCTCGTTGGTCGAGTAGGGAGCGCCATCATTGGGCAAAGCGATCCAGCGCTGCTTGACCGCGTTGTCAGACCATAAAGCAGAATTCACGTCGTAGGGCACCAACCCGGACCGCGGCGCCAGTGACGCCAGATCCGCAAAAGCCGCCGTTTGCGAGAGCAACGCCGGTGGCTGTGGACTGGGAGTGCCGCCCCGCGCCAGCTTCCAAATTTGCCCGGTTGGTCCCATCTGACACATGTAGAGTTCGTTGTCCTGGTCTAAACCAAAAGAGGAAAGGCCAAGGTAATTTTTGCCTGGCGGCATCGAGCAGAGATACTCGACCGTGGACCCGCCGTTGGGCCGGTAGTTCAGCGCCCATAGGCGCCCCGAGAAGTTGTCTCCGAAGATATATTTTCCGGACAAGTCGGCGGCGTGTTGGAGACCGCGATAGATGTAGCCACCGATCACACAAGCATTGGCATCCGCATGCGGGTAGTCGTAGACCGGTGGCCGATCGGTGCCGAGGATCGAACTTGGCCGGGCTTTGGGCCCTGCCATCGTCCCTTCCATGTAGGCCCATTGATAATTGCCGCCGCGCACGATCAAGTTGACCTCTTCGCGCATGTCTTGGCCGACGTCTCCATTCCAGATCTGACCGCTGACTGGATCAAAAGTCATTCGGTGCGGACTGCGCAGACCGATGGCCCAGAATTCCTCGAGCACGCTGCCGTCCACGTTCACCCATGGGTTATCATTCGGAATGAAATAATTGCTGGTGTAACTGGCCGGCCAGCCGCTGGGCACGACTCCACGACTCTGTGGTTGGCGGCGAATGGGATGGCTCCGCGCCGGGTTCTGGTCAACATCAAGACGAAGGACACCTGAGAAGAGGCCGAAATCGATCCGTTGCGTGTTGTCATTCGGATCGTTGTCGCCACCTCCGTCGCCATTGCTCAGATAAAGAAAGCCATCCGCGCCGAAAAACATCCCCCCGCCGTTGTGCCAAAGGTTGACATCGAATTGGTTGATCAGCACGAGCTCCGAACCCGGGTCGGCCACGGCCGAACCTTCGGGAACGGTGAAGCGGGAAAGACGGTTGTAACTTTTCGTGGTTACCGGCGGACGATGATTGCCGCCAGGGATAGACGGACTCGGACTATAATTGTAATAAACATAGAAGTAATGACGATTCGTCGAACCGGGAAGGTTGAATTCCGGATGAAAGGCCATTCCCAGAAGCCCGCAATCATCGTAACCCTGCGTGCGCGCTCGAATATCCAGAAACAGGGTCTTGGTCGCCGTGGCCGGATCGTTCTCAAAGAAATGAATCAATCCCTCGCGTCCGCAGACGAACAGCCGGCGCGTGCGGGGTTCGGCGACCAGGGCGACCGGGTTCGCAAAGGTAAGATTGGGAAAGGCCGGCACGGTGGACCAGCCGCCGCCGGAAACCAAGCCGGGTGGGATCCCCGGCAGGGCACTGTTCAGTAACGGTCCGATCGGCGCCCGGCTGTCCAACCCATAGGATTGCCCCTGGCCAATCGTGATGGAGTCAAGAAACAGACCCAAAACAACCAAACATCGAAAGGGAACCGTGTTCATATACTTCTACATCGAATCCGCGGCTCTTCATCTTCGACAACGGGACGGAGGTTGACTACTAGCAGGTCGTCGCTCTGGAGCCAATGCGAATTCCTGCCGCATCCGCCGTCATGCAACCAAACGGTTCTCCCAGCTTCAACGGCTCGACGGATAGATCGTTTTCCAATCGTCCTTCATGCTCACGACCGTCCAGCCGCTGGCGATGGCTTCGTCCCATGCCTTGTCCAGTTTGCCGATTTGGGATTGGCGGTCGTAGGCCCATTCGCGTTCGGCATCCGTATGATGGACAATCAAGGCCAGGCGCGGGCCACTGCCGGCGGTCGTCCATTGGAGCATCTGCAAATCGCCGTCGGAATTGCCGAAGGCGGCGATGGGCCGCCGGCCAATGTGTTGTTGGATGCCGACGGGTTTGCCTTCCTTGTCGTCCACGAAGTTGATCTCCGGCAGCTTCATCAGGACCGGCTTACCGCCGCGCAGCTCGAACTTGAGTTTGCCACTGCTGCCGATGACCTGTTCGGGTGGAATACCGTAAACCCTTTCCGTCCACGGGCGCATGAACTCGATGCCGCCGCCGGAGACGATGAACGTCTTGAATCCGTTCGCGCGCAGGTAGGCGAGCAGTTCCAGCATGGGTTGATAAACCATCTGCGTGTAAAGCTTGCCGGTCTTGGGATGTTTCGCAGTGGCGATCCAGTCGCTGACCGTCCTGTTGAATTCCTCAGTGGTCATGCCGGCGTGCGCCACCATGATAATCTCCATCAATTCGTGCTCTGTCACGGCGACCATCTCCTCTTTGGGCGTGCTGATGAGCTTGCTGAACGGTGGCATTGTTTTCCATTCGGGATGCTCTGGCACGAGGGCCTTGACCCGGTCGAGGGTGAAGGCAAGCTGGAAGTAAATTGGCTGCTCGGCCCAGAGCGTGCCGTCGTTGTCGAAGGTGGCGATGCGCTCCGGCGCGGGCACGAAGTCCGCCGAGCCGGGTTTGGTCACGCGCTCGACGAAGGCGACGATGGCCTTCTTTGGTG
>DATLUX010000012.1:0-10549 GCA_035577805.1 Verrucomicrobiia bacterium
CTGTGTCGCCTTGGCAATCCCAAAATCGATCACCTTGGGCACGGGCACGCCATCGTTGGAGGCGACGAGGATGTTGGATGGCTTGATGTCTCGATGAATGATGCCCTTTTGGTGCGCGTGCTGGATCGCGCGGCAAACCTGGATGAACAAATCCAGGCGTTGAGCCGTCGTGAGGTGGTTCTGCTCGCAGTAATCGGTGATTTTGATGCCACCGACCAATTCCATCACGAAGTAGGGCCGGCCCGTTTCCGTAGCACCCGCCTCAAGGACTTTGGCGATGTTCGCATGGTCCATCAGGGCCAGCGCCTGGCGTTCGGCTTCGAACCGTGCCACGACCTGGCGGGTGTCCATCCCCAGCTTGATAATCTTGAGAGCCACGCGGCGGCGGACCGGTTCCTCCTGCTCCGCCAGATAAACCACTCCGCAACCGCCTTCGCCGATTTTCTCCCGTAGTTTGTAGCTCCCAATCGTGTCGCCAGGTTTTTCGGTTAAGGAGGCCGCAAGAAAGGCCGACAGTGCCGGCGCTCCTGCTGGTGGGGCGGCGGCCTGTTCGGGCAGGAAACCCTCCGGCGCATCGTGGGCCCGAAGCAGGGCCTCAACTCGCTGGCGGAGTTGATGATTGTCGCCACAGGCGCCCCCCAGGTACGCTGGCCGCTCAGCGGACGGCAGCTCGAGCGCCGCAAGGAAAATTGCTTCCGGGTCCGAACTGCCCTGCTTATCCACTTCATCCGCCATAATCTCGTTCGTACCCTATAAAGCGTCCTAGTGGGTCAAATCGGGTCAAAACGCTCCACGCTCTTCACGCTCCTCCACTGTTTTTCAGTTCGTCGTACAGCCACGCCCGCGCGTAGGCCCAGGCGCGCTTGGCGGTGGATTCCGACATGCCCATCGCCGCGGCGGCTTCCGGGATGCTCAGCCCGACGAAGTACCGCAGCTTCACCAGATCGGCTTTGACCGGATCCTCGGCGGCAAACTTGGTCAGCGCCTCATCGACGAGCAGCAGCGTTTCGTCATCCGTCGCCGTCGCCACGTCCAGTTGATCCAGGTTGAGCCGCGTCAAGCCGCCGCCATGGCGCACGCGCTGTTTGCGCCGGGCTTTGTCGATGAGGATGTGGCGCATCGCCTCCGCGGCGGCGGCAAGGAAGTGTGTGCGGTTCTGCCATTGCGAGTCGGCATCTTTGCCCGCCAGGCGGAGCCACGCCTCATGAACCAGCGCGGTGGTTTGGAGTGTTTGGCCCGGAGCTTCGTTCGCCAACTTGTGTGCCGCGAGCCGGCGCAGCTCATCGTAAACCAGCGGGAGTAACTCCGATGCCGCCTTCGAGTGACTCGGCTGAGCCGCCCCGGAGTGATGAGGAGCGTCGCTCATGAGCTGGGATGACTTTTTTTATCATAAACCGTCGAGCTCCGCAACGTTGCAGTGCAAGCTTGTCCCAGAAAGACGATTTTCGCCTTTGTCGGAAGCGTTGTCGGAAACCGCTCTGTCGACCGGGATCGCTCGAAAGCTTCGGATTTCGACAATGCTTCCGACAAAGCTTCCGACGAAGTTTATCCGAGAACGCTGTCCTGGGACAGACCCGGGACAGACCCTACCTGGCATCAGCCATTCCCGGCCATGGGGTAATCTTGTTCAAGGCTGGAACAATCCTGCGGCGTAGTTCCAGAAAGTCGATCTCACCGTTCTGTCTGTACAGCACTTCGCCACCTGGCCCCAGCAACAGCGTGTAAGGCAAACCTCCGTTCCACCCCCCATCGAATGCCTCCATCAACGCATACTTGTCCCCGTCGGCAAACAGCAGGTTCCGGGTCGAGGCGTGATGTTTCTGCAAAAAGGCCAGGACCTTCTCGCGTTCATCCGGGAACTGCGCCGCCACCGTCACCAACTCAAAGTCCCGATGCCGAAAACGCAGGTTGGTTTCGATCAAATCATCAAACTCCGCCACGCAAGGCCCGCACCAGGTCGCCCACACATTCACTAGACGAACCTTGCCCGATTTGTTGGCGCGCAATTCCTTGAGCATCGCCGCATCGGCCGGAGTCACTGCGACGGGTTCCTGCTGCACTTTCGCCATCCAACGCGCATTGCCTTCCGCTTTTTCTTCCCACTTGGTCGAGCAACCGAACACTTTGGTCTGGGTCACTGCAGGCTCGCGTCCGGCCAGCAGCGCCTCCAAGGCATCACGCGTGTCCCGCTTCTTCACCAGGCTTTCCCGTTCGTTGTCATCCACTCGTCCCTGATAACGCAGCTTGCGTTGCCCGTCGAAGATGAACACGTGCGGCGTAGCCACTGGCCCATACTGCCGAGCCACCTTCTCCGTCGGGCCATCGTCGAGATACGGGAAGTTAAACGCGCGCTGTTTCGCCCGGATCTTCATCGACGTGATCGTGTCATCCACGTCCGTATACCCCAACTCGTCCAACCGCACACCCCGCGGACTGTTCGGATTGATCGCCACAAACGCCACCCCGCGGGACTTGTAGTCGGTGACCAGTTGCTTGATGCGTTCCTCGTAGGCCTGCGCTGTGGGACAATGGTTGCACGTGAAAATCACCGCCAGATACTTGGCTTTGGCAAAACTCTTCAGCCGATACGTGCGCCCGTCCACTCCGGGCAATTTGAAGTCCGGCGCCGGCGAACCCAGCGGCAAGATCGGAGGCGTTTCGGCCGCCTTCAGAATTGCCCCACCGAACAATGTCGCACACAAGAGAACCACAGACGTTCGCATGAAATGGGGTCGCATAAGGCGACTCTAAACCGCCCGGTGCCCGCCTCGCAATTCCTAGTTCCTGGTTCCTGGTTGCGAGCGGGTAAATCCGCGTTTCCGCTTCGCTTTCCGCCTTTCCTTGCCCGCTGTAAGGGTTCAGTTGATCGGGATGTGATTAGCCGGGCTTGCGCGTTCCCCGCCCGGTCCCCGTTTCCGCTTTCCGCTTTCCGCTTTCCGCTTTTCCCCCTCCGCTTGCCGCTTTTCCCTTACCCCCTTCCCCCCGGCGCCAACCGCTGGCTAGCGCGATTCCCAATAGCACGACGGCACCACCGAGTCCTTGTCTCCAATGCAGCGGTTCACCTAACAACAACCACGCGGCTGCCGCCGCCACCACCGGTTGCCAAAGCAAAGTCACAGAAGAGAAAGACGCAGGCAAATGTCCAAATCCATACGCGATCAAGGTTTGTCCGCCCAGATGGCTCCCCAAAGCCAGCGCGGCCAGCACCAGCCATCCATGCGCCGTTGCCGGCCACATCACATCCCCTGACAACCACGCAACTAACCCGAACCCGGCACAACTCACCAATCCTGCCCACGCCATGATCACCGGTGTCGAGAAACTTCTGCGCAGATGTTTTAATGCCACCAGATAGCCCGCATAAAACACCATCGCCAGCACCGACAAGATATCTCCCAACAAATGCCGCGAACTGACCGAGTAACTGTTCCCGACCAAAATCCCGGCTCCGACGGTGGCGAGTATCATCCCAACGAGGAATTGGCCGGTGATCCGTTCATGCAAGAACAGCCAGGCCCCGCCGGTCACCAGCAATGGCGCCAGATTGGTGAGCAACGTCGAGTTGGTGACCGTGGTAAACCGCAGCGACCAGTGCCAAATTGATAGATCGGCTGTAAACAAGAGGCCCGCCAACACAAACCCGGCAAACTCCCGGGTCCTGCGTGGCTGGCGTGGTTGAGCCACCTTTGAACCTCGAGCCGCCACCGCCATCCACGCCCAGATAAAGGGCAACGCCAGCAACAACCGGAAGAAAGCCGTGGCCGCAGGCCCGGTCTCGCTTAAACGCACGCAAATGGGGGCAAACCCGATGCCCGTGGCTCCTCCGAACAACGCGAGCACCGCCCAGCGCTCCTTGGCAGACGCTATGGCAACCATGGTCGCCCTGGACTTCGCGGCGCAGCGTCCATCGGCTTACTTGCGTCCCACCAGATCAAGCACCGCCGCGGTCATCGCGCTGACCCCGGTCTTGATCGTCGGCTCGGGCACCGGCCGATAAAGACTGGAATGCAGCGCCGGCAACGGTTGGCCGGTTCGCTCGCTCTCCGCCACCCGTTCGGGCTCCACCGAGCCCAGCCAAAACATGCAGATGGGAATCTTATCCGCCGTGCGCCCGTATTCGCTAAAATCTTCTCCGCCCATGGCTGGTCGGCGTGAAATGACGCGGCTGTCGCCAAGCAGCCCGCGCAACGCCTGGGCAACACGCCGCGCGAATTCAGGCTGATTAAATGTGGCCGGCGTGAATTCATCCTCGGCTTGTTTGATGATCGGGAGGCGCTCTTCCGGAATGCCGGCCGACAACGCCTGGCCGCGCACGATGCGGCGGATGCCTTCCAACGTGTGCGCGCGCACTTCCTCCGTGAAGGAACGCACCGTTAATTGCAGCTTCACTTCATCAGGAATGATGTTGTGCTTGGTGCCGCCGTGAATGGAGCCCACCGTCACCACGACGGACTCGAGCGGGTCGGTCTCCCGGCTGGCGATGGTTTGCAGCGCCAACACCGTTTGCGCGGCCAGGACAATGGGATCCTTGGTCTTATGCGGCCAGGCCCCGTGCCCGCCCTGACCGCGAATCGTGATGTCTATCGTGTCGACATTCGCCATCGCATAACCTTCCACCACACCGACGGCCCCGGCCGGCAAGTCCGAGCTCACATGCAGCGCCAGACAATAATCCGGCTTGGGAAACCGCGTGAACAATCCGTCTTTTAGCATGCTGCGCGCGCCTTTGCCCCGTTCCTCCGCCGGTTGGCCAATGAACACCACTGTGCCGCTCCAGTGATCCTTGAGCTGGGCCAATAATCGGGCCGTCCCCACCAGGCATGTCATATGCGCGTCATGACCACAGGCATGCATCACGTCTACTTCGACCCCCAAATCGTTGGTCGCCCGAACATGACTGGCGTAGGGCAAGCCCGTCTGCTCCTGAACCGGCAACGCGTCCAGATCGGTGCGCACCAGGATCGTCGGCCCCTTGCCATTGGCCAATACGCCCACCAAACCGTGACCTCCCACGCCGGTGGTCGTTTCCACTCCCGCCCGGCGCAGCTCCATCGCTACCTTTGCTGCAGTTTTCTCCTCCCGAAACGATAGCTCTGGATGAGTGTGCAGATCCTTGTACAACATTTCCAGGGACGCATACTCGCGTTGGACACGGCTGCGAATCGCTTCACCCAGGTCCTCTGCCCAAAGCCGTCCCCCCCTCAACCCCGGCAGCATCACGGCGATCCCGATCCCAATTCTCAACCAGTTGCTTAATCTGCTCATAGCAATTCAGGGCCCCGCTTTCAGGCCGAAGGTGCTCTCCACTATTTTAAACAGTTCCTCGCGCGGATAACTTCCCACCGCGATATTCGGCCCGATGATCATTTGAGGCATCTGCCCCTGACGCTGCTGATACGCCACCTCATAGATGGCCACATCCTGCCGCAACTGCTGCTCCACCCACGGATCCCGGACCGCCTGTTGCAGCGCCGCCTCGCCCACCAAATCGATCGCCTTTTGCCGCGCCAACTCCAACGGCGGCGGACTCTCTTCGCCTTCCATCACCCAATCCTCGTAAATCCGGAATTTGGCCGCGTTCACCCGCCAAAGCCCCAGCCCCAAACGCGCATACTCGCAGGCATTGGTGTGCTGCGAAGAATGGCGTGTCACCGTCCAATTGCACCCGGGCTCCAATGGCATCGGCAGACAGGCAATCACCAACTGATTGCTGAAGGTTCGTTGTAACTCCACCAGGAGCGGATGCATCGCCCGGCAATGGTGACACGTATAATCGAACAAAATCGCCATCGCGTGTGGATTCGTCCACGCGCCCAGCGCCGGTACTTGAAACAAATCAACCTGAAATCGCCCGCCATACACCGGGAAAAGCCGCCGCGCACCCTTACTCTTGGCCAGAATCGGCGGAGCCGCCGTGGACCCCGCCGGCGCCATTGCTGACGGCACTGCCGAAGATGCCACAGCCTTTGCCGGCTCCACTTTCGTCGAGTTCGACACCATGTTAAACGCCATCCCCTCCGAACCCGTGTTCACCTGCGAACCCTTCAGCGCCGTCGCGGAATTCGACAAAGCCGTCCGCGATGCCTTCGTGGCAGCCCGGAAATCGTTGGTGAACTTCTCCATCGGAGTGACCGCGAAAGTTTTCGGCGGCGGCGGCACGGCTTGCCCCAACACCAGCATGGCAAATCCGACCCCCGCCAACGCCCACGCTCTTCGGAACTGCGACGGCGGAAGCAAATCGGGTCGCTCCCTCTCCGACGCCCCGCCGCTACCGCGCCCGGCCGTTATGAGCAACAGAATGGCTGCTCCCAACCCGCACAGGTGCGCTACCATGCAATACGGACAGATGGCGCGCACGACCAATAACTGCAGCGCCACAAACCAAATCGCCGCTCCTGCCACCAGCATCGCCAACGGAGTAATCCATCCCCACGCCCGCCGTTGTAACGCCGGGGGGGCACCCGGCCCGAGCCGAAAACTTGCTCCCAGAATTGCCGTATCAACCCCCAAGGCGAATAAGCTCACCGGGAGGCCAAACCAGCGCCCCCAACGACTCTGCAGCACCGTGCTACACCCGGACTCCGGCCCGCACCCCGCCACCGTGCCCTGCGTCAGGGACACATAAGCCAAGTACCCGGAAACCCCCAGCGCCACCCCGATCAACAAGCGCGCGCCCCATAACCGAGGCGCCGAAACCGCGCCTCCAACGGGATTGTTCGGTCGCTTTCTTCTAGCCGCCATCGATTACCTGGGTTGGTATCGCGAAAGTAAAACGGATCCCGCATCGCAGACGCAATGAACTTTTGCGCCCCACCCGGCCAAACAGGTGATAACTGGTAGGGGCAAACTGTACGGGCGGTCTATGATCGCCGCGTACAAGAAACCGGATCAGAAGGGCGTCAGTCGCCCACCGCTCCAGCACCGAGCCGCCTAAATGGGTAGGAGGTCACAGACAGCCCCAACAGCTTTTCCCGTGACCACACGGTCTGCTCCTGCGAGAATCGGTCCATGCCGAAGCTCACCGCCACCCAAATCCGAACCGCCATGGGCCACGTCCCCAAATGGGCCAGGCGAGGGAAAACCATCCAGCGGACGTTCGAGTTCAAGGATTTTCCAGTCGCCGTCCGTTTTGTGGACAAGGTGGCGCGTCAGGCCGAGAAAGCCTGGCACCACCCGGACATTGATATACGCTGGAACAAAGTCACGCTGGTTCTCACCACTCACGACGAAGGAGGCTTGACCGTCAAAGATTTTGAGTTGGCCTCCGCCTTCGATCGATTGGCGTGAGTTGCACCCTGGCGTGCTGAGGAAAAGCCAGACCACCCAAGCTCCGTCCGGCATGCGCGAAGTCGATCAGCTCTTCCAAAAATCGTTTCAACAACCGCCAATCCACCGCCTCCGCGCTCCCGGCCGCCTCGAATTGCTCGGTAACCACACCGACTACAATCAGGGCCTCGTGCTGGCCCTGGCCATCGACCGCGAGATCTTTCTCGCCGTCGCCCCACGGCGCGATGGCCGGATCGAATTGGTGTCATCGGCTTTCGCCGGCGTCGCCAAATGTTCCGCCCATGACATCACCCGCGATCCAGCCGCGCCCTGGGCCGACTACGTTCACGGCGTACTGCGGGAACTCCGCCGCCGCGGCGTTCATTTCACCGGGTTCAGCGCGGCCATCCATAGCACCATCCCGGCGGGAGCAGGCCTGAGCAGTTCCGCCGCCCTCGAGGTCGCAACCGCCCTGGCCGTCCGCCAGCTTTTTCCCTACAGCCTTACCGTCGCCGGCTTGGGGCCTCCCCCTCCACGCTGCGGGGATGGATCGCTCCCACCCCTGACTCGGGCGGAGAAAATCGAGCTCGCCAAAGTCGTCCAACAAGCCGAAAGCAACTACGTCGGCGTTCGCTGCGGTCTGCTCGATCCTCTTTCGTCGCTCTTTGGCAAGGCGTGGCACGCGATCGAGATCGATTGCCAATCCTTGTCGGTCGAGCACGTCCCGCTGATTGGCGAGGTCGCGATCGTTGTTTGCGACACCGGCGTGAAGCACGCTCTCACTGGCGGGGAATACAACGCTCTGCGCGAACAGTGCGAAGACGCCGCCCGCGCCCTCGGCGCCAAATCGCTACGCTCAGTCGATCTGCCGCTGCTGAATGCAAGTCGCCAAAAACTTACTGAACGCCAATTCCAATGCGCCTATCACATCTGCGGCGAAGTGCAGCGCGTCATCTTTGGCGCCCGCGCCTTGCGCGACGGAGATCTCGCCCAGTTCGGCCAATACATGTTTCAAAGTCACGAAAGTTCTCGGGACCATTTCCATAACAGCATCCCCGAACTGGATCTCCTCGTCCAATTCGCTCGACAGCACTCCGCTTGCCTCGGCGCCCGGCTCACGGGAGGCGGCTTCGGCGGCGCCACCATCAATTTGGTCGCGCGCGATCAGCTGCAGGCCTTCTGCCGAAGCATGGCGGACAATTATCGGGAGCAGACCGGCCGGACGCTCGAACCGATCGTTTGCCAGATCGTCGACGGCGCGCCATAACCCGCGGCGACGCGCGACCTGTTCACGGGCGTTGCTGTTTAGGCAGATACATATGTTATTTTCACTTCCACTAATTAAGGTGGTGTCATTAATTTTCCTTGAACATTCCGGTCACGTTACGTTTGCATTAGGGCCGCCGGGCAAAACCGCCCGCCCCGGGTTACCATGCAAATCGAAAGCTTGAAGGTCTTTTGCGACCTCACCGAAACCGAAAGTTTCACCAAGGCCGCCCAAATCAATCACGTGACCCAATCGGCGGTCAGCCAACAAATCAGTTCGCTCGAACGCCAGTTCAAGTCGTTGCTCATCGAGCGCAGCAAGAAAAAGTTCCGGCTCACCCGCGAGGGCCAGGTGCTTTACGATTACAGCAAGCAGATCATCCAGACTTACGATTCGCTCTTCAGCAAGCTACAGGAGATCAAAGACATCATTTCCGGCACCATTCGCGTGGCCACCATTTACAGCATCGGCCTGCACGATCTGCCTCCTTACCTGAAAAAATTCCTGAAAAGTTATCCGACCGTCCATGTGCACGTGGAATATCGGCGCTCCAATCAGGTTTACGAAGATGTCCTCGGCAACGTCGTTGACCTCGGCCTCGTCGCCTACCCCATCCGCGATGCCAAACTCGAGATCGTCCCCCTCCGCAAGGATATGATGGTGCTCATCTGTCATCCGGAGCATGCCCTGGGCAAGTCCAAAACAGCGCGCCTCAAAGACATCGCCGGACAGAAATTCATCGGCTTCGAACCGGATATCCCAACTCGCCGGGCGATCGATAAAATCCTCAAGGAAGGCGACGTCACCGTCAGTCATGTGATGGAATTCGACAACATCGAAACCGTAAAACGCGCCGTCGAGATCAATGCCGGCATCGCCATCGTGCCTCACGGCACCATCACGCAAGAGGTCGCCAAACAGACCTTGGTCGAGATCAAGATCGAAGACCAGGAGTTCTTCCGCCCTCTGGCTGCCATCCATAAGAAAAACAAGGTCCTCTCCCCCGCGATGAAGCAGTTCCTCGCCGTTCTGAAAGGGCCAGGCTAACCGCCACGCGCCCACCACCGCTCGGATGCGCCATCGACCATCCGGCGATCAGCATGGGCATGAAAGGTCCAGCGTCTGTGCGACGACTTACCTCGAAGAATGAATGATGCCCGTGACCGTGCCAGTCGTGCCCGCGGAGTCCTGTGCGGATCGCTGAACCGGCGGCTTCTGTTCTGGATGGCCGGCGCCTGCATGCTGCCCGGTCTGGGCCTTCTTGCCATGTCGGCCTGGACCAAACTGCAGCAAGCCAGGCTCTGCGCGCAGGAATACGAACCCCCTCCCCCAGGCATGGTCTTCGTACCCGCCGGAGAATTCTGGATGGGCAGCGACGCCGCAGACGCGATGAGCGCCGTGCGCAAACGCAAATAAACACCAATCGACCCGGCTGCGCCGCCACGGAATAACACGCAGCGCGAGCGCTGCGCTTCCGGTTTTGCCAGGCGCCAGATCTCTTTCGTGCAAGCCGCTTCGGCACGCATCTGCGATTTGCGACGCGCCCTGCCAAATGCCCGGATGCGTCTCCCGAAATTTTGCACACTGCATGCACCCGCCTCGTTGCAGCAACGTTTTCGCCCCAGAATACGGCTCCAAACCGCGTCATGGGGGCGTGGCACAGTAAACGCTAAAAGGCCGCCCATGATCGCATTCCTTGCGTTGCGTATGCCTAAGAAGAACGTGCCTGGACTCGGAGTCCCTCGTGCCTCCAAACGGTCCGCCCTAACTTCAGAGACGACAGAAACAAGACAAGGCGCACCACTGCAACCTGAGGATGTCCAGGAGGTTTTCCAACCGACTCCGCAAGGGGACAAACATCCGTTGTGGAAAAGAACACTCGATCTTGGGTGTATCATCCTGGCCTTGCCGATTCTGATCCCGCTCATGTCCGGGATCGCCTTGCTCATCTTCATCGTGTCGCCCGGCCCGGTGTTTTATCTGCAAGAACGAATCGGTTATCGCGGACGCCGTTTC
>DATLUX010000013.1:0-20017 GCA_035577805.1 Verrucomicrobiia bacterium
CACGCATTGGGACCATGAACCCACCAATCTGACGTAGCAGCCGAGGTAACGAGGCTCTGATCTTTTTTCCGACGAACGCGTTGGGGTAGAGTGAGCCTCCTGACGTCGGCTGCTACGAGACAGGAAAGGTTCATGGGTAGATGGATAAACCTCGGTTCACACTTTGCAAAGGGTGAACATGGACTTACGGGTGAGTTCGGGCACCGCGTGCCTTGGGCGGCCAAACTCCAATGGGTCAGAACTCCGTCGACCGTTCCTTCGCCGAATGGGGCAGCCAGTTGGTCAGGGAAAGTTCTGGGGGCGTTCGGCTGGATCTTTGATCGGTTGATCATCGCAGTATCAACCCAGGACCTGTCCTCCTATTTGGGAACTTCGGAGTGCGGAATGCCGAATGCGGAAAGGGCAGAAAGATGGCTGGCAGAAAGATGCCGCGACCCAGGAACCAAACCGTGGGACAAACCGGCGGCGTCTCGGCCTTTGCCTAAAATCCCGACGGCACAGAGTAGAGATCGAACCTGACCCGCATTGGATGGGGCAGGACGCCTTTGGGCTTTCAAAATTCGATCGGGGAGCGTCATTAAAGAGTACAGAGTATGGACAACGCGCGCGTTGGGATTAATGTGGCCAACGCCAACGCCAACGCGAAACAATTGACTTTCGTGGCACGAGTCTAACGAAGCACTAACACTATGGCGAAACCAGTGATTTGGACGGTGGACGACGATCCCGACGTGCTGCGCGCGGTCGAACGCGATTTGCGTCGCCATTATGGGGATCGTTACCGGGTGATCTCGGCCGATTCAGGCCCCTCTGCTCTGGACGCGACCAGGCAATTGAAGCTAAGAAACGAGTCGGTGGCCCTTTTTCTGGTCGATCAACGGATGCCGCGCATGTCCGGCGTGGAGTTCCTGGAGAAGGCAATTGAACTTTACCCCGACGCGAAACGGGCGCTGCTGACCGCTTACGCGGATACGGATGCCGCGATCCGCGCCATTAACAGTGTGCACATCGACCATTACCTGATGAAACCGTGGGACCCGCCGGAGGAACGCCTCTACGGAGTGGTCGACGACATGCTCGATGATTGGCAGGCTTCTTATCGTCCCGCTTTTGAGGGGGTGCGTGTGATTGGTCATCAATGGTCGCCGCAATCCAGTGAGATCCGTGACTTTCTTGGGCGCAACTTTGTGCCTCACCAATGGCTCAATGTGGAAACCGACGAGGAAGCCAGACAGCTCCTGGCGACAGCCGGAGCCCAAGCCGCCGCGTTGCCCGTGGCGTTATTTCCCGACGGTTCGTTCTTAAGCAGCCCGCCGCCTTCTGCCATCGCCAAAAAGTTGGGCCTGAAAACCAAGGCGGAGTCTCCGTTTTACGATCTGGTGGTGGTGGGCGCGGGTCCGGCCGGACTGGCCGCCGCCGTGTATGGAGCGGCCGATGGACTGCACACCCTGCTGATTGAGCGGGAAGCCCCCGGCGGCCAGGCCGGCCGCAGTTCTCGCATCGAGAACTATCTGGGTTTTCCGGTGGGCCTGAGTGGCGCCGATCTGGCCCGGCGTGCCGTGGCCCAAGCGCGGCGGTTTGGAGTTGAGATCCTGACGCCCCAGGAGGTCGCCAACGTGCGCTTGGAGGGTTCCAGTCGTGTGCTGACCCTGGCCGATGGCGCGGAGTTGGGCTGCCGGGCGCTGCTCATCGCCACGGGCATTGCCTTCCGAAAACTGGACGTGCCCGGCTTGGAGCGGTTGACCGGCGCGGGTGTGTATTATTATGCGCCGATGTCGGAGGCCTTCTCTTATCGGGACGGCCAGGTCCACATCGTCGGCGGGGCCAACTCAGCCGGGCAGGCGGCCATGTATTTTTCCAGGTTCGCCCGGCAGGTGACGATGCTGGTGCGCGGGCCGGCCTTGGCGGACACGATGTCCCAGTACTTGGAGGACCAGATCGCCGCCACCAAGAATATCGAAGTGAAACTCAACTCGCAGGTCATCGCGGTGGAAGGCGTGGATCATTGTGAACGGCTGACGATTCAGAACACCAAAGCCGACACCACAGAAGTTGTCACCGCGGGCGCGCTCTTGATCTACGCGGGCGCCGTTCCTCAGACCGATTGGCTCGCCGGGTTGGTCGAGCGCGATGCCCAAGGCTACGTCATTTCCGGCCAGCATCTGATGCTGGACGGCAAGCGGCCCAAAGGCTGGACCGTGGATCGCGACCCGTTCTATCTGGAAACCAGTGTTCCGGGAATCTTTGTCGCGGGCGATGTGCGCCATCGGTCCGCCAAAGGCGTCACTTCGGGAGTGGGGGAAGGGGCGATGGCGGTAAAACTCGTGCATCAGTATCTGGGCCTCTTATGAGCATGACCTCAACCGAGCTGCAGCAGGTCCGCGCGATGCCGTTGTTTTCGAGCCTGGAGGATGGGCAACTGGGTTGCATCGAGCCGGGCGAAGTGATTCAGGTGTCCCCCGGCACCGTGCTGGTCTCCGAAGGGCAAGCGGCGCTGCATTTCTTCGTGGTTCTCGAAGGGGAAATTCGGCTGACGCGGACTTACGATCGTCAAACCATCCTCATGGGCACGATCAAGCCCGGGTTTTACACGGGCGAGACCATGCTTCTGCTGGGCATTCCGTGGCTTTCCACGGCGCGCGTCGCCAAACCTGTCAAATTGTTCCGGCTCGGCGAGGAAGATTTCTGGCGCATGTTAAGCACGTGCCGTTCGGTGGCCCGACAGATCTTTCAGATGGCCGCCAACAAGATGCGCAACATCGAAGGCTTCTCGCAACAGCGTGAGAAGCTGGTTTCGCTCGGCACCATGGCAGCCGGGTTGGCGCACGAATTGAATAATCCGGCCGCGGCCGCCAGCCGCGCCAGCGCGCATCTGCAGGAAACCACCGACAAGGTACAGTGTTTTCTTTGCCAGCTCAGCAAAAACCTCGAATCGCAGCATTGGCAACGTCTTATGGACGCCGCCCAGGAGGCTTCGGAGCGACCGGTTCCCGAGCTGGACCACCTGGAGCGCAGCGACCGGGCGGAATTAGTGGCCAACCAGCTGGAGGCTCTCGGGGTGGCCGAGGCATGGGAACTGGCCCCAACGTTCGTCAGTTATGGCCTGGACCCGGCCTGGGTGAACGCGTTGGCCCAGCAATTGCCGCCGGACAGCCAGGCCGATGCGCTCGGATGGGTGGAGGCCCGCCTGAACTTAAAGCTGCTCGTTCGCGAGGTGGACCAAAGCACGAGCCGCATCGCCGAACTGGTTAAGGCCGTGAAATCGTACTCTTACATGGACCAGTCACCCATGCAGGAAATCGATATCCATGAAGGGCTGGAGAGCACCTTGACCATGTTGGGTCACAAATTGAAGAACGTGACGGTCGTCCGGTCGTTTGACCGTTCCATTCCGCGCATCCCGGCGTACGGCAGCGAGCTCAATCAGGTCTGGACCAACCTCATCGATAACGCCATCACGGCGGTCGATGGCGCCGGCAAGATTTGTGTCGGCACCTGCCTGGAGGACAACCAAGTGGTCGTCGAAATTGTCGACAACGGCCCCGGCATTCCGCCCGACGTTCAGTCGCGCATGTTCGAGCCGTTTTTCACCACCAAATCGGTCGGCACTGGCACCGGGCTCGGCTTGATCATCAGCCATCGCATCGTGGGAGACCGGCATGGCGGGGAAATTGAATTCGAATCCCGACCCGGCGAGACCCGCTTCAAGGTCCGGCTGCCGATCCAACGGGCGCAACCGCAAGGGCAGGCTTCCGGGAAACAGGGCTAAGCAACACCTCCAACTTTTTGGACGCGCATCGGCCTTGAACCGGGCACTCCGCATTCCGCATTCCGCACTCCGCATTCAGATCAACCCCAGCTCGCCTCGGATTTGGGTGCCATCAATCGATGTGCCGCCGCTCAGCAGGTGTTCGGCGGGATTGGCGTAGCCTGGGATGATGCGGTTGAGTTGGCTTTGGGTGGCGCCGAGGTGATCGCGGATGATCTCGCCCAGCACCTGGCGATAATCGCTGGCGCGCTTCACGTAACGGCCGTTGGCGCCGAACATGGTCCCGGTCCCGCCCGTCACCCACGGTAGACTATCGGCGGGTGAACAGTTGAAGACACCGGTCCGGCCGGCGGCGTTGTCGTAGCCGCGGATGTTTCCGCCGGCGACAAACATGGCCCCAGCCTCGGCATGGTCGGTGCCTTGGTCGGAATTCTCGACCGTGGTGCGCCCGAACTCGGTGAGCGTGACAATGACCAAATTGTCCCAGGTGGCTTTGTCAGCGTAGCGGGTGAAATACTTGCGCAAAGCGTAGATGGCCCAACCGAAGGCGCGATTGAGATCCGGGTGGTTGCCTGTGAGCTGACCCTGCCGTTGATGAGTGTCGAACCCGCCGAGTTCGGTGCCGGCGATGATCGCATCGGTTTTGTTGAGGATGATGGCCGCCGCTTTGAGGTGGTCGAATAACGATTGGTGGTTGGGATTGACGGCGTATTTGTTGGCGGCGTTCGAGCCGTCCGGCCGGCGCCAGCCGCCGTTCTTCACGTTGGTCGTGGGGAAAAGATAGTACCCTTCACCGCCATTGGCCGCGGCCCAAGCCGTGTCGCTGTCGGTGATCTCGGGGTCGCGGAAGGTGTTGCCGGTTTCGGTAAAGTCGAGGCCAGCGAAGATACTCAAGGTGCTGGTGAGATTCTCGTATTGGAGCTGCAGCAAGCCGCGGCTTTGTTTGGGCGGGAACGGAATGGTATTGGCTTGCGTGAGGAACGCGGTTGCTTTGGCGTTTCCGGCCGCGTTGTTGGGGATGCCCAGCAGGTCATAACGCAAGGGATCCGTCAGGTTGGTCATCGCCGCCTCGGAACCACGCAGGATGAGCGGCAAGGAGGATTGAATGGAAACACCAGTCAAGGGGGCGCTGTTGGCCAGGCCGGACTCGAGAATGGTCCGGTAAAAGATCCCATCCTGAGAAAGATTATTATTGGGACTGCCGTTCTCCCAGTAACGTTGGGAATCAAAATGGGACCGGGACTGGCGCGGGTACGCCACGCGATGGATCAAAGCCAGATCACCGGCGTTATAAACGGGCGCCAGAAATTTTAAAGACGGATGCAGCGCAGCAAACCCGTTGCCCAAGCGGATGCCGAACGGGTAGGCACCGTAGGTAGACGCATCGCCCGCAGTGGGAAAATCCGCCGGTCCAGTCAGGGCGTAGTTGGTGGCAGGATCGGGCGGGATAGCCAGGGTTGGGCGATTGGGTGCATAGGCGGAGTCGAGCATCGGCACCAGCGAATTCAATCCGTCATTAGCGCCGCGCAGCCAGAGGAACAACACCTTCTTCCCGTTCAACCCGATGCTGCCTTCGGCCAGCGCTTGTTTCATCACCAGCGGGATATCGGTCAGAGTCGACAATGCCACGGCCAAGCTGGTCTTGACCGAGCGATCGAGGAACGATCGCCGGGTAAACACATTAAACGAATGAGATTGCATAAGCTTACTGCTCCTGGAATCGCGGCAAGGTCATCAACATTCCCACCATGCCGCGGACGCGTGTGTCATACACGCTGCCGGCGCCCGCATTGTTGGGCAAGGCGCTGAACATTTCCGCCGCCGGCGCGACCGAGCCGTCGTCTCGCGTATTGAGGAAATTCACCGCGCCGCGGCGGTAAAGATCAAGGTTGGCGGCGCCTTCTCCGGGAAAGAGGACGCTCAGGAAATAATCCGCGATCTGCCCGGCGTTGTTCCAGGCGGTGGCCGGAAGCTTCTGCTTCAAGAGCGCCACCGGATCCACGGTATTGGCCCCGGCATCATTAGGGCGGGTGCCGGTCATGCAGAGGGTTTGCACGAAACGCAATCGCTCGGCCAGCGTGCCGGCACTGATCCAGGGCGGGCCGAACTCAGGATAGCCGTCCGGGTCAGCGCGGTTAAACAGACTCATCCCCCCCATGCGACTGAGCTGGCTGGCGATGTTGCCGTCGGTAAATGCGGTGAAGGAGCCATTCGGAGCGGCCGAACGCATCGAACGGATGGCGCTGACCACAAATTCCAAGGGCGTCTTGACCTTCTGCAGCGAGGCATCGTGCGAGCGGAACAAATCCGAGTTAAAGATCGTTCGCAAGACGGACCGGATGTTGCCCTTGCGCCCGTCCGGTCCGGGTGTGTCCCAGGCCACGATGCATTGCCGGATCAACTCCGCTTCCGCTGAGCGCGCAGGGTTGGTGTAATCGTAGAAGGCATACTCGGGCAACGCGGGATTCGCCGTCGGGTTCGGGAATTGGTCATGCACAAAGACCCGGGCCAGTTTCACGCTCAGATACTCGGCGGTGAATGGCTGTTCCGAAAGATGCCGGATCACATCGTAGCCATCGTTAATCCCGGCGTTGCCGGTCCGGCGCGGAATGGGCAACTGATAAGCGCGCCCGGCCCAGGGCGGGCCGAAACGGCCTGGAACCACTTTCGGTCCGGTGGCGACGGGGTTGGTGGCGGGGCTGCTCGGATCCCAGGTGGAAAAGATCGGTTGCCGATTGGTTCCGTGCCAGTTGGTGTTGTAAACGAAGCTCCAGACTCCCACGATATTGGAGACTTGATTGAAGCCGACGCCGGGATACTGGCCATACTGCGTCGAACGCGGGGCCAACGGGTTATTGATGTTGGCGCGGTCGACGAGGTCCACCGTCCATCCGGTCCAGGCCCGCGACATGTGCACGATGTCATTCTGGTCGTAGCCGTTATCCACGCCCATGGTAAAGAGCTCGAGCAGTTCGCGTGCGTAATTTTCGTTGGCGATGCGGGCGCCATCGCCGCGGCTGACCACGGTGTCCAAGTAGATGATCTCGGCGGGGCTCTCGGCATGGATTTTGAGCAGATCGTAGAAAGTACAATTCGGATTGAGCAGGGCCCCCCGCCAGCGCGAGACCTCGCGATACTCCAGATCGGTGGCGATCCGGTCCAGGATGCCGCCATCGTAGTAGGCATCCAGATAATCCATGGTCTTGGAATGATAGGTCACGAAATGGTTTTCAAAGAATTGGGTCAGGACCTCAAGCAACTGCGCCGGCGAACCTGCGGCGTTCTGGCAATACCAACGCCGCATTTCGTCCAGCGTCACTCCCCAGTTGGCGGCGTCCAAGCGGGAACGCAAGACACCCGCCGACGTATCAGGATTACTCAACAGCACGCTGCCCGACAAACGCACCGTCAGTTGCCGGTTTTGCGGCGACGGCCGATACCAATAGCTGACCGTGTACGTCGATAGGTTGACCAGGGAAGGAATGGTCTGGAAGACGGCGTCGCCGCTGCCCGCGCCGGCGCCTGTGGCCACCAGATGGAGGCTGCCTCCGCCTGAGTGAGCCACGCTATTATCTATAGAAGAACCGGCGAAATCTGGGGACGCCTGCCATTCGGTGCCCAGCGGTTGTTCGAAATCGCCGTTGACGAGCAAATTGGGCCCCACGTTCGGAACCTTGCCCGCCACCAGCCGAATGTCGTCGATCCACCCTTCTCCCGCTCCGGAGAGATACGCATACAGGTTCTTGTTGGCGGAAGAGAGCGGACCGGTCGCCGTCACATAAATCCATTCCGGAGGCGGCAAGGCGTCCTTGCCGGAGATAATGACGCCGCTGCCGGACAGGCGGATGGTCAGAAGACTCGATTTGGGATTGGGCAGGTACTCAAAACTCAACACACAACGACGGCCGTTGACCAAGGCGGGCGTGATGGTCTGCCAAATCGAGGAATCCTGGGTGGTGCCCACGCCGGAGGAGACCATATGCAAGCCGGCGGCTCCTTCGCTTTTGATGGTCGTGCTCAAGCTCGACCCGGCCAGGATGCTGGAAACGGTCCAACCGCTGGCCAGCGGCGCTTCGAAGTTGCCATTAACCAAAACATTGGGACTGAGGGTGGTGTTCGTCATCACCACCGTGTTCGTTTCCACCACGCCCAAGGTGTTGGTCGTGACGACGACGTTGGTGCTGACGACTGTATCGATGGTGCGGAGTTGCACGTTATCCAAATAAAGATCGCCCGCGCCCCGCAGATACATATAGAGCGTCGAGCTGCTGACACTGCCGGTGACCGAGAGGCTGGTCCAATTGGTCGTCGCGTCGAAGCTCACCGAGTTGGTTCTGACGGTGATGATGGCTTCCAGAGGATTGGCGGGGGCGATGGATTCCATCGCCAGTTGCTCATCGATGTAGGCCTGGGGCCCGATCAGTTGCACGCGAGCCAGTTCGTCCGGGGTAGGGCCGTAAGCCAAGCGGTTCAGAACATTGGCGCTGAGCAACTCGTTGCTGCTCAACTGGGCCTGGGTGAGTCGGAAAAAAAGGTTGGGCTGAGTGTTGCTGGTTCCCCAACTGTAACCCGCCGCCGTGATCTGAATGTTGTCGGGGAGGATGTCGATGAGATTCGTCACGTTGACTCCCACCGAAAGCCTGTTGAGGTTCAGAGCAGGAATGGACGGCCGCGGCCAACTCACCGTTTTATCGGAGTTGGTTCCCACAGTCAGGGAAAGCGGGCCTGTGAAAGAGTCGGCAGCCGGTGCTGACGACGTGGAGAGAAGACAACCGGTCACGGCCAATACAACAAGAAGGCGAGTCGTCATAAAGACACTGGATTCGTTGGGACAATGCGGCAGCAGACCACGGTAGACAAGCAAAAAGCCCAGCAATGCGCTCGATGCATCAACTGTAGCGGCGGTCTATGACCGCCGTCTGGAGTTTGGACATTTTTTCGTGGCGGCCACGCTCCTTCTTGATTACGAGTTCCATCCCGCCCGACTGGCGGGACAGCCCAGCGGGCTGCCAGACGGTAGCCGGGGGTCGTAGCGCAGCGGAGACCCCCGGATGATGATTGAAGAAGATTGCACCCTGGAAGGGTGCCAGAAGACTTCGTGGGCAGGCGGGCGCTCGACACACCTCCCCGTTTCTCAAATCAGAGCAGATATTGGGGGTCGTACCGGATCCCATGCTCTTCCAACAGCCGCTTCAGTTCGTCTTCGAAGCTCTCCTTGCGATGATGTTCTTCCTGTCGCTCGATGTAGTTGGCCACTTCATCGAGCGCCCCGGCGCTTACCGAAAAGATCGAATAGCCGTCCTGCCAGTGAAACGGCTCCCCCGGGACTTGTGTGATCCAAGCCGACCCCGCTTTCTTGAGCTCTCGAACGAAGTCCGAAATGCGATGGACCGGCTTGAGTCCGATGAGCAGATGAACATGATCCTCGACGCCTCCGACCTTGAGGGGCACGCCCTCCAGACCTCGGATGGTTCCACCGAGGTATTGGTGAAAGCGCAAGCGCCACTCGGCCCGGAGTAGAGGTCTACGGTGTTTGGTCGAACAAACCCAGTGGTAGTGAAGGCTGTAGTAAGTGGAGCCCATTGAATCCTTTCGTTCTAGATCTCAATCACTACACGCACGGAGGGGACGATTTCTTGCAAAAATCGATGAAAGGCTAGTCGCTCTGTGGGGTGCACAGAAATTGTGCCAGCCCTGCTCTGGCACCCTTCCAGGGTGCAACTTGATTTCAATCACTGTTCCGGGGGTCTCCGCTACGCTGCGACCCCCGGCTACCGTCTGGCAGCCCTCCGGGCTGTCCCGGCCTCGGGCGGTATGAAACTCTTACCAACTGGAGTTTGTCGGCGGTCATAGACCGCCGCTACACCTTTGTATCCTCTCCCCCAGAGGGGCAGTGCCTGGATACGCCCAGCCGGTGCGCATTCACGCACTCCAGGTTCTAAATGCGTCCGCGGGAGCGCAGCAGCCGGACATCAACCGCATCCATACCGGCGGCGCGGATGGCGCTCAGGCCCAAGTCGGTATCCTCGAAAGCTCGACAGCGGCGCGGATCCACGTCCAGCCGCCGGGCCGCCTCCAGGAAAATGTCAGGAGCCGGTTTCTGGCGGGCGACTTCTTCGCTGGTGACGATGGCCTGAAAGAGATGGCGGATGCCGATGTGCACGAGCACTTGTTCGATGACCGGCTTGAGGCCGCCAGAAGCGACCGCCATGGGGAGGAGGCGTTCGTGTTGGCGGGCAATGGCGACGACTTCCTCGACCGGACCGACTTGATGCATCAATTCGAGGTAAGCGTGTTCCTTTTCCTTGGCGATGGCCAGGGGGTCAATCGACAGGCCTTGCTCGACCTGCAACATGGCCAGAATATCCCGGGATGGAACGCCGCCCAACTCGTAGAAACGTTCTTCGGTGAAATGAATGCCATGCCGGGCAGTGACTTTGCTCCAGGCTAGCCAATGCAGCGGCATGGTGTCAGCCAGCGTGCCGTCGCAGTCGAAAATCAGGCCTTGAATGGTGCTCATGACATTTGCAAGGCCTTCAGTTTCTCTTCCAATTCGTGGGCCATGAGCGGTTCGATCAGCGGGTCCATTTGGCCTTCGATGAAGGTCTGCAGGTTATAGAGGGTCAGTTCAATCCGATGATCCGTGACGCGGTTCTGCGGAAAGTTGTAGGTGCGGATTTTTTCGCTGCGTTCGCCGGTGCCGACTTGGGATTTGCGCTGGCTGTCGTAGCGGGCTTTTTCCTCGGCGACCTTCGCGTCGAGCAACCGTGAACGCAGCACGCGCAGCGCTTTGGCTTTGTTCTTCTGTTGAGAACGTTCGTCGGCGCAGCGGACGATCATTCCGGTGGGTTTATGCAGGATCTGCACTGCGGAATCGGTGGTATTAACGCCCTGGCCGCCCGGTCCGGAGGCGCGACAACGACTGATCTCCAGCTCTTCGGGATCGATTTCGATGTCCACTTCCTCCGCCTCGGGCAACACCGCCACGGTGGCGGTGCTGGTATGCACCCGGCCCTGCGCTTCGGTGGCGGGCACACGTTGGACCCGATGCACGCCGCTCTCGTATTTAAGCCGCTTGTAGACGTCCTGGCCGCTGACACTAAAGATGATCTCTTTGAACCCTCCCAAATCCGAAGGACTCGAGTCCAGCGTCTCGACTTTCCAGCCCTGGGCTTCGGCGTAACGGGTGTACATTCGAAACAGGTCCGCTCCGAATAAGGCGGATTCCG
This sequence comes from Verrucomicrobiia bacterium, assembly GCA_035577805.1. Classification (GTDB taxonomy): domain Bacteria; phylum Verrucomicrobiota; class Verrucomicrobiia; order Limisphaerales; family JADJPG01; genus DATLUX01. The sequence continues at coordinate 10,999 of DATLUX010000013.1, forward strand.
ATCCACCGGCCCCGGCGCGGATCTCAAAAATGGTGTTGCGCGAATCGGCCGGGTCGGGCGGGAGCAAGCCGCGTTGAACTTCCTGCGCCAAGCGGTGCTGCTCTTTTTCCAAGCGCGCGATTTCTTCCTGGGCCAGCAGCGCCATCTCCGAACCAGCCGGCTCGCTTTTGAGCAGGGCTTGGTTGTCCGCCAGGTCGCCCAGAGCTTTTAAATAGGCCGCCCCGGTGGCCACCAAGTCCCGCAGTCGGGAATGTTCCCGGCCCAATTCCTGCGCGCGGGCTTTGTGGTCGAAGACGGCCGGATCGCTCAAGGCCGACTCGACTTCAGCCAGGCGGCTGGAGAATTTTTCAAGACAAGGACGCAGGTCCATGGGGTATTGCTTGGCAGTGTCGCCAGTTCAGGTTTCGAGCCTTCGCCCGTTCGAATTCTCCGACGGAAGTGAGGCGGAGCCAGGATGGCCGACAGACATCGTTCGATAAAAAGAATCCGCCCGCGAGAGTCGGAGACCCGGGCGGGCGGGGGTGCAAATCAGCGCTAAGCTTTTTTCTTCTTGGAGGCCGCGGCGGCTTGGGCGGCCTGGGCGGCCTGGGTTTTGGCCATCCGTTGCTGGAATTTGTCGACGCGCCCGGCTGTATCCACGAATTTTTGCTGGCCGGTGTAGAAAGGGTGGCAGGCATTACAGATCCCAACTACGATCACGGGCTTGGTGGAGCGCGTTTTAATCACGTTGCCGCAAGCGCACCGGATTTCGGCTTCCTGATACTTTGGATGGATGTCAGCTTTCATAGCAAAAGGAGCGCAGAACCTATCAGCCAAGCGCGGTTTGACAAGTGTTTATTGCGCCTCCTGGGGCGGTAAGCGTGTTGGAGAAATCTCAACGCTTTCTGTGCGAAGCAAATCGCTGCGGGCCACCGGCGGTCCAGTGGCAGGACCGATTGGGCTTCACCACCCTTGGGGGAGATCCGGCAACGTTTCGCGGAGAATCCGTTGAATGGCGCGCTTTTCAGGCCCAGGCAGATAGGCATAGGCCGCCCCGGCGGGCGCATCACTCAGGGCTGTCTTCAGCCCGGCATAAACACGGCTCTTAACGACATCTGGCAGGTGCCCAAACGGCGCCGCATAGATCATGTAGCTGCAGCGATAACGGAACAGGCGTGTTTCCAAATCAAAATCCCGCAGTGAATCCCCGGCCCCGGCGGTTCGCTTTTGCGCCAGGAAATCCTTCTTGAAAAGTGGATCCCCGCTCACCCCGCCGGTCGGCAAAGCAATTTCGTCCGCAAACAGCAAATAACGGACGATGCTCTCGGCGTGTTGATCGAGGATTTGCTCATGCTCAGGCAGCAGTTTGCCCATCCCCTCATGCAGGCAGGCGCGGGCGCGGTAGGCCGCATGAATGATGCGATTCAGGAAGCCCACCTGATGCTCATGGAGCAGATGGGGAAGGACATCGCTGGTTGGGGCTGCGTAACGCGCAAAGTCGAAGGTGCTGCCAGGCTCTACGAAACGGCGGCTGGGCCCATTGGGCGTGTAGTGTCCGATCTGATTGCCCCAATGATTGGTCAGGGACCCTTGGCCCGTGACGAACCAACCTCCGAATCGCTCCTGGAATGGGACGCCGTGGCCCGTCCGGCTTCCCCGAAAGGCCCGGATACTGCCGCCGGAAGGACCGGGCAGCACCGAGCGAAGCACCAAGCCGGGAACCTCGTCGGTATCTTCACCGGCATGGCAATTCATGCACCGGTCGGAACGGTCGAGCCGAATGGATTCTGCGCCGCGAGGGATGTCGAAAATGTAAAACACCCCGCCCAACTCGGGATCGAGCGACACGACTTCGACTCGGCCGCCCGGGATGAAGCCCACATACACTTCGTCGTTAAAATAAAGCGCGCGCGGGTTGGAGGGAGAGATGAGACGCAACTGCAGGCTGGTGGTGGAAAAGACCAGGATTTGCGAGGACGCCGGGATCCGCAATGCCTGCAGGAGACTGAGGAGAAAAGCCCGTTCAGTGCTTCGATCCAGGGCAAGCCGGCCGCTCTCCAGATCGGTCTTCAACTGAGTGACAGGATCATGCAGCGGGCGCGTCCAGTAATCGTGCGGCGGTTGCTGGAAGTCCAGATCGCTCACGGCCGCGGCCAAGCCACATGGGATCAAAACCAGCAACACAATTCCAGGAAATCCAGACAAACGGCGGCGGCGGCGGCGATGCATGAACCACCGACGATAGCGATGGACCGGCGCCGCGACAAGAGCCAGCGTTAGTGCTGGGTTTCCAGCAGCATCTGCGAGTAATAGCCCGGCTTGGAGGCCAGTTCGACAGGCGTGCCCGCGTCCACCAACCTCCCATCGCGAAGCACCAGAATTTTGTCAGCGCGCCGGATCGTTTCGAGCCTGCGCGCGGCGATTAACGTGGTGCGTCCAGCGGTGAGATTGGCCAGCGCCGCGACCAGCAGCGCGTCCGGTTCCGCATCCACGGCCCCAGCTGGTTCGTCGAGCAAGAGGAGCGGGGCATCTTTGAGAAACGCGCGCGCGAGGTTCACCCGTTGGCGTTCGCCCGCGTTTAAGCGGGTGGCGCCCTCCCCAATGATGGTGTTGTAGGCGTTGGGAAGTTTCTCGATGAACTTATCCGCATGCGCGGCGCGCGCCGCCTCTTCGATCTCGCGGCGACTGGCCCGGGGTTTGCCGTAGGCGATATTTTCGGCCAGGCTGGCCGGCAACACAATTGGCTCCTGCAGCACGAACGCGATCTGGCGCCGCAGTTCGCGCAGACGCAGTTCGCGCAGATCGGCGCCTTCAAGCAGGATGGCTCCGGCGGTGGGGTCAAAGAACCGCGGCAACAGCTGGAGCAAGGTGGTCTTGCCGGCCCCGCCCGGCCCGATAATCGCCACCGTCTGTCCGGGCGTGATCTGGAAGCTGACTTCCTCAAGCACAGGGCGGGATTTCTGGTAGGCAAACGACACTTGTTGAAAAGCGATCGTGCCTTCGCAGATCAAGGTGCGGGGATCCGGCAGCCGAGGTTGCCCGCCTCGTTTGCCTGGAGAGGGCTGCGTCGTGGCGGCGGTAAACTCCCGCGCACTCATGACCGGCCGGGCCTGCGGCGCGTCTTTGACTTCCTCAGGAGTATCCAACAGGTCGAAGACACGCCGGATACCGACGGTCGCGTGCGTGAGGGTCGAGCCCAGACGCGAGAGTTGGTTTAGCGGCTCGAAGAATTGGGGCAGGTACGCCAAAAAAATCAGCAACTGTCCGGTGGTCAGCCGCCCGGCCAAGACCTGTTTGGAACCGAACCAGACGATCGCGGCGGCCACCACCGCGAAAGTGATCCCCACCGCCAAGCGGAATCCAAGTTCCCAGCCGTGTTGGACCATGCGTTTTTCCATGGCGACGGCGGTGCGGGACGTAAACGCGTTTTCCTCATAATCTTCGCGTGTATAGCTCTGGATGAGCGGAAGCGAGGCCAGGGTCTGTTGCACAAAAGTGGACACCTGCGTCTCGGCCTGCTGCGCGGCCTGGGTGCGGTCAGGGATCTTGCTTCCAAAATGTTTGAGCACAAGCAAGAGCGGCGGCACGACCGTGAACGAAACGAGGGTAACCACAAAATTGAGGCGGGCCATGACGATCCCCATGAGCACAAGGCCCATCGTGGCTCCGATCGGAGCCAGAAATCCCTGGTGGAACAGGCTCTGAAATGCGTGCGTGTCCCAGGCGGCTCGCGAAGCCAAGTCATGGCTGTGACTGCCGTGACGCATCCGCAGCGAGAACTTCTGCAGCGTGCTGAACAATTCGTTCCGCACGCGGTGCAACCCGCTTTGTCCGATCTGCATTCCCAAATAATTTGCCCACGTTCCCAGCGCCGCCTGGGCCAGGTGCAGTCCCAGGAAACCAAACGTGAGGAGCCAGAGCAGACTGGCCTTGGCCGACGGACCGAAGGCCGACCGCAACCAGGTGGCTAAAGGTTGTTGCCCCAATAAACTGTCCACCACGATCGCCAGAATCCACGGCTTAGCTAGGTTCGCCGCGATCGCCAGCAGCAGCAGCAGAAAGACCACCGCCATCCGGTCGGCTTCCGGACGGAAAAATCGCAAGGCGCGCCCAAAGGTGTTCATGGAGCCAAAGGACAATAGCAGCAAGAAGGGCGCTGCGAAAGCTCAGGCAGGCATGGCAGGCATGGCCGAGGCGGGGTGCAGGCCAATCAGGCCGGCCGCGCCAGAGCCGGAGGCTGCCAGACCTCCGGGTTATGAGGCGGAACAAGATCGTGCTCGCCGAAACTGGGGATGGGGAACTCGCTGGGGGCGGCCGGATCCAAATGACGAGCCCGTTGAGGACCCGTGAGGCTCTGTTCGTCGATTTTGCGTTGCAAGGTCATGAACGCGTGAATCAACGCTTCCGGACGCGGAGGACAACCGGGGATGTGGACATCCACCGGGATGTAACGGTCGATGCCTTTCAGGACATTGTATCCTTGTTTGAAAGGCCCGCCGGAGATGGCGCATGCGCCCATCGCGATGACATATTTGGGTTCGGGCATCTGATTGTAAAGGCGGACCACCTGCGGCGCCATTTTCTTAGTCACGGTGCCAGCGACGATCATCAGGTCGGCCTGGCGCGGGGAGGGCCGGAAGACCTCGGCGCCGAAGCGGGCCAGATCGTAGCGAGCCATGGTGGTGGCGATCATCTCGATGGCGCAGCAGGCCAAGCCGAACTGCAACGGCCAGACTGAGTTCTTGCGACCCCAATTATAAAGATCTTCAAGCCGGCTCGTGAAGATACCCTGCTTGCTCAGTTCGTTGCGCAACCCTTCGTCCATGGGCCGTCATGCTAGCAACAGCTTGCCTTCTGCCGCAACGTTTCATTCCGGAATTGGTTGCTTTTAGGCCGATTCCCGGCAATCTGCCGCCAGCATATGATGTCCGATTCCGATTCCGCCTCGGCCGCCAAGCCCGCTCATCCGACGGGTTCCCGTCGGCGCCGGCCTCGCGGGGGCCGCGGCCGAGGCCGTGGAAGAGCCGGCTCTCACGGGCCCGTTCCAGGTTCAAGTCCAACGGCTTCTCACCACGCCATGTCCAGCGAGAATCTCCCGCCGGCTCCCACTGAAGGCCTTCCGGTGGAGGACGCGCCGGCGGCTTCCCAGAATGACTTGCTCGAGGGCGGCCCCGGTGAGGACCGGCCCCAGAGCGACTTGGCGGCCGGCGAGGAGGAAACCTTCTTTGCTTCGTCCCCTGAGACGGAGATTCCCGATCAACCTGCATCCGCTCAGGTGCGGGCCGTTCGCGCGGAACCAACCCCGACTGCTGAGCCCCAGCCAATCGCGCCGGGACCGCGCGCGTTGACTCCGGCTGCTCCGGAGGCTGTCAAGCAGGCGATCGACGAAGTCATGGCCATCCTCGCGTCTCTGCGCGAAGCCGTCGACAAGATGGACGAAGTGCTGGAGATCCTGGAGGAGGCGGAGCGCCAGAAAACTGCGGATGAACGGGAAATCGAGGCGCTGCGACAACAATTGCGCCGGTTCCATCGGCCGGCCGAGGAGATTGCCCGACCGGTTCGCCCGGCCCCGACTCCCGCAAGTTACCAGGGCCGCGGGGACAGCCAACGCCCAGCACGCGATCCGCGCGAGGCCCGTTCTCCTTATCGAGCCGAGCGCAACGATCGCGAGCGCAACCGCAATCGCAACCGCGACCGTGATCGCGAGGGCGAGCGCCATGAACCAAAAGGGCACGCGAGCCGCGGGCCTCATCCAGAATCTGGCCAAGCGGCCGCCACGCCGCCCGAGTCCGCCGCGGACCCAGTTCCGCCCACCGCGGAGGATTTGAGTAGTTCCCATGGAGCCGACACCGGCGATCCGAGTTGATCGCTGGCTGTGGGCGGTGCGGCTTTATGGGACACGCAGCCAAGCCAGCGCGGCGTGCCAGGCCGGCCACGTCCGGGTGAACGATCTGCCCTGCAAACCAGCCCGCGCGGTCCGTGCCGGTGACGTCGTGACCGCGCGGATTGGAGAACTGCTGCGCACCGTCCGGGTCCGCGGCGTGCTCGCCCAACGCGTTGGGGCGCGGCGTGTGCCGGATTTTCTGGAAGATCTCACTCCTCCCGCCGAGTACGAGAAGCTGAAGCAACCGGCGGGGCAGCCGCCGGGTCTGCGGCCCAGGGGCACAGGGCGTCCGACCAAGAAAGAACGTCGTCGGCTCGGTCATTGGCTGGATCCCCAATCGTAACGGCCGTCCGCCATGTCCAGGCCGGACTACATACAGCTAGGTGACGGCACGCGCATGGCCATCCTGTATGAAGATCGCTCGGTGCTGGCGATCGACAAACCGGCTGGTTGGATGCTGGTGCCGCATTCCTGGCAGCGGACTTCGCGGAATCTGCAGGCGGCGATTGTTTCAGCGATGGGCGCCGGACAGTTCTGGGCGCGCTGTCGTGGCCTCAAGTTTCTGCGTTACGTGCATCGGTTGGATGCGGAAACCAGCGGCGTCCTGCTCCTGGCCAAGAGTCCGGGAGCGTTGGAAGCCCTCGGCGCCCTCTTCGAATCCCGGAAGATCGACAAACGATATCTGGTGGTGGTTCATGGGCATCCCGCGGCGTCACGTTGGAGCTGTCGGCTCAGTCTCCAACCGGATCCCAAACAGATTGGGCGCATGCAAATCGCTGCCCACGGCGGCAAGGAAGCGGAGACTCATTTCGAGATTCTGGCGTCGGGAAAAAGCACCACACTGCTGGAGGCGCGTCCGCTGACCGGGCGCACGCATCAGATCCGCGTTCATCTGGCGCACGCGGGGCACCCGGTGGTGGGAGATCCGCTTTATGCACCCGCACGCAGGCCGGGGCGGATGCCCAAGGCGCCGCTTCCGCTCATGCTGGGGTTGCGCGCCGTGGGACTTTCGTACCGCGATCCGTTTACGCATGGCCCCGTGACGATCGAAGCCAGCGCGGAAGAATTCCTGCGCTCATTTGGATTTGGATTGGGTGATCGAGGGCCAGGAACTCGCCGGGCCGAACCGCGGAGGCTGCGGGAGGGGCAGGGGGGATAATGCGATAGCGCTGCTTGCGCTTGGCGACGATGGCGATCCCGATCAAGCCGGCGATGACCCCAAGCGTGATGCACAAGACGGCCACGCCGACGAGCCATCCCATTGGTTTGGGAGCAGACTGGAGCGACGGTTTGGGAGCAGCCTGATCCGGCGTCGTCATAGCACGCAAGATGATAAGAGCCTCCTTCTACGGCAAGCAACCACTTGCTCCAGTCAAGGAAAGAATGATTGCTTATGGAACAAGGCTGCGGCTACAGTCCGCGTATGCTACAAACGGAAACGCAGCATGCTCCGGCGGTGGACATGCCTGAGCGTCGTGAGCAATTCCTCCAAGCCTACCGATGGATGCTGCTGGCCCGAGTTTTGGATGACAAACTGGCCAGCCTGTACCGAGGAGGGAAAATCTTCGGCGGGGTCTTTCTGGGCCGCGGCCAGGAAGCCTTGAGTGTTTCGGTCGGTCTTTCTTTGCGGCAGGGAGACATTTTCGCTCCGCTGATCCGCGACGCCGCGGGCCGGTTGGCTTTTGGTGAGACGGTGTTGGACGCGGTGCGCACGTACCTGGGCTCGCCTCAGGGCCCGATGCGGGGGCGCGACGGAAACGTGCATCGCGGAAAACCCAGGGAAGGAATTCTGCCCATGATCAGCCATCTGGGCGCGATGATTTCGGTGGTCAATGGCGCGCTGCTGGCCCGCCGGTTTCGCGGAGATTCCGATTCGGTCGGGGCAGCCTGCGTCGGGGAAGGGGCCACTTCGACGGGAAGTTGGCATGAAGCCCTGAACCAGGCGGCGGTGGAAAAGTTGCCTTTGGTGCTGGTGGTGGCGGACAACGGGTACGCTTACTCGACCCCCAGCAGCCGGCAGTTTGCCTGTGAGTCGTTGCTCGACCGGGCTCACGGTTATGGAGTGGACGGCCATAGCCTGGACGGCACTGATCTTCGCGCCTGCCTGGCCGCCGTGGGGCAAGCGGTGCGACAAGCGCGCGGAGGCGATGGCCCGCAGTTGGTCGTGGCGCGTCTGTTGCGTCTATGCGGACACGGCGAACACGATGACGCCAATTACGTGGATCCGCGGCTCAAGCACTCGGCCGTGGGGCGGGACTGCCTGGAAGTAGCCGAGCAACATTTGCTGAGCCAGAAGTGGGTGGACGAAAAAAGCATGGCGTCTTGGCGTCTGGAAGCGATGAGTCGGGTGGAGGAAGCGGTCGCGAAGGTGCAACGCGAGCCCGCGCCGGATCCTTACAAGGAAGATTGGTACGCCTTATCCTCCAAACCGCTCAGTGAGGGTCACACCGGGGTTTAATCGGCCAACCGGATTGTGAAGTCCAAGCATCGATGAGCGTTACTTATCTTGAGGCCATCCGGGCGGCTCAAGCCCGGGCGTTGCAGGAAGATCCACGAGTCTTCATTTACGGTCAGGATGTGGGCAACTTCGGCGGCGCCTTCAAAGCCACCAAAAACCTCGCCCAGGAATTTCCCGGGCGCGTTTTGGATGCTCCGATCAGCGAGGATGCCATGGTGGGGGCAGCGATCGGAGCGGCCATCGAAGGCATGCGGCCGATCCTGGAAATGCAGTTTGCTGATTTTTCCACGGTTGGTTTCAACCAAATCGTGAACCAGGCGGCGACGCTCTTTTGGCGAACGCGCGTGACCTGCCCGCTGACGATCCGACTGCCATCCGGCGGCACGGCGGGCAGCGGTCCGTTTCACAGCCAGAGTTTGGAAACCATCTACGCGCATTATCCCGGGCTGGTCGTGATGACGCCGGCCACGGTGGAGGATGCGTATAGCATGCTGTTGGAAGCGGTGGGGATCGACGACCCGGTGATCTTTTGCGAACACAAGTACCTCTACTATCATCTCAAAGCGGAACGGCTGCCGACCGAAGCGTTGCCGGCCGGAAAAGCGCGGATCGCCCGCGCCGGCCGAGACCTGACCATTGTGGCTTACAGCGCCATGGTCCACGAAGCGCTGGCCGTAGCCGATGAGCTGGCCGGTGAA
>DATLUX010000014.1:0-18908 GCA_035577805.1 Verrucomicrobiia bacterium
GCGGACGGCGCGTTGCTCTGGGAGCGACGCTACAACGGCCCGGCGAACAGCAACGACTGGGCAAGTGCGGTGGCGGTGGACGGTAGCGGCAACGTCGTGGTGACGGGGACTTCCTACAACGGGACCAACGCCGACTACTACACGGCCAAGTATGCGGCAGCGGATGGCGCCCTGCTCTGGGAAAAACGCTACAACGGCCCGGGCAACGGGGACGATGCGGCGTCCAGCCTCGCCCTCGGGCCCAACGGGATGGTTGCTGTTACCGGTTCCTCCTCAGGCGACTACGCGACCGTCGTTTACCGGGAGGTGCAGGCCCAATTCAATTACACGACCGAAAACGGCACGATTACCCTCACCGGATACACCGGTCCCGGCGGTGCGGTGGCCATTCCAGACACCATCAATGGCATGCCAGTCACTCGCATCGGGGACCTCGCGTTCTATAATTACACCCGCCTGACCAGCGTCACGATCCCCAACAGCGTCACCAACATCGGGGACTATGCATTCGCCGGCTGCACCAACCTGACCAGCGTCACGATCCCCAACAGCGTCACCAGCATTGCGGGACTTGCGTTCTGGAACTGTTCCAGCCTGACGGAAGTCTATTTCCAGGGTAACGCCCCCAGCGTTGGTTATGGTGCGTTCCTGGATGCCGACAATGCGACCGTCTATCACCTGCCGGGAACCACGGGCTGGGGGACGACGTTTGGCGACCGTCCGACGGCGCTGTGGGTGCTCTCGTACCCGCTGATCCTAAACAACGGGCCCAGCTTTGGCGTGCAAGCCGGGTTCAGTTTCGTCATCTCCTGGGCAACTAACATCTCAGTCGTGGTGGAAGCCTCCACGAGTCTGGCCAATCCCGCCTGGGTTCCCGTGGGCACCAACATCCTGACGGACGGCGCGTCCTACTTCAGCGATCCCCAGTGGACGAATCATCCCGCCCGTTTCTACCGCCTCCGCTCGCCGTGAGCCCGGTTAGGCCAAGTGAAGATTGTTTGTCCCTTGTCCCGGAATTTTCCTGTGTATGAAGTATGAGAAGAAAGTTCAATCTGACCAGGTTCGCCTCAGACGTGCGGTTTCGTGCGACGAGCCAGAGCGAGAAGCGCCCAGGAAATGACGCCGGGTATTCCTGGCGAAGAACCACTTGGGCAATCACGCTGCTATCGCTATTGCTGGTCCTGGCGCTGCCCGCCGTGGTGCAAGCCCAATTCAATTACACGACCAATGACGGCACGATCACCATCACCGGATACACCGGTTCCGGCGGTGCGGTGGCCATTCCAGACACGATCAAAGGCCTGCCGCTCACCAGCATCGGGGGCTCTGCGTTCGCTTTCTGCACCAGCCTGACCAGCGTCACGATCGGGAACGCGTCACCAGCATCGGGGACGGTGCGTTCTGGTCCTGCACCAGCCTGACCAGCGTCACAATCGGCGACGGCGTCACCAGTGTGCCGGTCTGGTCTCGGGTGTCTTGTCTCTTTCGCGGAACCCGACGCTTCGAACGATCGAGAATTTCAACTCCACAATTTGGCTATGAAATCGACTTCTCTTACTTCTAAGTCAGGCCACCGTCGCGGCATGACGTTCGTGTTGGGGGCACTGCTTGTGTCGTTTGGCGCTTCGACGGCTTTCTCCGCGACACCAGTGTTCACCAACGTCAATCCCAGCCTGCCGGGATTCTTTGGCGGCTCGGGCACTTGGGGAGACTATGACAACGATGGTCGGCTCGATTTTTTACTCACAGGCTACACGGACTCCGGAATGGTCGCCCGCCTCTATCACAACGAGGGAAGTGGCGCGTTCACTTGGAACACGAATGCCGGGTTGCAAGGAGTATATAATGGCGCCGTTGCTTGGGGCGACTACGACAACGATGGTCGGCTGGATATCCTGCTGACGGGCGAGAGCCCAGGACTTATATCACGGCTCTATCACAATAACGGAGACGGCACCTTTACGGACAGCAATGCCGGGTTGCCGGGACTCAGCTATAGCGCTGTCGCCTTGGGAGACTATGATAACGATGGTCGGCTGGACATTCTCCTGACTGGTGACGGCCAATCTCTGCTTTATCACAATAACGGAGATGGTACTTTTGCCGACAGCAATGCCGGGCTGCTAGGCGTTTCCGGTGGCGCCGTCGCCTGGGGAGACTATGACAACGATGGCTGGTTGGATATCCTGCTGACCGGAATTACAGCGGCTAAAGACCGCATATCGCGCCTTTATCACAATAATGGAGATGGCACGTTTGCGGATATCAACGCTGGGCTGCCGGGAGTTTACGACAGTTCTGTCGCGTGGGGAGACTATGACAACGACGGCAAACTCGATTTTTTCCTGTCGGGCCACACCATTACAGGAGGGTCCGGCCCGATTTCCAAAATTTATCACAATAACGGTGATGGGACTTTTACCGACAGCCACGCTGTACTGCTTGGAGCTGTGTTGGGTTCCTCTGCTTGGGGAGACTACGACAACGATGGCAAGCTCGATATTCTGCTGACAGGCGTTTTTTTCACCCAACTTTATCACAATAACGGAAATGCCACCTTTACGGACATCAGCGCCGGCTTCCCGGGACTTTATCCTGGCTTCGTCGCGTGGGCTGACTATGACAACGACGGACGTCTCGACATTCTGCTGACGGGCGGAGATTCTCGCCTCTATCACAATGATACTGGCAGCTTCAATTCAGTTCCAAGTGCGCCCACCGGCTTAAGCGCCACCGTGCAGCGCGAAGGCGTTACGCTGCGCTGGAGTCTCGCGAGTGATGGGCAGACTCCCACCGCTGGCCTCACTTACAATCTGCGTGTGGGTAGCACGCCCGGAGGTTTCCAAATTGTTTCTCCGCAAGCGAATCCTACCAATGGCTTTCGGCTTTTGCCCCAAATGGGCAATCGCCAGCAAAGGCTCTCCGCCACCTTGAGCCATCTGCCCGTGGGTATCTATTACTGGAGTGTACAGGCCATTGATTCAGGTTACGCAGGTTCGCCGTTTGCCGCAGAAGCAAGCATTGCCATTGCGCGCAGCGCCAAGGAGGACCTCCTTGCCGAATTGATCGCCCGGCGCGTCACGGTGACCGATCGCGACGATGGCTGGACGCTCGACGAGGCCATCAAGCATCTGACCCAATCGCTGGCTGTAGAGTTTTGGACGGATGAAAGTCACCTGGAGCGCAAGCACGGCGAGAAAGTGTTCCACGAGGAAAGAGAGACGGTCAGGAACATCTGCGATCTGATCCAAAACCGGGAAAGCAACCTCCACGGCGACCCGATCCTCCAAGGGTTTGTTGACCGGCTCATTCGCGTGGACCGCCTGCTGGCCTCCATCGCGATCCAGGAAGCCATTGCGGCTGGCGTGTCAGAGAAAAAGATCGAGCAGGCCCAGGAGTTTTTAGCCAAGGCCGATGCGGCGTTTGGCAACGACCGATGCGCCAACGGCATCGAAGAATACCGGGACGCCTGGAAGCGCGCGGCCCGCGCGAAGGTTTCTCCGCCCATTCGTCTGGCCAATGGCCGCGTGCAACTGGAGATCGTGGGTGAAGCAGGCGAGCAGTTCACCATCCAGGCCTCCTCCAACCTGAAGGACTGGGTCACTATCGGCACCCGCACGGCCACCGCGGAGGGCTTGGTGACATTTGAAGATGGCGAGGCCGACAGACAGCCGACGCGGTTCTACCGGGCAGTCTCACAGTGAGCGGTGGACGTCGCGGTGCTCTGGGAGAAACACTACAACGGCCCGGCCAACCTGAACGATACCCGTCCAACCTCGCCGCCGGCCGAACGGGATCGTGCCAACGCCATCTGAAGATTCTTGTCCCTTTTTCCACACTTTTCCTGTGTAGTAGTTGATGGGCTGGCGGGACAGCGATCATGGCGAACAAAACCACGTGCCTTAAATGCGGCGCGCCACTGACGTGGCGACGCCCGGGGTGGTTTTTGTCTCAAGTGCCTCTTTACGCAGGCGAGCGCGGGCGACTCCGACGACCTTTCGCACCTCATCCAGATTGATCCATCCAGCGCTGCAGCGGCCGATGCCTCCGGTTCGAATGATCAGGCCTCAACTTCGATGGTGACCAGGCTGTCTTTGCTGCGCACCTTCGGCGATTACGAACTGCTCGAAGAAATCGCCCGGGGCGGGATGGGCATTGTCTAATCGGGCGCGGCACTTGAGCCTGGGCCGCATTGTCGCGGTAAAGATGTTGCTGTTGGGTCCGCTCGCCAGTCCAGAGTCTGTGAACCGATTTCGTGGCGGAGGCTTCAGCGGCGGCGAGCCTGCTGCATCCCAACATCGTAGCCATTCACGACGTCGGCGTGTGCCAGGGACAGCAGTATTTCGCGATGGATTACGTCGAAGGGCAAAGCCTGTCGAAGCTGTTAGCCAACGGACCGCTGCCCGCGAGACGGGCCGCGAGTTACCTCAAGACCGTCGCTGAAGCCATCCAGTACGCGCACAAACGCGGCATCCTGCATCGCGATCTGAAGCCGTCCAACGTGCTGGCGAGTCAGATTTTCGCCAGACGGGCAGCGCGTGCTGGCGTGCAGCCAGTACGCACACAACGGCATGCTCTATTGTCTCCCGCACGACACGCGCACGGAATCAGAGTGGCTCGACGTTGCGGCGATCATTTCCGGCCAGCGCGTTCTCACCGACGGCCGACTCGAGTCACTCAAGCCGGCGGAGTTGGCCACCGCCTGGCAGCGGGCCGCGTTGCGCGCAGCGCACAAAGCCCTCTCGGAGTAACCTTTCGGCTGCTTCAGACCACGAGTAAAATTGTCTGTCCCTTTCTCCGGAGTTTTCCTGTGTATGAGGTGATGAAACAATTGAACATTGTTCGGGTTCCTGGTCTTGCCATCCTCCTGGTCAACGTCGTCGCGTTGCCCGCCCTCGCGGAGGAGCCGCCACAACTTTCGGGAAAGCACTCCAGTTCGGGTCTGGAGCTTTCCTGGCCAGCGACGATTCAGAAAACCGACGGTTCGGTCGTGCGGCCCTACTTTGAATTGCAGCGCACGTTCGATTTCCAGCGCTGGGAACCGATCGGCGAACGGCAGCGTGCCTCACGGCAACGCTCGGCCAGTCGCTGAGCGCGACGCAGCCGCTCGATGACTCGAGAGCCTTCTATCGACTCTTGAGCATCGAGCCCGGCGGCGTGGCCCAACTTGGTTCGGACGGTGCCCAGGTCTTCGGTTACGGCGACGCCTTCGCGCAGGAGTTGCAGCGAATCGGTCAGATTTCGCCCGACCAGTTCGCAACGATGTTTCCGAACAGCGCGAACTATCTGCCGGGCATTTCTTGGGACCCGAGCACGGCACAGTTTTGGGACCGGTTCAACGTCAGCTACCGCCTGAACTCGGCTGAACTGCAATTGTTCAACACAAACGGCTTCGTCGTTAGCGAGAGGCTCGGTGGGAGCAGTTTCGCGGAGGTCTTTTATAACCTTTGGCACAACGACCTGCCGGTGTTCATCTCCACGGACGCACTGCTGCAGGCCTGGCATCGCACGTACGATGCGATGCTGGAGGAAATCGAGGAGACCTACCTCTACAATTCCGTGCAAGCGCTGCTAGACGGAATGGCGAATCAAGTGACCGCTGCGGCGGTTGAGGCGGGGAATGGCGTGTTGCAGCAAAGCGTCCTGGATGCGGATTACTTTTTGGCCGTCGCGCGGTCGCTGCTGGCAGGCACGAACAATCCGCCAGTGCCCCCTTCGCTCCTGGGCCAGGATGCGCGCGTAGCCGAAACGCTGGCCGACATCCAGGCCGAGGAACTGAAGATCGTTCCTGACTTCATGGGCTTCTGCCGCATGGTGGATTTTTCGCAGTTCAAAGTGCGCGGGCACTACACCCATTCCGAGCGGTTGGGGTGCTATTTTCAATGCGTGATGTGGTTGGGCCGAATCGATGTGCCCGTAGCGGGCGGGCCGTGGGAGCGTTGTCCGGGCGAATCACGCATGGCCTCGCCGCGTGAACTCGGGACGTCGATCGCGCTCTGGCATTTGCTCAACAGCTCCAGCCAATTCGGAACCTGGAGCGATATGGAGCGGATCATTCAGACCTTTGTCGGTGCGACCGATTCGATGACCTTCGGGCAACTGAGTGGTCTGTTGTCGGCCGCGGGCATTCAGACGCTGGTCGATGTTCGCGACCTGGCTACGTTGGAGAAGATCCAGGGCGACATTATGCGCGGCGAACTCGGCGTTCAGAATATCCGCAGTGATTGGTTCGCGCAGCCGCTGGGCGGGGCGGCGCGGTACGCTTTGCCGCAAACCTTCACGGTGTTCGGACAGAAGTTCATCCCGGACAGTTGGGCATTTTCGCAGACGGTTTTCAGCAGCATCCTCTGGGCGGAGAATGGCGAGACAAATAAAGTGCAACGCCGCGTGCCGGGCGCACTTGACGTCGCCTTTTTGGTCCTGGGCAATAACCAGATCGTGCCGGAGTTGGTTGCACAGATGGAGGGGATATTCGCGGACGCAGATCGCCCGCATGCGTTGCAGTTCCGCGACGGTCGGCCGTATCAACACAATCTGGCCGCCGTACGCGCCGTGATGGACCAGCAAACAGCGAGCGCGTGGGACAACAACATTTATCTGAACTGGCTCTCCTGTCTCCGGCAGTGTAATTCACGAGGCGGTCGGTCGCGTGAACTTGGTGCTGATCGCCATGGACAATGGCTTGGACCGTTTCGTGTGCGCCGGGCCGGTGCTGAGCCATTACGAATTGGAGATCATCGGCGACCCACGCCGCTTGAATGACGAGGAGTGGCAATTGATTCTCCGGAGAAACTTCCCACCCGACATCCCGGCAGACGGCATCGAGGGCCTGGCACCGCCGGTGTGGACGCAAGGCTATCTCGTCCCGCGTTGATAGAAGCAAAGGAGCCGGAATGCGCGCAGCTCGCAGCCAACGCCAGGCCTCGCGTTTGTCCCTTTCCCAAACATTTTCCTGTGTATGAAGTATGGGACCCGTTTCGTAAAGGGCCTGGAAGGATTGAGCACTTGACCTTCCGCGGACTTACACAACACGGCCTGATGTCTTGTGGCTGCCGCCCGAATGAGCGGCAGTTGGAGGACCAAGTGCCTGTGCCAAATCGCAGGAAAACAAAATGAAAAGAACAACATTCAATAGCAGAGCCGGGCTGGCCATTTGTCTACTTAGCCTGTCTTCAGCATTCATCACCGGGTCGGCGGCGAATAAAGATACGGCAGTCCATGCGCTGTTCGATCTGGCCTCGCCCGAGACCAGCCCCTTTCCGTCCGATCGCTTCACGCTGCCCGATGCGGGTCAGAATACTGGACGCCGAGTGAACCTCCCCAAGCCAGCGGACTGTGTCGCCAATTCCTCCGATTGCGAGGAAATTGAATCATTGAATGAACTCGACGGTTTCAGTGCGGCCCCATGGTTGTCAATTCCCTTTGACGGTGATATCGACCCCAATACGATTGCCGGCAACGTTTTTCTGATCGCGCTCGCTGATACGCTTGGTTCACAGGCCGCGGACACAGATGACGAGGTGGCATCAGATGGTGTCAGCAGTTTTCACAGGATCGCCTTGAATCAGATCATATGGGATCAGCAAACAAGAACGATCCAGGCGCGATCCGAGGAGTTTCTCAAAGAACACACGCGTTACACATTGGTGGTCACTGACGGCATTCGCGGCAGCGATGGTCAACCGGTCGGTGCGAGTAAAAGCTTTGTTCGTTATCGCCACGACCTTGCTGGCGTGAACTCAGAGGACATGTGGTATCGCCGAGCGTTACTCAGGGCAGAGCGAGCCGCAGTCTGCACCGGAGTCCCCAAGGACAACATTGTTGCGCTCAGCTCATTTACAACTCGAAGCATCACCGACCTTTACGAAAAAATCAGCCAACAGGTGCTCGCGAGCGCGCCTCCGCAGGCAGATTTCACGTTCGACCAGGGCAATCGTGCCGTGTTTACATTCGACCAGATTCAGTCCATTACGCACAATCAGCAACGAACCACCGGCGCGACGCTAACGCCGGCCGTGGCCAGCCTCGCCAATGCTCGTCTGGTTCCGGGTGCGGTTGGTCGCCTGGCGAGCGGTCATTTCGTCGCACCTGACTACAGGGTGCATCCCGGGGAATACATTCCCACCGTCGCCTCACGCACCGGTAGCCCCGTGCAGCAAGGCACCGACACGCTGCACTTCTCGCTTTCGCTGCCGTCCGGACCTATGCCCGCGCGGGGCTGGCCTGTCATCCTGTTCGCGATCGGATCAGGTGGGAGCAGACTGTCGACATTTCTCGAACTGGTCAGCATCCAGGGCGCCTACGGCTTCGCCCTCGTTGCAATCGACAATGTGGGACATGGATTTGGCCCGTTGAGCACGTGGACCGTCAAGCTGACCGATGGCAGCACGGTCACATTTCCGACTCCCGGGCGAGCCATAGATCAGAACGGCGATGGTATCTATAATAGCGTTGAGGGCGACAATGCACTCGGGCCCCAAAAACTGCGTCGGGCTTCGGATGCGGTGATCCAGCTCTCGATCGATTTGCTCTCCGTGGTCCGGATGATCCAAGCGGGTGTGGATGTGGAGGGGGACGGCACCATCGATCTCGATGCCTCTCGCATCTACTTCGCCGGCCAGTCTTGGGGGACGGCTACAGGGATGCCGCTCGTGGGCTATACGGACGCAATCCGCGCGTCCTTTTTTATCGTTCCCTTCTCGGCGTTAAGTGAGATTCGCCGCCTCGGACCAGGAAATCGACCCAGTGTGGGTAGCCAGCTGGACAGCCGCACACCATCGCTTCTCAATTCCGCCTATGGGATCACCTCCGTCAGCGGAGTTACGGTGGCAAGTCCCTTATTCAACGAGAACACGCCGTTCCGGGATGAGGCTCCGCGGGTCGACAGCATCCCGGGTGCAAGTACCATTCGAGGATACCTTGACCGGTTTCGCTGGCGACAGCAGTGCGCGGAACCAACAGCCTTCATCTCGCGCCTACGCCGGGACCCGCCGCGAGGAGTCTCCGTGCGCCCAACCCTGCTCTGGATGGCGCGTACTGACCAGACGTCCCCGAACCCAACGACAAGTGAACTGATTCGCGCTGGGGACCTGAAGGATCGCACGGTCTATTACCGACACGATCTGTTTTATGCGGCAAATCCGGTCGGAAACCTGAAGAATCCGCACACCATATACCGCCTCCAGGGGCCGGTTATGCTGCCGATCACAGTCGCGATTCAGGAACAACTCTCGCAATTCTTTGAGAGTGACGGTGCCCTCATCAATCAGACATCGCCGTATTTCGAGGTGCCGATGCAAAGTCCGCTGCCCGAAGACCTCGACTACATCCCGTAACCCGTGTGCGAGATCAAATACCCGAAGTGAGTAGTTCAGTTTCCGTCCGGCGGCTGGCGCCGTGCCGACCATGTTCTGCTCGTCTGAGCGGATGGCGGGCTTTGGTGGTGAACTGTGTGTCGATCCAAGCCCGCCCGTTTGCCCATCCAAGCCATGCAAGATTGTTTGTCCCTTTCGCAACGATTTTCCTGTGTACCAAATGTGAGACTAGTCTAAAACCAAACTACACCTGAGTATGAAAACCACTGAACAATGTGATGCTCTCCGCGATCCGTTCTTAATCAGCCTTCACCGTCTGAAGGGGAGAATCCTCATGTTTGCCATGGCCGGCGCCCTGAGTTGGCCGGCAGCATTGCTCGCCGAGAACCCGCCTGAAGATCCATTCACTAAAATCACTGATTCACCCATAGTCATGGAAAGTGGGGTGGGGATGTCGTGGGGAGACTATGATAATGACGGCTTCATTGACCTGTATTGCGGCGGGACAAGCCAGAACTTGCTTTTTCACAATAACGGTGATGGCACCTTCAGCAAAATTGTGAACACTAACGCCATTGTTGCTCTTGCGTTCGCTCGGTGGAACGAGCGCCTCGTTACCTCGGCGGCTACGGCGTGGGAAAATCATTCGAATCATTCGGAAAACTATTGCAGCATATCAACCCGGGTGATATGCAAAGGCCCGGGGAAAGGCAGGTAGCCATGAAGCCAAATTACTACGTCTCATTGGCGGGGATTTTTTTCTTCGCATTGCACGCATTCACCAACTCTACCTCCGGCGCATCTGAGAATCGCAATCTTCTGTGGGCTGGCGGACAATCGCCCGGCACGAAAACGCTCTTGAATGCGGCCAGCAACATCGTCTCTGCTGCCATCGGCGAGCAGGGCATTCTCGTGCTGCAGGCAAATGGCGGCGTCTCGCTGGCTGAAATGAAACCGGATTCGGTTGGATTCCAACCGCCGGCGAACCTCACCAACGCCACTCTCATCTCTGCGTTGGGAAATGCTGCTGGCGCTCTGCGTGCAGACGGAAGAGTTGTGACCTGGGGCGTTTACCCGCGACCTCCGCCGCCCGGCCTGAGCAATGTCGTCGCTCTCGCAGTCGGAGGAGACGTTTCACTCGCACTGCGTTCCGATGGCACGGTCGCAACCTGGAGGGACTCCGGCGTGACAGGCCTGCCAGCCGATCTGCGGGACGTTGTCGCCATCTCCACGTCCTGGACGTACAACAACAGCCTGGCGTTGAGAGCCGACGGCACCGTGGCCGCCTGGGGCAGCCGTTCGGTTGCCGCCGACATTGTTCCTGAGGAGGCCACCAACGTCGTGGCCATTGCCGCTGGTCTGCAAGAGAACTTCGCGCTGCGTGCGGACGGAGTGGTGGTTGGCTGGGGGAACGGCCAGGAACCCCGGTGCTGTCCGGTCAGTACCTCTCCGTTTTATCCGTTCGAGGGCGTAACCAACATTGTCGATATCGCGGCGGGCCCCAGCCATGTGCTGGCGATTACGAGCGGCGGACACGTTCTGGAATTTGGCGGGCGAGACCTGGGCATCGCCAATGCACTCTATGTCTCACCCGTGGATGCGCGAGGCTTCCTCGTGCTCACGGGCGACGGTTCGCCGCTGATCGTCAATGAGCCATCCGATACTGCCGGCTACCGCGGAGAGCGACTTCGGCTTGTGGCCAAAGTGGGTGGAACACGCCCGCTGGCGTTGCAGTGGCTCAAGGATGGCACGTCGATTCCTGGTGCGACCAATGCCACACTCTTGATCGACGATGCCCGGAGCACTGACGCGGGCAGCTACCAGATCACAGCCACGAACGCTCTTGGCGGTGCCGTCAGCCGCATCGCCACTTTGCGGGTCATGGAAAGCGCGCCTGTGGTTCGGCGCATTGCGATGGAACCCACAACACACACGCCGTTCATCGGCGGTGCCGTCACATTTTTTGGGGAAGTGACCGGCTCCGCCCCGACGAGCTTTCAATGGCTGTTGGATGGCGTGCCTGTCCCTGGCGCGACGAACTCGACGCTATCGCTGGAAAACTTGCGTCGCGATCAGTCAGGCAATTATTCCTTGCGGGTGAGCAACCCCATCGGCACGACGACCAGCTTCATATTCCCCCTGAATGTTTCGGAGCTTGTCATCTGGGGAAACGACATCATCCAACAAAGAGGTGTGCCCATCACGGCGACAAATCTTGTGGCCGTGGCCACTTCGGGAACGGACATCGCCGCTCTACGGGCCGACGGCACCGTCGTGGTCTGGGGCTTGGGGCAGGATTTCCCAGAGTTAGCGCCTCCGCCTGGATTAAGCAATATCGTGGCTATCGCCTCGGGCGGAGGCGTCATTGTTGCGCTGAAAGCGGACGGCCATATCGTCGGTTGGGGATGGAACTTTGCGGCCCTTCGCATCCCGCCGAATCTTAGTAATATTGTCGCGATTTCACCCTTTTGCGCTCTCCGTTCCGACGGGACACTCCTGGTCTTTGGGGAAAATATAGAAGCGGAACGAATCGCTGTCGGGGTGGACAACGCTGTCGCCCTCAACACGGGAGGCGGCCTGGTCGTGCGAAGCGATGGCACGGTCGTAAGTCTCATCGACGATATTCCGGTTCCCTCAGACCTCACGAACGTAGTGGCCGTCGCTGGAGGACGGTCGAACGCTCAAGCTCTCCGTGGTGACGGAACGGTTGTGCAGTGGGGCAGGATCTATGAGGTGAACCTGATTCCCCAGCCAGCGGACCTCGACGATGTTGTTGCTCTCGCCAACGGAGGCGATCATGTCCTGGCCCTGCGCGCAAACGGACGCGTGGTCGGCTGGGGCGCTGAGGGATTGGCGACCGTACCTGACGATCTGCACGGAGTCGCCGCGATCGCAGCTGGTTATACACACAGCATGGCTATTGTTGATAACGGCCCACCGCGCATTTTCCAACAACCCCATAGCTTTGACGGAATCATTGGGGCCAACGCCCGGCTGGTTGTGAACGCCATCGGCGCTCAACCGCTCCGCTACCAATGGCGGGTAAATGGATTTGAACTGGTTGGCGCCACCAATTCCGTTCTGGCGCTGGACGGCCTCTCCTTCCTTGATAACGCTGATTACGATGTTGTGGTTTCAAACGAGCGCGGCTCGGTGACCAGCCAGACCGCAAGCATTACGGCCCGGGTCAGCCCTCCATTAAACGTGCGGCTCCAAGTCGAGCCGGCAACCGGCGCGGCGCTGCTTGGGGGTAGCGCGTTGTTTTCCGTGCACGCCGAAGGCTCGGGGCCCTTCGCGTACGAGTGGCTGCACAATGCCCAGCCGATTTCCAATTCGCGCGAAGCGGTGCTCCGGCTCAGCAATCTTTCGTACGCCGACGCCGGTGAATACTCCGTCGTCGTGGCCAATGCCTTCGGCACGTCTACGAGCGCGCCAGTGCGATTGTCCCTCACCGAGGTGGCCGCCTGGGGAGGGGATTTTGATCGTGAGACCGAGGTGCCGCGCTCCGCTACAAACGTCGTGGCCGTTTTCAGCGGCATGCGTCACGGTGTGGCGTTGCGTGAGGACGGTACGTTGGCCGTGTGGGGGAATACACCGAAGGATGGTGGCATGCTGGGCGGTGGAGCGCTGGTTCCTCCGGCGGGTTTAAGTAAGGTAGTGGCGGTGGCGGGCGGCGATGGTTTTAATGTGGCTCTGAAAGCTGACGGTCGACTGGTGGCTTGGGGGGATAACAGTTTCGGCCAGATCTCAGGGTTAAACCAATTCAGTAATATTGTTGCCGTTTCGGCCGGGCACGCTCACACGCTGGCGCTGCGCGCGGACGGCACAATTCTAGGAGTCGGCGGCAACTACGACGGCCAACTTGATTTTCCCGCCGGGGTTAATGATTACGTGGCTGTGGCGGCAGGTTTGGAATTTTCACTGGCTTTGCGGGCCAACGGCACGTTGGTCCAAGTTAGCCACGTATATTATTTTGGCGATTTTCTGCCGCCGCCGCCACCGCCGGAGGCCACTAACATCGTTGCCATTGCCGCCGGCCAGTACCATGCTCTTGCGTTGCGTGCGGATGGGATGCTGTTTGAATGGGGGATCAGGAACAACGACGCGGTGCCCAGGCCTGGCAGCCTGACCAATGTCGTAAGTATCGCCGCGGGCGCGCACCACGATCTGGCCTTACTCGATGGCGGACACGTGGCGGCATGGGGCGCGGACTGGCTTGGCCAGGCTGAAGTTCCTCCGGCACTGCAGTCAGTGATCGGCATTTCCGCGGGCTATGCGCACAGCCTCGCTTTAATTGGTGGCGGCCCGCCCCGCATCCTCCAGCAACCGCTCAGCTTCACTGCTGCGGCCGGACGCAACGCCCGCCTGGTCGTGAGCGCCTCCGGCACCCAGCCATTCCGTTATCAATGGCGACAGGACGGCCGCGCCATGGCGGGGGCGACCAGTCCAGTGCTGGCGTTGGACGATGTGTCCTTCTTCGACGCGACCGACTACGACGTGATCGTGTCAAATGCGCACGGATCCAGCACGAGCCGCGTGGCCACGCTCAGCATCACGTTTCAACCGCCTTCTGCAGTCAGGATTCAAATGGAGCCGACTAATGGGATCGCATATCTCGGAGGCACAGCGCGGCTGACGGCGATCGCGCAGGGTTCTCCGCCTTTTGGATATCAATGGCTGTTGAACGGAAGTTCGATCCTTGGCACGCGCAGTGCGACGCTTCAACTTGATTATCTGACTCCTGCCGATGCCGGCCGCTATTCAGTTGCAGTCGCGAACCCGTTTGGCAGCTCGATCAGCGCTCCGGTGCGGCTTTCAGTCGTGCAAGTTGCTGCGTGGGGCGGGCGCAACATCGGTTCAGACAATCGAGTGTTCGACGTGCCGGCGAGCGTGACCAATGCTATCGCCGTTTCTGCCAGCCAATCGCACGTCCTGGCGCTGCGCCCGGACGGCACCGTTGTTGGATGGGGTGATCCTTACGGCGGGAAGCTCCCAGTTCCCGCCAGCGCGAGTAATCTGGTGTCGGTAGCCGCGGGCGGCGAATTCAGCCTGGGGTTGCGCCGCGATGGGACGGTTCTGGTGTGGGGAGATCAAGCCAACAATTACGGCGTCGGGAATCTGCCTCAGGGACTAACCAATGTCGTTCAACTTTGCGCGGCTTATTCCTGGGCGCTGGCGCTTAAGGCTGACGGTACGGTGGCCCAGTGGGGAACTTACATTGGCGGCTGGATGAAACCTCCGCCCGCCGGCCTTGCAAACGTCGTGCAGATTTCGGCGGGGGCGCGACACGCGCTGGCTTTGCTCCGCGATGGCACAGTGGTTGGCTGGGGAAGCGATGATTGCAGTCAGGCCAACCCGCCCGCGAACCTGAGCAACGTCGTGCAAGTCGTGGCAGGAAATTGTTACAGCATGGCATTGCGTAACGACGGCTCAGTGGTGGAATGGGGAAGGGAGACCTACGCACCACCTTCAGACGCCACGAACCTCGTCGCCATTGCTACCGGGAATTTTCATCGGGTTGGATTGCGTGATGACGGCGTGGTTTTCTCGTGGGGCTTTGAAAACGGCGGGGCGGGACAAATCCGCGTGCCCACGGACCTGCCACCTGTCATCGCCATCGCCGCGGCGGGCGACGCCAGTTTCGGGTTGCTCCCTGCGACTGCCGAGCCGCACATCGCCAGGCACCCGCGCCGGCAGACGCTGTTTACCGGAGAACCGCTGCGCCTGGAGGCGAGTGTTTTTCCGGGCGCGGCGCCCGTCACATACCGCTGGTTCCGAAACGGGGTGGAGCTTCCCTCTCAAACCAACGCAGTTCTCGAAATTGCTTCTGCCACGCTCGGTGATGCTGGACGTTATTCTGTCCGTGCGACGAATGCCTTGGGTAGCGACACCAGTCGTGAAGCCGAGGTGACAGTCATGGAGCAGGCTCCAGTGATCCTGAGCCAGCCTGCCGACGTCGTCACCTATGCGGGCGGTTCTGGTTCCTTTGGTGCGAGTGCCACCGGCTCAGCGCCGCTGTCGTTCCAGTGGTTCTTCGATGGCGCGCCGTTGCCCGGCGCGACGAACGCAACATTGATCTTTCCTCGGGCGAAGGCGACGGACGCCGGCGCTTACCAAATCGTTATCAGTAATTCCTTGGGACTGGCCGTCAGCCGCTTGGCCCAACTGCGGTTGGTTCCAGCGGTTTTTCTTGCTCAAACGGAGGTGCCCGTAGATGTCAGCGGCCGGTTTACTTTTAAGGTGCGCATCTCTGAACCCCTGCCCAGTGATGTCCGCGTGCGGCTAACCTTCTTCTGGACGTTTGCGGACTTCGGAACAGCCCGTGAAGCTTTCGTGGTGATAGCGGCAGGTTCGATCGAACAATGCGCAGCAATCCAGGACACAGGTCTGGCTCAGGCGCTGACCGCCGGATTGTCAGGCGAGTTGCATTTGCTCGAATCGGATGTTGCTGTAATCGCTTCGCCAGCGGAAGCAATCTTTCGCCAGGCGGATCCGGATGAGCACGAGTCCGGTTGTGATTCCGTTGCAGGCGCGCCAGCACGCTTTCTCCCCGGCGGACTTCAACGGCAGGCCGATGGAACAGTGGAGCTCAGCTTCTCCACGCCTACAGAGGGAACCTTCATTATTGAGAGCTCCATTGATCTGCAACACTGGTGGCCTGTTGATGGAACCTTCGCCATGGATCCAGCCGGGCATCAGGTCTGGTTCATTGACCTGGAAGCACGTGACGAGGACATGCGCTTTTACCGGGTCCGAAGCGAGTGAAGCAGTGGAGCCTCGAAGCGTTGACACGGAAATCGATAAAAGACCTGTCCCTTTATTCTACCGCGCAAGCGTTTTGTTGCGCTGGCTAAAGCGGTTGCCTTCCAGCACACTGGCGGCATGTCCACTCGCGAAGGCGACGAACGGGAATCGACCCTTCGCGCCGCGCAGTTTGCCACCACGCGCTGGAGCATCGTGCTGGCGGCAGGCGCCAAGGCGTCGCCCCAGGCCGCCGAGGCTCTGGAGAAGCTTTGCCGCGTCTATTGGTATCCGCTGTATGCCTATGTCCGACGTCAGGGGCATGACCCCCACCAGGCCCAAGACTTGACCCAGGCGTTCTTCGCCCGGCTTCTGGAGAAGGAGTATGTCAGACGCGCCAGCCCCGAAGAGGGCCGATTCCGCTCGTACCTGCTGGCCGTCCACTACGCGCATCTGAACGGAATCCTGCATCGGGACCTCAAACCGTCCAACATCCTCATCGACCAGGAAGACCAACCGCGTATCACCGACTTCGGCCTGGCCAAAGAATTGACTGGCGACTCCGATCTCACCCTCTCAGGCCAGATGCTCGGCTCGCCACACTACATGCCGCCGGAACAGGCCGCCGGGACGCGGCATCAGCCCGCAGCCACGAGCGACGTTTACTCGAACTGAGTGAGAATAAAGTAAATCGATTTACGAGCGGCCGCTCGTTGGCCTGCCGACCAGGGTTCCGCTCGCCGAAATTATTTCCTGGAGGCCTCCAGTGACCTCAAGAGCTGGACGACCGTGGCCTCCTTTGGGCCGGATCCCGTGCCCTGTGATCCGGATGTGTCTTACGAATGGACGTCAATCGACCCAGACGCAGCGAAGTTTCCGCAGCGCTTCTACCGGGTGAGGAGGGAGTAAGTTCAGTTTCTGGTCGGCGGCTGGCGCCGTGCCGACCATGTTCTGCTCGTGTGAGCGGATGGCGGGCTTTGGTGGTGGACTGTGTGTCCATCGAAGCCCGCCCGTTTGCTTATCCAAGCCAGGCCCTTGCCGCCCGCGCTCGCGCCGCAACTCAAAGGTTCGACGTGGACGGCGCCCCCGCCGGAGCCGGCTGGCGAAAACGGCCATAAAAGGGTTCAGCGCGGGTTTCGACTTTTGGATTCTCGATTTAAATTCCGCGCCGGCATCTCCCACTTCGGTCGTTCCAGACGTACCGAAGACTCCTTGTCCCTTTCCCCGGACTTTTCCTGTGTATGAAAGTATGAAACCAAAATTAGGAAGCAGCAGCCCTGCGGCGGATTGCCGGCTTCTTTGGGCCGAAAGGCCCACAACCGGCAACCGGCTCCAGCACTGTTAGTGCCGGCGGCCCTCGCTGCTCAGATCGCTCATCCGCCTACAAGCACTTGTTCTGCTGGTTTGACCACTCAAGCTGTACCTTGTAGCCGGCTACCGTCTTGAAATTCCACGCACAAATGTCGCCGATTTCGCCGTTGGTATTGTCGTACCAGCCGGAGCCTGGGACCGGGTCGGTGATTGCTTCGCACAATTCGTGAGAACTGGTGCCGGTGAGCGCATCAAACGCATTCATCCCCCCCAGACAGCCGCTGCAGGTCGGATAGGGCATGACCGCGTAATAGACCTTCCCGACATTGTCATGGTAGCCGCAGTAATTCTGGCACGATTTGCTACCTCCCATGATCGATACGATTCCCGGATCGAGGTAGATGAAATAGAGCGTGTTTTTCGTGGTGTGAGGCACGGTCCCGCTCGCGATCCAATTCTTGAGCCTTATCCGGATGGCCGAATCAGTGATGCTGCCCACCGGGGCGTTCGCACTTATAACTTTCGTGCCGATAAGGGTGCCATGGCCGATCGCGTGGCCCGGCACACTGTACTCGGCGAGCTGATCAATCGCCGGACTCACGAGGATGGCATGAAAGAACTTGTTGAGCTTGTTCATCATGACGGTCGAATTGGGCGTTGCTCCCCAGCGTTTCCCCCAGAATATCGTGAAGACCTGAACATGAGAGATGAGCGGCCCACCGAAATAAGTCAGATGAGCGCTCGCTGGCACGGCATGGGGTTGGCCGTCAAAGAGGTCGCTTTCTTCCCACTCGCGCCGCTGCCGGCTCAACTCTTCGATGGAAACAGTGGGCTTGGGATGATGCAGCGGCACGACGCGGATGTGCTCGCCGGATCGGTAAATGGTGGATGCTGGGCTGCTCTGGACCGTAACACCAACCCGCCTTGATGAGGCCCGGCGACGGTTTGATGACCGCTTTCCAACATCAGTTCTGGAAGTGCCAGTCGGTTGGCTGGACTCCGAACGTGGCGTCTTAAACAGACGTCGAGCGGCGATTTTGGTTGTATTTTTCATTGGGCCGTTTGGTTTTGTTGTTTCGGTGATGTCGAGCAATTCTCCGGATGTTTGTTGCGACGTCTATTACCACTTGATTCGATTAGATTCGATTCAACAGGTTGGAGGCAAGATTCAAAGCGCATGCGCATTTTGTGGTCCTTTATTGTGCCGAGCTCCGGCGTGGTGTTCTTCCGGTATATACGGAGCGTGCAAGCGTAATCTTTCAAAACATCTGCAACAGATGAGCTAGAGCTAGATCGGCGCCGGGGCGGTCACCAGTCAGAACGACCTCCGGGCCCACTTCCGATGATTAACGTGGGATACCCTGATCGCACCACCACTTCGGCCGGTTTCTATCGGGCCCGGACGCTGTGAAGTTTTTGTGCGAAGAAGAAACAGGAGCGGTCAAGCCAGGATGGCGCGGGTGGGATCCTGCAAAACAATTTTCCCGCCGACATCTCGCCAGGCGGTATCGAGGGGCTGGCACCGCCGTGTGGACGCGGAGT
>DATLUX010000015.1:0-19829 GCA_035577805.1 Verrucomicrobiia bacterium
GAGGTTTTTTTCACGGCCGAAAACGACGTATGAGCCGTGACCACCAACCGGGAACCGTGAACCGTGAACTGGGAACCGGGACGCGCGCTCCTACGGCTTCAGGTCCACGGCAAACGATCGCAAGGCGCCGCGCCGGTGCGAGTGGCATGATCGAAATCATCGATCCCAAGCCACCACCGGGAACGGCTTTCTATCGCACTCGCGCGATCGTCAGATCGCGCTGAACGCGAGTCAAAGCAAGCCCCCAACCCGAACCGGAAACCCCGAACCCTGAACTTTCAACCGTGAACCGTGAACCCTGAACCCCGAACCGTGAACCCTGAACCCCGAACCCCGAACCCCGAACCTCGAACCCCGAACCCTGAACCGAGAACCCTTGAACCCTGAACCGGTTGCTGGCATAACCGCGCGGTTCCTATGCGACCATTATTGCTCCTGGCCACGGTTCTGATCTTCGGCGGGCTGGCCGGCTGCAGTTCTTTCCGGGGCCGCGAAGACCCGCCGGAGATGCAATTGCCCGGCATTCAGGAGGACGGCTCTGTGCGATTGCCGAACCAATGGTTTTTGCGGCCGGCCGGCAAACAGATTCTGGTGGGCGATTTCCCGGTGAACCTGGCGTTGCATCCTGGAGGAAAGTTTGTCGCCGTCCTGCACTGCGGCAATGGCACGCATGAGATTATCGTGCTGGAGCTGCCGAGTGGACGACTGGTCTCGCGCGTGGGGGTGGAAGAATCGTTTTATGGGCTGGCCTTTGCCCCGGATGGCTCGCGGATCTTCTGCAGCGGCGCGGGGCGGGAGGTGGTGCACGCGTTCGCGTTTCACGATGGCTATTGTTCGGCGCACGAAGAGATCCCCGTGCACGAAGTCACAGAACGCGGCATTCCCGCCGGGATGGTTTGCAGCAGCGACGGCCGCACCTTGTATGTGGCCAGCGTTTGGGGGCATTCGATCAGCTTCGTGGATCTGCGGACCAGGACGGTCGCCACCTTGCCGCTCGGCACCAATGCGCCCGCGACCGTGCCCAAAGAATTACCGCCGCCCGTCGATGAAGACGAAGCTGCCATCACCAAGCGTGCCGAAGCATTGCTCGACAAGACACGCCCGGAAGATCCGTTCCCGTACGGCTGTGTCCTGGATGAAAAGCGGCAGCGTCTTTATGTGAGCTTGTGGGCCCAAAGCGCGGTGGCGGTCATCGATACGTCTTCTCGCCGCGTCGTCGCTCGCTGGACGGTCGAAGCGCATCCCAACGAGATGTTGTTAACCAAGTCGGGGCAGCGCCTGTTTGTCGCCAACGCCAATCGCAACACGGTCAGTGTCCTCGATCCAACCACCGGCAAGATCATCGAAACGCTGGTGGCGGAGCTTCGCCCCGAATCGCATCCGGGCTCGACCCCCAACAGCCTGGCGCTCTCGCCGGATGAGAAGCTGCTGTTTGTCGCCAACGCCAACCTCAACGCGGTGGCGGTTTTTGACGTCAGCGAGGCAGGCCGCAGCCGTTCGCTGGGATTCATCCCGGTGGGCTGGTATCCGACGTCGGTGCGCGTGACCGCCGATGGCAAACGCTTGATCGTCGCCAACGGAAAAGGGGTCGTGTCCAAGTCCAACCGCCTGGGCCCGCAACCGGGGCAGAGCGCGCCGGGAACCGCGCGGGAATATATCGCCAGCTTGATGGATGGAACCGTGAGCCTGGTCGAGTTGGCAGCCGGGGATAAGTTCATCGAACAGATGCGCAAACACACCCAGGCCACTTACCGTTGCCTGCCCGTGCCGGAAAAACAGACCGTGCTCGCCGGCACTTTGGATAATCCGATCCCGATCCGGATCGGCGGACCCAGCCCGATCCAATACTGCATCTACATCATCAAAGAGAATCGCACCTACGATCAGGTCCTGGGCGATCTGCCCCAAGGCAACGGCGACCCTTCCCTCTGCCTTTTTCCCGAGCGTCTCACCCCTAACCACCACGCGATCGCTCGGGAATTCGTCTTGCTCGATAATTTTTATGTCGAAAGCGAAGTGAGCGCCGATGGCCATGAATGGACCATGGGCGCTTATGCCACGGATTTCGTCGAAAAAACCTGGCCGCTCTCTTATGGACACAATCGGCACAAAAAGTTTCCGTACCCGGCCGAAGGCAACTTCGACATTGCCCGTCCGGCCGGAGGCTACCTGTGGGATCGGGCCCGCGAAGCCGGGGTGAGTTACCGCAGCTACGGCGAATTTGTCCGCAACGGCAAGACGACCAACGATCCGGCGTCGGCGCGTGTGTCTGCGCTCAAGGATCATTTTGATCCGTGGTGCCGGAGCTTCGACATGGATTATCCGGATGTGCTGCGCGCCGAACGATTCATCTCCGAGTTGCATCGTTTCGAAAAGGAAGGAGGCATGCCGCGGCTGCAGATTCTGCGGCTGCCTAATGATCATACCTCCGGCACCACCACGAATAAGATCACGCCC
The DNA here is from genome assembly GCA_035577805.1 of Verrucomicrobiia bacterium. Taxonomy (GTDB): domain Bacteria; phylum Verrucomicrobiota; class Verrucomicrobiia; order Limisphaerales; family JADJPG01; genus DATLUX01. The sequence goes on from DATLUX010000015.1 coordinate 2,458, forward strand.
AGCGCGGCCGTCGCCGACAACGACCTGGCCTTGGGGCGGGTCGTCGAGGCCATCTCCCGCTCCAAGTTCTGGGCGCAAACCGCGATTTTTGTGGTGGAGGATGACGCCCAGAATGGACCTGATCACGTGGATGCCCATCGCACCGTTGCCTTTGTCATCAGTCCCTACACCAAACGCGGGGCAGTCGATTCGACTCTCTATTCCACCGCGAGCATGCTGCGAACCGTGGAACTGATCCTGGGCTTGCGGCCGATGTCACAGTTCGATGCGGCGGCCATGCCCATGTATTTTTCCTTCCTCAGCAAGCCCAATCTTCGTGCCTACCGGGCGCGTCCGGCCAACGTGGACCTGAATTCCCGCAATCCCATCACGGCCTGGGGCGCAGAATTATCGCGGCACATGGATCTGACCAAGGAGGATGCCGCCGATGACCTGCTCTTGAATGAAGTGATCTGGCGCTCCGTGCGCGGAGCCGACCAACCCATGCCCGCGCCCCGCCGCGCCGCCTTTGTCCGCAGCACAGGCAAACCCGACGACGATTGAGCCGTCTCCAATGCGGAATGCGGAATGCTGGGGGAAAAGCGGAAAGCGGCCTGCCACGCCCGTAGCCAAAGGCGAAGGCGGGAAAGCGAAAAGCGAAAACGCGCGAATCGTCCCGCCTTCGCCTGCGGGCTGCTACGTTAGATGGGTGGGTTCATGGCCCCAAGGCGCGTCCAAGGAGTTGGAGGCGCTCGCGCTCGTGCAAAGGAGAGAACTCTTGCGCTGCCGATCGACTCTCGACTAGTCTGTCAACCATGCAGCGCACGGAGCTTGACATGAGCAGACACGACCGGGTGGAGCAGTTGGGGCGCCGGGTCCTGGACGGCGGACAAATCAGCCGCGCCGAAGCCCGATGGCTGTTTGAGCTGGAGGACGCCGCCGATCTCCACGATTTGTTGGGTTGGGCCAACCGGATCCGCGAACGTTTTAAAGGCAACAAGATTCATCTCTGTTCCATCGTCAACGCCAAGGCCGGCAACTGTTCGGAGAATTGCCGGTTCTGCGCGCAATCGTCCTTTTACCAGACGGGCTCGCCCAAATACGGTTTTGTCGATCCCGAGCCGGTGCTGGAAGCGGCCGAAGAAGCCAGCCGCCATGGCGTGACGGCGGTCGGGTTGGTGGCGGCCTGGAAAGGTTTGCAGGAAGGGCCGTTGCTGGATGAAGTCTGCGATCGGATACGAGAACTGACTGCCAGCGGCAAGACCAGGCCGGACGCGTCCCTGGGTCTGATCAAGAGCCAGCGCGTGGCGGATCGCCTCCGGGAAGCGGGCTTGGAATGTTACGGGCATAACCTGGAAAGTTCCCGCCGCTTTTTCCCGAGCCATTGCACGACGCATTCCTACGAAGACCGCTTGGAGACGATCCGTTACCTCAAGAACGCCGGGATCAAGATCTGTTCGGGCGGCATTATCGGAATGGGCGAGACGCGCGCGGATCGCTGTGACTTGGCCTTTGCATTGAAGGAAATCGGCGCGCACGTCGTTCCGATCAATATCCTCAATCCGATTGCGGGCACTCCCTTCGAAGCCAATCCGCCCTTGCCGCCGCTGGAGATCCTGAAGACCATCGCCTGTTTCAGGCTGATCCTGCCACGCCAGGAGATCATGATCGCCGGGGGCCGCACCGCCAACCTCCGCGATCTCCAGAGCATGATCTTCCTGGCCGGCGCCAGCGCGCTCATGGTCGGCAATTATCTCACCACTTTGAATCAACCCGTCGAACGGGACTTGCAGATGCTCAAAGACCTCGGCCTCGACCCCAATTGGGATCGAGACGGCTTTGTTGACCAGGAGGCCAGCGCCTGCGGATGCGAAGCCTGAGCCTCGCAAAGGGCGCCGGCGGGCGGCTTTTTATGGTCATGGCTGATCGCAGCCCCGTCATCCCGGCCGTGCGCGGCCGCTCCAACGCCCATGCGTCACCCGCCCATCCATCCTGAGTTATTGATCGCCAACCGCCAGCGGCTCACGGCCTTGATGCTGCCCAACTCGCTGGCCGTGGTGAATGCCAACGATGTTCTGCCCACCAACGCCGACGGCACGTTCCTCCTGCATCAAAATGCCGACCTGTTTTATCTCACTGGCGTCCGCCAGGAGGAAACGGTGTTGCTGCTATACCCGGATGCTCATGACGAAAAGCTCCGTGAAATCCTGTTCGTGAAGGAGCCGTCGGAGCTGTTGACGCTCTGGGAAGGCGCCAAGCTCACCAAAGAACAGGCGCGGATGCAGACCGGCGTGCGCCGGGTCGAGTGGTTGAGCGAGTTTCGAGGCATTTTTCACCGGTTGATGTGCGAATGCGATCACGTGTATCTGAACAGCAACGAGCACAAACGCGCCGTGATCGAGGTGGAAACTCGCGAAGCCCGGTTTGTGCGCGAGACCCGAGCCCGTTATCCGCTGCATCAGTATCATCGGCTCGCCCGCCTCTTGCATCGGCTCCGCGCGGTGAAGTCCCCCGCGGAATTGGAACTCATCCGCCAGGGCTGCGCCCTGACCCGCCGCGGCTTCCTGCGCGTGCTGCGCACCTTGCGCCCAGGCCTGCTCGAAAATGAAGTAGAAGCCGAGTTCGCCTACGAATTCATCCGCGGCGGCGGCGCTTTTGCCTATCCACCCATCATCGCCAGCGGCGCGTCGGCCTGCGTGCTGCATTATGTCCAGAACGACGCCGTTTGCCGCTCCGGCGATCTGCTCTTGATGGACGTGGCCTCCAGTTATGGTTCCTACAACGCGGACATGACCCGCACCGTGCCGGTCAACGGCCGTTTCACGCGCCGGCAGAAGGCGGTCTACCGGGCCGTGCTCCAAATGGTGCGCCAGGCCGCCCAGCTGTTGCGTCCGGGGCTCCTCATCCGCGACTGGCAGAAATCCACCGAACAAATGGCCGAAGAAGCCTGCCTCCAGTTGGGGCTGTTGAAACGGGCGGACCTGAAGCGCCAGGACCCCGATCAGCCCGCGCTCAAGCGGTATCTCATGCATGGCGTCGGCCATCCCTTGGGCCTCGACGTTCATGACGTCGGTTTGACCACCGAGCCGATCCAGGCCGGCTGGGTCATGACCTGCGAGCCTGCTCTTTACCTCAGACAGGAAGGATTCGGTATCCGGCTCGAGGACGACATCCTGGTGACTGACCATGGCCCCGTGAATCTGATGGCGGACATTCCGATTGAACCGGAGGAGATCGAGGAACTAATGGCCAAAGGGCAGGGCAGGGGACGACGGCGGCGGCGACGAGGGTGAAGGAGCCTGCGGGTCTCTATTTCCGGGCCCCCTTACCGGCGCAGGGCAGATCGAAGTAGAAGATCTCTTTGGCGTCCTTCGCCGTTCCGGCTTCGTCGGCTGCGATCACGAGTTGGTCCCCGACCAGGGTGTTGGCGAGATTCGATCCGTCGGGCGCCGTGACCAGGAATTGCGCGGGGTGCACGAAAACAATGTGGATGCGATTCTCGCGCGAGCGGCTCTGCACGATGGGGTCATTGTTCTTGGGACCAAACATGCCGCCGGACGGACAAATCAGGAAATCGGCGCCGGCGCTGCAGAGGCGATGGACGATGTCAGCATCGGTCCGATCGGCGCAGATCATGATGCCGATTTTCCCGTAGGGCGTGGAGAAGACCGAGGAGGATTGGCCGGGTGTATTGCGCACTGTCTCGTGCCCCAGCTTCTGCTTCCGATATTTGCCGAGCAGTTGGCCGGCAGGGCCAATCAGCACCGACGTGTTATAACGCGCTTCTCCGTCGGCTTCCAGCAAACCGGCGATCAGATGAATCTGCACTTCTTGGGCTAGCGCGCCCAGTCGCCGGATGTAACTGCCATCAGGAATGGGTTCGCCCAGGGCGCGATACGTTTCCAGCGGGATGCTCTTGTCGGCGATCGCATAACCATCCAGGAAACATTCCGTGGTGCAGACAATCTGGGCGCCATGTGCGGCGGCTTGTCGGACCATCGGTTCGACCCGCCGGTAATTAGCTTCTTTGTCGGCACGGATCCACTTAAGAACGAGTCCAGCGACGCGCACCGTCGCCGAGGTCGGCCGGATCGCCGTCGCCTCAGACTTGCCAGATTTGGTTGAGGCAGCCGCCGTAACATTGGGAGGTCCCTCCGCCCCGGCTCTGAGCAGGACGACCAGCACGAGGGTCAGCAGCGTGCAGCTGGACTTCATGGAGCCAGCCTTCCTTTGCACGAGGTTTTCGACAAGCGTTTTTCCGAGCTACAGTACTTTGCTGTTTTCGGCGGGTGGCCTTTGCCTTTACTCTGCGCGTTCATGAAATCCAGTTGGGGTGTGGTTGCCGCGTGGATGCTCTGCGCGGGAATCGGGTTCACCCAGAACCGACCGGTCGGCCGTGCTTTTGCCACGCGCTCAGAAATTCTGGCCCAACACGCCATGGCCTGCACCAGCCAGCCGCTGGCGACCCAGGCGGCGCTGGAGATTCTACGCCGGGGCGGGTCAGCCGTGGACGCCGCCATCGCCGCCAATGCAGTACTGGGCTTGGTCGAGCCGATGAACTGCGGGATGGGCGGGGATCTCTTTGCCATCGTGTGGGACGCTGCCTCGCATCGTCTTCATGGGCTGAACGCCAGCGGGCGTTCTCCGGCCTCGCTGAGCCTGGCGATCCTAAAACAACAACAAGCCAATGGAAAACCGCTGGCGACCATTCCCGAGCGCGGCCCTCTAACCGTCAGCGTGCCTGGATGCGTGGATGGCTGGTTCGAGTTGCATCGCAAATTTGGCAAGCTGCCCATGCCAGAGGTGCTCGCGGCTGCGATTCGCTATGCCCGCGAAGGATTTCCGGTCACGGAGGTCATCGCCGCGGATTGGGCCACTGGTTCGGTCAGCAATCAACCCGGTTTCCAGGCGGTGTACTGGCCGAAAGGCCGCCCGCCGCAGAAAGGCGAGTTGTTCCGAAACCCGGACCTGGCCGCCACCATGGAGCAATTGGCTAAAAGCGGGCGCGACGCTTTTTATCGGGGGGAAGTGGCCCAAAGGATCGGGTCGTTCCTGAAGGAGCAGGGAGGGTTCCTCGCCGCCGCGGATCTGGCGGCGCACAAATCGCAATGGGTCGATCCGGTGTCGATCAATTATCGCGGTTACGACGTGTGGGAACTCCCGCCCAACACGCAAGGCATCGCCGTCCTGCAGATGCTCAATATTCTGGAAGGATATGACCTGAAAACGATGGGGTTCGGCAGTCGGGCATACATCCACCGATTGGTGGAGGCCAAGAAGCTGGCTTACGAAGATCGCGCCAAGTTTTATGCGGACCCCGATTTCAATCGGATCCCGCTTCGCCAACTGATTTCGAAATCTTATGGGGCGCAGCGGCGCACCGAGATCGCATCCGAACGCGCGGGCCTCGCTTTTGGCGCCGGGCATCCCCGACTCGAACAAGGCGACACCATCTACCTCACCACCGCGGACGAGCAGGGGAATATGGTCTCGCTGATTCAGAGTTTGTATCTGGGATTCGGATCGGGGGTGACGCCGGTCGGCCTTGGTTTTGCCCTGCAGAATCGCGGCGCTCTTTTTTCGCTGAACGACGGCGAGATGAATGTTTATGCACCGGGCAAGCGGCCGTTTCACACTATCATCCCGGCCTTTATCACCCGCAACGGCCAACCGTTCATCAGTTTTGGCGTGATGGGCGGGGCCATGCAACCGCAGGGCCACGTTCAGATCATTGTGAACCTGATCGACTTTGGCATGAACCTGCAGGAGGCAGGCGACGCGCCGCGCGTTCAACACACCGGTTCCTCGGAACCGACGGGAGTGGCCATGAAAGAAGGCGGCGTGGTGAATTTGGAATTCGGTTTTGCGCCAGAGGTGGAACGCGATCTCTTGGGCATGGGCCACAAGCTGGGCCGCGCGGCCGCTTCATCATTCGGTGGCTACCAGGCGATTTTGTTTGATGCCACCAACCGGGTTTACGTGGGCGCATCCGAGTCTCGGAAAGACGGTCAAGCCGCCGGCTATTGATTGGAGGCAGCGGAAAAAATGCATCAATGGGCCCCTTCGGTCGGCGTGGGCGGTGCGCTCTCGGGAGGGGCCGGAGCGGGAGTTGGGGTGGGGGTGGGGGCCGGCATCTCCAGAGCCGGCTCGGCCAGGATTTGGCTTTGGCTCTGAGCCGGTTGTTGGACCGAAGCAAGGATGGGTTTGAGCTGTTCGATCAACCGCCGGGCCCGGCGGACCCGATTTAGTGAATAGAGCCGTTGCTGTTGCACGGCCGTTTGAATGAAGCAGGCGCAGGTCGGGCCGCGCGCAATGTTAATGCCCAAGCCCAACGCGATGGCCCCGGCAAAGATCATCCATGCGACCAGCCCGTTCCCCCCGGTCATGATGGCCAAACCCACAAACAAAAAAAGCAGCCCGCCCAGAATCAGATTCCAGATCGTGCCTGTCACCGTCTTGTGCAGGCTGATCACTTGAATGTCATGAAAGAAAAACCGGCGGTAATTCTCGCTGTAGCCGGTGGCCGTGACTTGCAAAAGATGATCGGGGCCGACGTAGAGCAGGACGCGGTTAAGCAAATAGCGGCCGGTGCCGGGGAAGCGCCGGTAAGGAGAAGGAAGGGAAGCAGCCATGGGATGCGGGTCCTCAACGCGAATTAAGCGCCCGGCCCATCCAGACGGCGCCTCCGCTCAGAATTAAGATCCACCCGACGATTTGCAGCAGGCTGAAGAACATCGCCAGATAGGCCCGGTAACGCAGACGCGGCACCAGGCTGCCTGGCTTGAAGAATGAATAGATCGCGCAACCAAAAGCCGCCGGCGCCGTCAGCAGCGTCAGCGGCCAAATCAGCAAGGGCAGCAGACACAGCCCAAGCGAGGCGCTGTCCCACATGATTCGATGAGTCTCCAGGGACGCGATCTTGCCTTTGACCTGCCCAGTCTGGAGACAGCTCGGGCACAGATGCTGGTCATTGAACTCAACATCGCACAGGGCACAGAGGAAACGCCCGCAGCCATCGCAGGTCGTGACCGCCTTTTTTTGCTCGTGATAAAAGCAGCTCGACAATCCCTCCTCCAGGAGGCGATCGCCCGGCTTGCCGACCATCAATGGACGGAACAAGGCCGGAAAAACCTCCACCAGAATACGCCGATCGCAGGCTGGGCAGGTGGTTAAGCCCGTCGTGCCGAAGAGGGAACCGGGCAACGGCAAATGGCAGCCGGGGCAAAGCACCGATCCTGAGTTCATCACATACTTACTTCGGCAGACTGAAACAAAGATAAACCCAATTCAAGGCCGCCAATATGGCCAGAATCCAAACTAACGGAAGTTTGCGCGCGGCTCGCTCGAGCTGGGCGGCCCGTGCTCGGCCGGTCCAACGGTCCGTCACCCACAACAACAACCAACCGCCGGCCAGGACGCTGCCCAGGCAGAACAACGGGTTGAATTGAAAAGCCGCCACCGGATCCAGATGCGTCCAGGCCAGCAGACTGCGCGTCGACCCGCAGGCCGGGCAGGGCAGACCCGTGAACTTGCGCAGCACACAGAAGGGCAGGGGCAACCGCCAAGCCATCGCCAAGCGCACCAATCCAGCCGTGGCCAGGCCAGCCAGCAAAATCCAAACCGGCCTCCAACCCTCCCGTCCCGGCGCGCTACCAACTGCTGCCTTCATTTCGTTTGTAGACAACCCGCGTCGAACAAATGTGATCGTGCAACGCGCGTTTCTCGTTGTCAAAAGCCGCGATGATGTAACCGATAAAACAAGTCATGCTGCTCAGATAATCGGCCCAGGCCCGCCCGAAGGCGCGCATGAACGTAATCGGCGAACCATCCGGCGCCACCACCTTGACCCCCACCGCCATCTTGCCCGGGGTCGCCGCATATTTCCCGATAAAGAACGTGTTGTAACCCACCGCGAACACCACGCTGAAAATCTGCAGCAAGACCTGGATCAAAATCTGCACCGTCGTCGGGTTGCTCTGGCTTGTTCCCAGGCTAAACACCACCAGCATGGTGGGGATCCCCACCACCACCATCCCAATCAAACTGTCGATAAAACGCGCCACAAACCGGATCCAAAACCCCGCGTAGGTCATACCCCCGCTCCCGCTCAGGAATGAGGGCGCCGCGCCCTCCTTGAGTTTCTGCACAAAGAGCGGCTTGCAGCCGGCGCAGACCCAGACCGTGCCGTAGTTGATGGCGTTCTCGCGCGAAAACACCTGGCGACACTCCGCGCAGATCACCTCGTTGGGGCCCGGCGCCGCCACGGCAGGCGAGGCTGCACCCGGGCCTCTCGCGGTCTCGGTGGCCGCGGTCGTGCCAGACCCACCCGCGCCTGCTGCGCTCTCCGCACCGCCGCTGGCCAAGCCCGGCAGCCCAGCCTTGACCTGCTGATACGGCTGCCAATTCCCCATGCCTTCACGCCAAATCAAGGTGCCATCCGTGATGACACGGCTCTGGATGAGCGCCTGAAACTCAGCGTCAGAGACGGGTCCGATTTGCTTGTCGCTCGGGGCGTAATACCAGCTCATGAGAATAGCTCTGCGCGGTGGGGTGCGTACTTGGGTCGTGGTGCTGTAACCTGACGTCCATGCCGAATCGAATCGAACGAACGCGCGAAGAGTGCGGGGCGCCCATGGAAAATGCAAAGAGTTTCTGGCTGTTCAAACCAGAATTGACATCGGATGCCTGTTGCAAAACACTCGCCGCCCAAACTAATCACGTATGCCCGAACCCAAAGCCAACGAATTGATGGAGAAGATCGTGTCGGTCTGCAAACGGCGCGGTTTCATCTTTCAGTCCTCCGAGATTTACGGCGGGATCAATGGGTTTTGGGATTACGGCCCGCTCGGCGCCGAGCTCAAACGGAATGTAAAAGATCTGTGGTGGCGCAGCATGACCCAGGCGCGGGAAGACGTGGTGGGCTTGGAAGCCACCATCATCATGCACCCGCGCATCTGGGAAGCCAGCGGACACACCAGCACCTTCAGCGATCCGATGGTCGACTGTTTGTTGACCAAAAAACGGTTCCGCGCCGATCAAATCGATCCTCAAAGCGGCGTCGCTTATCATTACACCGGCGCCGTGGGCGAGGACGGAACAAATCTTTCCCAGCCGTTCTCCGTGCTCCTCGCCACCGGCAAACATCCGGATTCCGCCCGCAAGGTAGCGCGGCAATATTACGAACAACGCGGCCTCAAGGTGAAAGAGTTGCTGGGCGAAAAGACCGAAACGGTGGAAGGTTCCACTCGCTACAATCCGGAGAACGGCAGCTTATTGACCCCGCCGCGGGCCTTTAACCTGATGTTCAAAACGTATGTCGGGCCCGTGGAAAGCGAGGAAAACGTCGCTTATCTGCGCCCCGAAACCGCGCAGGCGATCTTTGCCCAGTTCAAAAACGTGCTGGAAGTCTCCCGGCAACGGGTGCCGTTTGGCATCGCCCAAATCGGCAAAGCGTTTCGTAACGAGATCAATCCGCGCAACTTCACCTTTCGCTCGCGCGAATTCGAACAGATGGAACTCGAGTTCTTCATCAAACCCGATGAAGCCATCGAAGCCATCGCCGGCCGCGTCGAACGACCGGGCCAGGGACATCCGGGCGAACCGCAGCCCACCTGGGGTTGGGAAATCTGGCACAAGTATTGGGTCGAAGAACGCATCCGTTTTTATGAGGGCATCGGTTTGCCCCGCACCACCCTCGAAGAATATTGGCAGAAACCCGAGGAACTCGCTCACTACGCGAAGGCAACCGTCGATATTCTGTTTAAGTTCCCCTTCGGCACCCAGGAACTGGAGGGGATCGCGGCGCGCGGCGATTTTGATCTGAGCCAGCACGAACGATTCACGAGCAAACCCCTGGGCGTGTTCGACGAAGAATTGCGCAACGCCTGGGCCAAACTCGATCCCGCCAAACAAAAAGACCTTTGGCAGCGTTATTACGACAGCCGCTGCAAGTATCTCACCAAGATGGGCGCCACCTCTGAGTCCGCCGCCAAGGAGTCCAAAGAGGACGCCGACGGCCTGGCCAAAGGCCAATACATCGCCCACGTGATCGAGCCTTCCGCCGGTGTCGATCGTCTGATCCTGGCCCTCATTACCAACGCTTACAGCGAGGTCACTGAAACCGACGACAAAGGGAAAAGCGACACGCGCGTGATCATGAGATTCCATCCGCGTGTGGCGCCGATCAAAGTCGGCGTCCTGCCGCTGTTGAAGAATCGCCCCGAGTTAGTCCAAAAGGCGCGCGCCATTTGGGAGATGCTCCGTCCGCACCTGACGGTGTTTTACGATGACGGCGGTTCGATTGGGCGCCGTTACGCCCGCCAGGATGAAGCTGGCACGCCGTTTTGCGTCACCATCGACTTCGATACCCTCGGCGAAAAACCCGAACTACTCGACACCGTCACGGTCCGCGACCGCGACGATGGCCGGCAGGAGCGCGTGCCGTCGGCCGGTCTGCTGGCGTATCTGCAGCAGCGCATGGCTAATAGCCAATAGCCAATATAGCCAATAGCCGAGGGCTGGAGGTCGGAGCTGATCCGCGACAAAAAGACCCGCCTTAAGGCAAGGCGGGCCAGGAGTTGTAGCTTAGTTGCTTAGGTAGCAGGCCTCGCTACGCTACAGTTATCGGCCCAGCCCAGCTGAAACTTTAGGACCCCAGCCTTGGCTAATTCGCTATCAGCCATATCGGCTATAGTCGTCGGCTATCGGCTATCGACTACCGGTCTGGCCGCAGAATCGGCTTCCCTTCAGCCTGCTGGCCGGTATCTTCTCGCCGAATTGACCGCGGAGACAGAACCGCTGCACCGCCGGGGCTCCAAAGCCGTCCGGCGGCGTTGTTTTGGCTTTGGACCAACTGACGATGGACGTATCGCTGATTAGAAATTTCAGTATCATTGCCCACATTGATCACGGGAAAACCACGCTCTCGGATCGGTTGTTGCATCGGACCGGAACCATCACCGACCGGGAGATGGAAGATCAATTGCTGGATTCGATGGACCTGGAGCGGGAACGGGGGATTACCATCAAGGCCCACCCGGTCACGATGTACTACAAGGGCAAGGACGGAAAAACTTACGAACTCAATCTGATCGATACGCCCGGGCACGTGGATTTTTCCTACGAAGTTTCCCGAAGCCTGAGCGCTTGCGAAGGGGCCCTGTTGGTCATCGATGCGGCGCAAGGCGTGGAGGCGCAAACGGTGGCCAACGTGCATCTGGCCATGAAACAAAACCTGGCCATCATCCCGATCATCAACAAAATCGATCTGCCGCACGCCAACGTGCCCCAAACCAAAGCGCAACTGGAGGATATCCTGGCCATTCCCGGCGATACGGCCATCTGCGCCAGCGCCAAGGAGGGAATCGGCATCGACGAGATCCTGGAAGCCATTGTCGCTCGCATCCCAGCGCCGAATCCGACCGCCGCGCCCGGCCTGCAAGCCCTTTGCTTCGATTCCTATTTCGACACCTACAAGGGCGTCGTGACCCACGTGCGGATCTTCAACGGCGAACTGCGCCCCGGTTTGCAGGTCAGGCTGCTTCATTCCGGCCGCAGCGTCGAAGTCAAGGAAGTCGGCAGCTTCAATCCCAAACCCTACGTGCGCGAGAAATTGTGCGTGGGCGAAACCGGGTACATTACCGCCAACATCAAAAGCCCCAAAGACGTCAAGATGGGCGACACCATCACCGATGCGCGCATCAGCTCGCCGGCCTTGCCGGGCTTTCAGGAAATTCATCCGATGGTGTTCAGCGGGATTTATCCCATCAACACGTCCGATTACGAACATCTCAAATCCAACATGGCGAAGTTGCAGCTCAATGACTCCGCCTTTGTTTATCAGCCGGAAACTTCCGTGGCCTTGGGCTTCGGGTTCCGCTGCGGTTTCCTGGGCTTGCTGCACCTGGAGATCGTCCAGGAACGTCTCCGCCGCGAGTATGGCATGGACATCATCGCCACGTATCCCAGCGTCGTTTACCGCGTGACCCTGAGCGACGGCACGATCAAGGAGATCGATAATCCAGCCTTTCTGCCCGAGCCCAATTACATCAGCACCATCGAAGAGCCGCTGGTCAAATCCTTCATCATTTGTCCCAACGAATACATCGGCGACATGATGGCGTTGATCGCCGAGAAACGCGGCGTGCTCGATCATACCGAAACCCTCGATTCGCGCCGGGTCATGCTGACCAGCGCCATGCCGCTCAACGAAATTTTGATCGATTTCCATGATCGCATCAAAAGCATCACCCGCGGCTTCGGGTCCATGGATTACGAACATCAAGGTTACGTCGTGTCCGACATGGTCAAACTGGACATGCTCGTCAATAGCGAGCCCGTGGATGCTTTTTCCTGCATCGTGCATCGCGACAAAGCGGAGGGCAGGGGACGCGCCCTGGCCGCCAAACTCAAGGAAGTCATCCCACGCCAGCAATACGCCGTCGCCATCCAAGGCGCCATCGGCGGCAAGATCATCGCCCGCGAAACCGTCGGCGCCCTGCGCAAAGATGTCACCGCCAAATGTTATGGCGGCGATATCACCCGCAAACGCAAGTTGCTCGAGAAACAGAAGGAAGGGAAAAAGCGCATGAAATCCTTCGGCTCCGTCAACATTCCACAGGAAGCCTTTATCGAAGTTCTGAAAGCATGAACTCCATCGCCTCGGCCCGCCGCCCTGCGCCCCACCCGGCGTCTTTGACCAGCTTATGACTCTCAATTGGTTCTTATCACGTCCCGTCCGCCACGCCAGCCACATGCGCAAACATGTGCGGAAGATCCTCTCCGCCCAGCGCGACCTGCTCGCACCGCAAGCCATCGAGGCCGTCACCAAAGCCATGGATGAAACGGCGCAGCTTTGTGCGCGTTCGCTGGACCGCAAGGCCCTGGAAGCCCAGATGAGCAAGCTCGAGGAAGCGGCCAATAAATGGCTCAAACCGTACCCCAGCGCCGGCATGCGTGAGAACATCGAGGTCCTCCTGGTGGCCATCGCGGTGGCCATGGGCATTCGGACCTTTCTGGTTCAGCCGTTCCGCATCCCCACCGGCTCGATGCAGCCCACCCTCTACGGGGTGACCTCCAACCCGGATTTCCAAGGCTATTTCGGGCCCGGCTCCGGCCACGCGCCGGACCCCGACTTTGAGATGCCAGGAGCGTTAAAATGTAAATTCCTTTATTGGCTGACCGGCGTGCAGTACTACCATATCGTTGCCACTGCCCCCGGACTCATGCAGCCAACCCTGGATGAACCCAAGCGGTTTCTCCTCTTTAATCTCAAACAATCCTTCATGGTCGGCGACGAAACCTATACCGTGTGGTTTCCGCCCGACAAAATGTTGCAACGGGCCGGCTTGGTCGATCGCAACGGTCAGGTCATGAATCCCCGCCGCTTTGAGCCCGGCGATACCATCTTGAAGATGAAGTCCTATAGCGGTGATCATCTGTTCGTCGACCGCATGACCTACAATTTCCGCCGGCCCAAGCGCGGTGAGATCGTCGTGTTCGAAACCCGCGACATCCCCGACATGACTTTCGACCAGCAAGGCAATTATTACATCAAACGCCTGGTCGCGTTAGGCGGTGAGAAAGTCAAGATCGGCGCCGACCGCCATGTGATCATCAACGGCAAGCGCCTGGATGCCACCACGCCGCATTTTGAGAAAGTCTATTCCTTCAATCCAGACGACCTGGCCAGGGCCGTTCCGAATCAATACTCCGGCCACTCCCTCGGCATGAAATATTTCCCGACTGAAAACACGGAGTACACCGTGCCGGAAAAGCAATACATGGTTTTCGGGGATAACACTCAGAACAGCTACGACTCGCGCGCCTGGGGTCCGTTCCCGCGCGAGAACGTGATCGGCCGTTCGTTCCTGGTGTATTGGCCTTTTGGCGCCCAGGACGGCCGCCCAAGCCGCTGGGGCTGGGGAAACAGGTAATGGTTCCTGGTTCCTGGTTCCTGGTTTCTGGTTTCCTGGTTTCCTGGTTCCTGGTTCCTGGTTCCTGGTTTCCTGGTTTCCTGCTTGCGGCCCCGTTTTCCGCTTTCCGCTTTCCGCTTTCCGCTTTTCCTTACCACCGCCTATCTCATCTGCGCAAATCTGCGGGCCATCCCAGCAGTGTAAATCCGTGGGATATTATTGCGCACAATGTTTGTTATGGCGACTACGGCGGAACGCGAAACCCGGCAGATTTGCGCCCATTCCGGGCGGCATCTGCCGGGTTTGCCAGCTCTTTCTTTCCGCCTAGATCTTCTAAAACTGTCTGGCGTCTTTTACGCTTCCCTTATAGCCCCTTTAGCCGTCCGCTGGTGTCCGCTTGCCTAGCCGCTGCTTTCGCTTCGGCCAGCCAGTCGATCAGCTCCGTCAGGTGAACTCCATGGCCCTGGGCAATCTCGCCCCAGCCTTTGCCGGTGGACTTGTGCTCAGCGAGAACTTGGAGTGCCGACACCTTGGGGTTGCCCTTGGAGATGTAATTGGCCACCGTAATCCCGCCCAAGCCGACGTCTGGGTACGCCTTGCGCTGGGCCTCCAGGGTGCTGACCGGAATATTCGAATTTCTGTGTAGCCGAGTGAATATCCGTTCCCGGGCTTCCGCGGTATTCCCAAAGCCATCGATCTCGGCCACTTGACTCTCCACCTTGGCGCGCCTGGCTTGCACCTCCTTGCCGACCTTGACGGAATCCGACAGGTTTGGATCCGCGCTGGGCGGTTGAGTGGTGGTCGGCGTGGTCGGCGTGGGCGTTGTATTTGCCGGCTGTATTGGCGTCGTTGGCGCTGGCGCACCCGGCGTGGCTGGGGCGGCCGGCGTGTTCGGGGCCGGTGCAGTTTCTCTAGCCTGGACCGTGGGTGGTGTGGAGGGATTAGCCGTCTGGGTTTGGCCATAACCCTGTTTCTTGGCCTGTCCCGGAGGCAGGCCGCCCTTTTTGGCTAATCCAGGTGGAACTCCTTTTTTGGGGGCATCGTCGTCATCATTGGCCATCGCGGCAGCGCCGCTCAGCGCCAGGATGACTCCGACCGTCGCGAGTTTGGATGAGATATGTTTCATCGGCCCTCGGCTGAGCAGGAATCCGGCCAGGGTCATCCCAGCGGCGCCGGGGCAAATCTTGCCCCGTTTTTTGCCCCGTTATTTGACAGTGATGAGGAGCGTCGTGATCCACCGCGAGCGAAGTCGTCCCCCAAACCTTGTTTAGCGCGAGCGGGCGGAGCCACGCCAACGGCGTGGCCGGAAACCAGCGAAGGGCAAGCCCGTCCCGCAGAGCGGGAGCGCCGCCCTGGTAAAGAAGGCAAAAAAAAGGTCCGCGCCCCAAAGAGGGGCGCGAGGAATGTTGGACAGGCAAAATGCGCGAACACGGCAGACCTCAAGGCGCTCAGACGCGTGATCACTCAACGCTCAAGTGGTAAGTGATGTCCATGGTGAAGTTGCCACAGAACGAGCAGGTCTGCCTGGCGTGGAAATGCAACGTGTGTCTGCCTGCGGATAGCGGTGCCAGCATCACGTAGATACCGTCGCCGACCCCCAGGCTGGTCGCGCCATCGGGGACGGCCGTTTCGCCGACCGCGGCCGCGAGGTTGTCGTGCGCCGCGAGGGTGAACTCGAACAGAGGCGACTGCACGCGGAAGCTGTCGAGGTTCTGCACCGAGTGTCCGTCGATTTCGCAGGCAAGGTCGGCGAGGCCATCGACCACCAATCTCGCGCAGTTGCGCAAAGCCGCCTCGGTTGTGCCCTGAAGACAGCCGTAACCGCTGCTTTCCTCGATGACCGAGTCTTCGGAGTTAACAATGGGAAAGAACAAGGCCTTGCCATGAGGCACCGTGCAGGTGCGCTCAGCCACGTTGGCGTTGCAGCCTTCCGGCGGAGCGGGAGTGGGACAGGCCTTGCCGGCCAAAAACCATACCGGGCCTGATTGGCCGGCACTACAATCCGCGGTATCCAGGATGGGGTGGGCGGTGGCGGGCAGCGAGAAGGCCCACTGCCACCAGGCGGCGCTCCACTCGCCGTAGGTCTTGCCGTAGGGCGAGGCGTTGACCGGGATCACGCCTGGGTTGGGGTTGGGTTGAGCGGCCTGGCCAGACCACGCCGAAATGAGCAGGGCCAACGTGGCCGCTGCCAAGGCTGGTTTCAGCGCGTGCGCGCTGAGAATGCGATTGACGTTTGTCTTTGGACTCATGGTTGTCTCCTTTCGTTGTTCCGGCAAATCCGCCTGCGTGTTGGTTGTTGGCCTGGTTGTTTTGTTCATTTTCTTCTCCTTTCATTGATGAGGCTCTCGTGCCTCAGTTTGGTTGTTTGACTGTCACACACCCAGGCTTTCCTCCGACTTGCCTGGGCATTCCACTACGCGAGATTTCCTCGCGAAAAGGATCAGTCTCCAATCACTAGGTGTTTTCCTCCCTGCCCTGCCCTGCTGCATCACCACTTCCTCGAGTCCGTCGACAAAGTTCCCGACCAAGTTTCGCGACCTAAGGCCCGGTAAACACTGTTACGGCGACGTGCCAGCCGGCGCCTTGGCCAAGTCACTCAATTTTTTGCGCCACTCGGCTGCTTCGGTGGGTTTGCCCCACGATTCGTAGAGTTGCACGATGCGCTCGCCGGCTTCATTCACTAGCCATTTGCCATAGGATGAAGGTTTCTGGCCTTGGAGTCGGGTGAGTCCCTCGCACGCTTGTACGAGTAGCGGCTCAGCCTCGGTGAATCGGTTCTGCCCGAGCAGACTAGTGCCAACCATGCTCTGCGCGACGAAGGTCCCCGAGGAGTCGGGTGTCAATTCACTGCGAATGGTGAAGCACTCGCGGGCCGCTAGTTCGGCTTCTGTGAACTTGTAGCTTTTGATCAGAACGACTGCCAGATCAGCCAAGAGATCCGAAGTCTCCCGGGTTTCATGGTCAGACTGCTTCCTACTCAATTCCACCGCTTGCCGGAGCACCGGTTCAGCTTCCGGCCACTTGCGTTCCCGTCGGAGAACAAGCGCTAAATTTTTCAACGATTGCGCCACCACGGGATGATCCTCACCGTACACTTTCCTTCGGATTTCCAGAGTTTCGCAATAGAGAGCCTCGGCCTCATCCAGTTTGTTTTCCCGGAGGAGCATGAGCGCGAGATTGTTCATGAGGTTGGCTGTGTCTTCATGAATCTCGCCTCGCAGCTTTTTCGACATCTCCAGCGCCTGACGTTGCAAGGGCTCCGCTTCAATCAGCCTGTTTTGGTCTTCAAGAACGTCAGCCAAATCGTTCAGTGATTGCGCAACCCCGACATGTTCATTACCTAGTGTAGTGTTTCTCAAATAGCTATACATATTATCGGCGCTTTTTGCGACGTTTCCGTTTCGCCCAGCCAGGTTTAATCTCGTCTAGAGTCGCCCGTGCTCGATCAATTTTTTCCATGATCGACTCCACGGTGGCGGT
>DATLUX010000016.1:0-2826 GCA_035577805.1 Verrucomicrobiia bacterium
GCCCTAGGTGTGGAGTCTCAACAGGTTGTTCCTGCTGAGGCCGAGTCGGTGGATGGGAGGCTGGCCTGCGAGGCTCATGTGAGGTCGGTGCCAGTTGTAGCCGTGTAGCCAGGTCGGGAGCACATCGCGTCGCTGGTAGGAGTGGTGATAGGCCCGAGCATACGCCCACTCGCGCAGAGCAGTCTGGATGAAGCGCTCAGCCTTGCCATTAGTCCTGGGCGTGTACGGCCTGGTGTAGTGATGGCGCAGGCCAAGCTGTGCGCAGGCAGCGGCGAAGTCAAGGCCGCGGTAAGCCTTCGCATTATCGGTATAGACCCCTTTGATGCGCACGCCGAGCCCGGCGTAGTAGGCGACAGCAGCTCGCAGGAACATAACGCTGCACTCGGCGTCCTCCTCGGGGAGGAGCTGTGCGTAGGCCACGCGCGAAGCATCATCGATGGCGATGTGAAGGTACTCCCAGCCTTTGGGCGCAGCGGAGCGCACACCGTGCCGATCGCCGGTGATGCGATGGCCCACCTTGACGATCCGACCTAGCTTCTTCACGTCCAGATGCAGCAATTCGCCGGGTTCGGCTTTCTCGTAACGGCGATATACCGGGGGTGGATCGAGCCTCGAGAGCCGGTTCATGCCCGCGGCCTTCGAGATCCTGGCGACCGTGGCGCGGGACAGGCCGAGTTGGGTAGCGATCGCGATGTCATCCGCTGCCGCCGTAACGCTTGCACTGCCATTTTGAGAACCTCGGGCGTGGCCGTCGGCGACACCGCCGGTCGCGAGCCTCGATCCTTCAGTCCCTCCGTGCCCAAATCCCGATAGCGCTTAAGCCATTTGTCGGCAGTCTTCACCGAGACTCCAAGTTCTTGCGCTGCACAGATCTTGGGACGACCCGCTAAAATCCTCTCCACTAACAAAACTCGACACGCGACCGTGAGTTTTGCATTCTGATGCACGTCCATTCGGGACTCCTTTGTTACTTGCGGCCTGGTAACCACAAGCTTCATCGGAGACCCCCGAATGGGCAACCCTTCAACCAGGAATAACGTCCTGAGACTTCACACCTAGCGCACGCCATTTTTGGTGGCGCGTCCTTCGGCCCGCAGAAACGCATCACGAGATCGTATGTGCACACCGAACATGGCTGCCCCGCGGAAAACCACAATGCCAGCCGGACAACTAGCTTTCAGACGCGCTCCCCGCCAAATGGGTTGTCGGGCATAGAGCAAATCGTCGAGAAGCTAAAGCGGCAAACACATACGCGTGCGTTAATGCGGACCATCACCGACGTGCAATAATCCAGTTTCGCGAATGGGCCTTAGGTCTGATTGCCGATATATCAGGCAACGGAGAAAACTCCCCGCGGACAATTTTGCGGCATAACCGGGTCGCTCAGGGATCTAACCGCCTTCTAACTGGGGAGATCGTAATGAGCGTTCAGTTACCGCGGTTCTGGCGGCAGTTGGCTTTTCTGGTTGTCGTCGCCCTTTCGTGGTTCCCGGCCCCGGTGTTCGCGCAAGCCAACGCCAAGAAACCCAACATCATCATGATCATGGGCGACGATGTGGGGATGTGGAATCTCAGCGCCTACCATCGCGGCATGATGGGCGGCAGCACTCCCAACATCGATCGCATCGCCGCAGAGGGTGCGCTGTTTACCGACTACTACGCGCAGCAATCGTGCACCGCGGGGCGCGCTGCGTTTATCCTGGGCCAGACGCCGTTCCGCACCGGCCTGCTGAAGGTCGGCATGCCCGCCGCCAAGCAGGGGATCCAAGACAAGGACCCGACGATCGCGGAGCTTCTCAAGCCGCTCGGCTATGCCACCGCGCAAATCGGCAAGAACCATCTGGGGGACCGCAACGAATATCTGCCCACGGTTCATGGCTTTGATGAGTTCTACGGCATTCTCTACCACCTCAACGCCATGGAGGAACCGTACCTAGACACATACCCGAAAGACCCCAAATTCCATGCAATGTTTGGCCCACGGAACATCGTGGATACGAAGGCCACGACCACGGACGATCCCACGACGGACCCGCGCTGGGGCAGGGTCGGCAAACAATCTATCGTTGACGGCGGACCGCTGCCGCCGCATCCCAACATGGATCCGAAGGCGAAATTCAGCATGGAGAACGTCGATGAGGAATTGGTGCGTCGATCGCTCGATTTCATCGACCGTTCGGCGAAGGCCAAGAAGCCGTTCTTCCTCTGGCACAATGCGACGCGCATGCACGTGTGGACCCATCTCTCGCCCAAGTGGCAGGGTAAGAGCGGCTACGGTCTCTACGCCGACGGCATGATGGAACTGGACTGGGAGGTCGGGCAGATTCTCAAGAAGCTCGACGACCTCGGCATCGCGAAGGACACGATCGTGATGTTCACCAGCGACAACGGCGCCGAGATCTTCTCCTGGCCGGATGGCGGCAATCACCCCTTCCGAGGCGAGAAGGGCACCACCTACGAGGGGGGGTTCCGCGTACCCATGGTGGCGAAGTGGCCCGGAGTCATCAAACCCGGCACCATCGTCAACCAGATCTTCGCCTGCGAGGACTGGCTGCCGACGCTACTGGCGGCGGCCGGGGAGCCGGATGTAAAGGAAAAGCTCTTGAAGGGCTACACGGTGAGCGACAAAACCTTCAAGAACTACCTCGACGGCTACAACTTCATGCCTTTCTTCAAGGGCGAAGTCGCCGCCGGGCCGCGCAAAGAGTTCTTCTACTTCAGCGACAACGCCGATCTCATGGCTTTGCGTTATAACGACTGGAAAATCGCCTTCAAGACCATCAAGGGAAACCTCTTCACCGGCAAAGAAGATTCCACCAATGTTCC
>DATLUX010000017.1:0-12093 GCA_035577805.1 Verrucomicrobiia bacterium
CGCTCTCGGCCGTAGCCACCGACAATCTCGGGGCCAAAGCCACCAATAGCGTCAGCATCGTGGTCAACAACTTGCCCACCGCCAGCTTCAGCAGTCCCGGCAACGGAGCTTCCTTCGTCGCCCCAGCCAACATCACCCTCATGGCCAGGGCCAACGACACCGACGGCTCCATCGCCAAAGTCGAGTTCTTCGAAGGGGCCAACAAACTGGGCGAAGACACCACTAATCCTTACAGCTTCGACTGGAACAATGTGGGCGTCGGCACTTATATCCTGACCGTCAAAGCGACCGATGACCGCGGCGCGACCGCCACTTCGGCTCCCATCTCCATTGTCGTGAGCAACAGTGTTTCGGCTCCGGTTGTCCTCCAGAATCCGACTTGGTCAGGAGGCGACTTTTGGTTTTCGTTTGGCAGCCAGACCGGTCACAACTACGAGGTGCAATACACCGACGCGTTAGGGCCTGGCCCGTGGCAAGTATTGACCACGTTAAACGGGAACGGATCGACTCTTTCGGTCCCACAACGGAATGTTTCGGCTTCGCAGCGGATGTATCGAGTGCAGACCAAATAATAGTAACGGGACCGGGCGTCCTTGGACTCGACCACAGCACTCTACCACAAAGCAGGCCAAACCTGGAGACACGTTTGCGTTATGTTAATTGACATTATGTTAATTGACCCCTTAACGGCTCCGAGGTAAGCTGGCAGCCTTAAGTCCTAGCTGTTCCACCGATGAGATCGAAGTTTTGTTCCCGGTGGCCGTTGGCCTTCATGCTGGCTGCATCGACGGTTTTCCTTACGGCTCCACAAGTGGCGCATTCCGCCGCACCTGGCCCAAACCTGGCCGGATCCTTTAGTTCCATCCCTGCAGGTAGCGCAGTCGATCTGACCAGCGAGGGCGAAGCCGATTGGGTGCATTGGGGGCTATACACGGAGACCAGCTTGGACCGGAAGTCAGGCGTCGTGCCGCAGATCAGTGATTACAAGCTCCTGGACTCACCCAATGGGTTCGCTTACGCTTACCAGTTCGCAGATAACGCGAATGGGTACACATGGTCTGACGGGACGCCAACTCCCACGGTCACCAACACCACGACCGGGATTTGGGCATATGGGACACCTCAAATTGACAGCGGCTTTGAAGTGACTTCCCCCGCAGATACAACCTCCAGAACATTTAAGATTTATGTTGGGGCATTCGCGGCGCGGGGCAGGCTGGAGGCATTTCTTAGCGACGCCAGCGCTCGCGGCTACACGAACAGTTCCCTATTCAACCCTGGCAATGGCCCGAGCGGAGCCTACACCATCACCTACGCCGCCGCTTCGCCCGGTCAGCAACTGATCGTTCGGTGGACGCTGCAGAACCCAGCAGGCGCGCAAGGCAATGTGACCCTTCAATCCGCGACGTTGACCGCACCCAATCTGAACAACGCGCCCGCCGTGGCACTCACCAGTCCGCCCAACAACGCTTCCCTTGCAGCGGCCAGCGATATCACGCTCACGGCCACCGCTACCGATACGGATGGCGTAGTGTTGAAGGTCGAGTTCTTTGCGAACGGGAACAAGCTGGGCGAGGACACCGGCAACCCGTTCGCTTTTCCTTGGAACAACGTCTCCGCAGGTTGGTACGTCTTGACCGCAAGAGCGACCGACAATCAGGGCGCAGTCTCCACGTCTAACCCGATCGAGATCTTTGTGAACGGGACCGGGGGAAGCCTGGCCGGCAGTCTGGCCGTTCCTCCGGCCTTGCCCAGCGCCATCAACCTCACCAGCGAGGGTCAAAGCGATTGGGCTCATTGGGGGCTCCAAACCAATGTCCTCTTTAACCATAAAGCCAACGTGGTTCAACAGATCAGCGATTACACCAAAATTGGCCCCAACCCGGTCGAGCTCTATACGGATAATTACACCGGCTACAACTGGAGCGATGGCACCCCCACTCTGAGTGTCGCCAACGCCACCAAAGGAGTGTTTACCACCGGCATGACCAACGGGTTTGATCTGACCGCACCAGCGGACACGACGTCACGCACTCTCAAAGTCTACCTAGGACTCTATGCCGCGCAGGCAAACTTCCAGGCGTGGCTCAGCGACTTCAGCGGCGTCGCCTACACGGATACCACGCTCAGCAATTATTTCAGCAGTTCCTACGGCGTCTACACATTGACCTACGCGGCCGCTTCGCCAGGACAAACCCTCCATATTCGATACCGTTCATCCAGGCTGTTTGATCAAGATTTCGGCAATGTCACGCTGCAGGCTGCCACCCTGGTGGTCAACTCATCAGGTAACATCCTGCCCACCGTCACCATCAGCAGCCCCAACAACGGCGCTGTGTTGACGGCCCCAGCCTCCTTCACCTTGGCCGCCACCGCGTCCGATAGCGACGGCTCGGTCAGCCAGGTCGAATTCTTCAACGGCGCCTCGTCCCTGGGCATTGACACCACCACTCCCTACAGCGTGCCGGTCAACAGCCTGGCGGCTGGAAACTACACCCTCTCCGCCGTGGCCACTGACAACCTCGGCGCCAAAGCCACCAATAGCGTCAGCATCGTGGTCAACAATCCGCCCACCGCCAGCTTAAGTAGTCCCGGCAATGGCGCTTCCTTCGTCGCCCCGGCCAACATCACCCTCACTGCCTCCGCCAATGACACCGACGGATCGGTCACCAAAGTCGAGTTCTTCGAAGGGGCCAACAAGCTGGGCGAAGACACCACCAGCCCGTACAGTTTCGCCTGGAACAATGTCAGCGCCGGCACATACACCTTGACGGTCAAGGCCACGGACGACCGCGGTGCCTCCACAACTTCGGCTGCCATCACTGTTAGCGTAGTCAACAACGCCACCCCTACCGTCACCATCAGTGCTCCCAGCAATGGCGCCGTGTTGACCGCCCCAGCCTCCTTCACCTTCGCCGCCAGCGCGTCCGATAGCGACGGCGCGGTCAGCCAAGTCGAATTCTTCAACGGCGCCTCGTCCCTGGGCATTGACACCACCACTCCCTACAGCGTGCCGTTCAGCAGCCTGGCGGCTGGAAACTACACCCTCTCCGCCGTGGCCACTGACAACCTCGGCGCCAAAGCCACCAATAGCGTCAGCATCGTGGTCAACAATCCGCCCACCGCCAGTTTGAGCAGTCCCGGCAATGGCGCTTCCTTCGTCGCCCCGGCCAACATCACCCTCACTGCCTCCGCCAATGACGCCGACGGCTCGGTCACCAAAGTCGAGTTCTTCGAAGGGGCCAACAAACTGGGCGAAGACACCACCAGCCCGTACAGTTTCCCCTGGAACAATGTCAGCGCCGGCACGTACACCCTGACCGTCAAAGCCACCGATGACCACGGTGCCTCCACAACTTCGGCTGCCATCACTGTTAGCGTGGTCAACAACGCCACCCCCACCGTCACCATCAGCAGCCCCAACAACGGCGCTGTGTTGACGGCCCCGGCTTCGTTCGCCTTGGCCGCCACCGCGTCCGACAGCGACGGCTCGGTCAGCCAAGTCGAATTCTTCAACGGCGCCTCGTCCCTGGGCATTGACACCACCACTCCCTACAGCGTGCCGGTCAGCAGCCTGGCGGCTGGAAACTACACCCTCTCCGCCGTGGCCACTGACAACCTCGGCGCCAAAGCCACCAATAGCGTCAGCATCGTGGTCAATAGCCCGCCCACCGCCAGTTTGAGCAGTCCCGGCAATGGCGCTTCGTTCGTTGCCCCGGCCAACATTACCATCACCGCCATCGCCAATGACGCCGACGGCTCGGTGGCTAAAGTGGAGTTCTTCGAAGGGGCCAACAAGCTGGGTGAAGACACCACCAGCCCATACAGTTTCCCCTGGAACAATGTCGGGGCCGGCACGTACACCCTGACAGTCAAAGCCACGGACGACCGCGGTGCATCCACAACTTCGGCTGCCATCACCATTAGCGTGGTCAACAACGCTACGCCCACTGTAACCATCAGCAGCCCTAACAACGGCGCTGTGTTGACCGCCCCGGCTTCGTTCACCTTGGCCGCCACCGCGTCCGATAGCGACGGCTCGGTCAGCCAAGTCGAATTCTTCAACGGCGCCGCTTCCCTGGGCATCGACACAACCACTCCTTACAGCGTGGCGGTCAGCAGCCTGACGGCTGGAAACTATACCCTCTCCGCCGTGGCCACTGACAACCTCGGCGCCAAAGCCACCAATAGCGTCAGCATCGTGGTCAATAATCCGCCCACCGCCAGTTTGAGCAGTCCCGGCAATGGCGCTTCGTTCGTTGCCCCGGCCAACATTACCCTCACTGCCGCCGCCAACGACACCGACGGCTCGGTCACCAAAGTCGAGTTCTTCGAAGGGGCCAACAAGTTGGGCGAAGACACCACCAGCCCATACAGTTTCCCCTGGAACAATGTCGGAGCCGGCACGTACACCCTGACAGTCAAAGCCACGGACGACCGCGGTGCGACGACCGCCTCAGCTCCTGTCTCCATTGTCGTGAACAACAGCGTTTCGACTCCGGTTAACCTCAAAAATCCGACTTGGTCAGGAGGCGACTTTTGGTTTTCGTTCGGTAGCCAGACCGGTCACGACTACGAAGTACAGTATACGGACACGTTGGGGATCGGCGTCTGGCAGCTATTAACCACGTTAAGCGGGGATGGCTCGACCCTTTCGGTCACGCAACGAAATGTCTCAGCTTCGCAGCGGATGTACCGAGTGCAGACGAAATAATAGCAACAGCTGCAAGGCGGCGGCGGCTCATGGATGAAAGCGCATGACCTACTTTATAGAGCCGCACACGGGCTCATCGTGTTGCTGGCGTTTGAATTAACCACCGGCGCTGGCGGCGCTGCCACATTGAGTGGCGGCTTCACTTCAATCTCACGAGGAGCGGTCGTCAATTTGACCGCAGACGGCCCGTTAGACTGGGTGCATTGGGGACTTTATACCGATACCAGTTTAGATCGAAAGGCGAACGTGGTGGAACAGATCACCGACTTCAAACTGGTTGCTTCGAGCAACTTTTTTGGCTTCGCTTATCAGTTCAGCGACAACTGGGGCGGGTACAGCTGGAGTGATGGCACGCCGGACGCCCGCGTGACCGGCACGACTACTGGGGTCTACGCAGTCGGGCTGGGTCATGGTTTCCAGTTCTCCATTCCGGCAGGCACCGCAGTCAAAACGCTCAAGGTTTACGTAGGCGCTTACGGGGCCAGCGGCAAGTTTCAGGCATCCTTAAGCGACAACAGCGCGGCCGCCTACGTCGACAGCTCCCTGTCAAATTCAGCGAACGGGCCAAACGGCCTGTATGAGATCACCTTCGCCGGCCGCTCCGCCGGATCAAAATTAAACATCAAATGGACCGTCGATGGCATGATCGACGAGACATATGGGAATGTGACTCTGCAATCCGCGACGCTAACCTCCGCCACCGCCAACAACCCACCTTTCGTCGAACTGACAAGCCCCACAGATAACGGCGCTTTTACCGCCGGAGGCAATGTCACCCTGGCAGCGAATGCCATTGATTTCGACGGTACCATCACCAAGGTCGAATTCTTCCAAGGAACGACGAAGCTCGGAGAGGATCTGGCCAGTCCGTTCAGTTTCACCTGGACTGGAGTGACGGCTGGAAGATATTGGCTGTGGGCTCGAGCGACCGATAACAAAGGGGCAACCTCCAGCAGCGACTTGCTTGAGATCTTCGTCAATACGGGAGGCGGCACGATGATCGGCAGCACAAGCAAACCCCCTACTCTTCCCCTTTCGGTCAATCTCACGACCGAAGGAACGGCAGATTGGGTTCATTGGGGAGCGCGGACCAACGGCATCCTGGATCGCAAGGCCGGCGTGGAAATGCAGATCAGCGACTATACGCCAATCGGCAATGGCACCGTGGAGCGCTACGCGGACAACTATACAAGTTTCAGCTGGAGCGACGGGACGCCAACCGCGAGCGTCGCCGGCACCAAGACAGGCGTGTTTATTCCGGGCGTGACGAACGGCTTCGAGTTGACTTTGCCGGCGGATACGACCAGCCGCACTGTAAAGCTGTATCTGGGCCTGTATGCGGCCAAAGGCCTTTTCCAGGCATGGCTCAGCGATTTCAGCGCGAAAGTTTATGCCGATACCAGCCTGAGCAATACCTTGGGCAACAGTTACGCAGCCTATACCTTGAATTACAGTGCCGCTTCGGCTGGACAGGCATTGACGGTGCGCTTTACCGCCAGGGAGATTTACGACCCGGACTACGGCAACGTGACATTGCAATCGGTCACGCTGGCAGGCGGCCCTCCGGCTAATGCGCCACCCGTCGTCTACCTTAGCAGTCCCAGCAATGGAGCTTCCTTTGTCGCCCCAGCCAACATCACCCTCACGGCCAGCGCCAACGACACCGACGGCTCCATCGCCAAAGTCGAGTTCTTCGAAGGGGCCAACAAACTGGGCGAAGACACCACTAATCCTTACAGCTTCGACTGGAACAATGTGGGCGTCGGCACGTATACCCTGACCGTCAAAGCGACGGATGACCGGGGCGCGACCGCCATTTCGTCTCCCATCTCCATCGTCGTGAGCAACAGTGTTTCGGCTCCGGTTGTCCTCCAGAACCCGACTTGGTCCGGAGGCGACTTTTGGTTTTCGTTCGGTAGCCAGACCGGTCACAACTATGAGGTGCAATACACTGACGCGTTAGGGCCTGGCCCGTGGCAGGTATTGACCACGTTAAACGGGAACGGATCGACTCTTTCGGTCACACAACGGAATGTTTCAGCTTCGCAGCGGATGTATCGAGTGCAGACCAAATGAATGCCTGTATGAACCGATGGCCGCTGAGCGACGAACGCCAATGAGATCGGCGCCCGGCATTTTTACCGGGTGAATTGTAATTAAATTAACTTCATCCAGCTTGGCGATTGGGAGTGCCACTGGTATAAAACGGCTCCATGCCTCGTCCCGGTCAGCAACAGGGTTCTGCTGCGGTCTGGCGTCTCGGGGGGCTTCTGCTGCTGGGACTGGCTCAGTTGACGGATCTCTCCCTGGCCTCAGCGGAGGCCGCCTCCACGACGAACGCAACCGACCTGTTCCGATACCGGGTCTGGACCCGCGAACACGGATTGCCGGACAACCGCGTTGATGGCGTGCTGCAGACACGCAACGGATATGTTTGGATCGCGACGCCCGCCGGATTGGCGCGTTTTGATGGACACTCCTGGCAAGTATTCAACCGTGCCAATACACCGGATCTGATCGCCGGAAAATTTCGGCACATGGCCGAAGACGCGGACGGAGATTTCTGGATCGACTGTGATCACGGGTTGTTTCGCTGGAATGGCCGCACCTTCGTTCGCCAGGTCCTGAGCAGTGAAAACGAGCGCACCGGCCCCATCTATCCCAGCCCAACCGGCGGCCTGTGGGTGTCCTCGCCCCCGCGCCTCTGGCGATTGCGGGCCGGAGAAAAGCAAGCTTTCCCGACGCCGGAGGCTTTCGAGACCGTTGGATTCCAATCCATCTGCGAGGCAGGCGGGAAGGTTTGGATGGGCGGCCCGCGCGGACTAATTCACCTGGATCCGCTCACGGGCAAGTTTGGACCCGACGGAGAACTGCATCCGCAAACTGGACAATACATCCACGGATTGGCCGTGGATTCAACGGGGGTTCCCTGGGTTCTGCATGGGGACACCGATCCATTTTACGCGTGGCTTTGCCCGCTCCAGGGGGATGATTGGCGGACCAACCAGACCTTGAGCGTCCATAATGGGTCTCGCAGCATGTCTGTCTTCCGCGATCGCCAAGGCACGCTCTGGTTTCCCAACAGCCGAGGCCGTGTTTCATTTTTGCGCGATGGGCAGCGCGGGGACGTCTCGCTCCCCGGCTTGGCCGCGGACGATTTTGCTCTGGCCTTTGGCGATGACGCGGAGGGTGGGCTTTGGATCGGGACGGAAGACGCCGGCTTGCTTCACTGCCGGCCGGCCAAGGTCCGAAGCTTGAGCAGCCGGGAAGGCTTGCCGCACGACCGGGTCTGGGCCTTGTGCGAAGCGCGTGATGGCAGCATCTGGGTGGGCACCGATGGTGGAGCCGCCCGTTTCCGCGACGGGCGCTTCACCCCTTTCACGGAAGCTGAAGGACTATCGCGAAACGCAGTTCGTTCGATCGTGGAAGATGAAGACGGCCGCATCTGGATCGGCACCACAACGGGTTTGAATTGGATCGAGGATGGGCGCCTGCACCAGCATCGGTTCCCGGGCGATTGGTTCAACACGAAAATCCGCACGCTCCTGGCGGGACGAAACCGCACGCTCTGGGTCGGGACGGCCCGAGGGCTGTACTGCCTGCGCCTGGCCGACCATTCGGCCGCTACAAATTTGGGCAGTCCCGCCCACACCGTTTCCCTGCCGGCGGCGCCTTTCGAGATGTTAGCGTCCTACCGTTCGACCAACGGCTTGCGCAGCGATGATATTCGCGCCTTGCACGAAGATCGCGCGGGCAACCTTTGGATCGGCACCTGGCTGGGCGGCCTGCATTGTTTCAAGGACGGCCAATTCGAGCCGTGCCCGGAGGCCGATGATTTATCCGATTATTCAGTGTGGACCTTCTACGAAGACAACGACGGCGCCTTGTGGCTCGGCACGGAGCGCGGTCTGGTGCGATTGAAGAATGGCCGTAGTCGCGTATTCACCAGCCGGGAAGGCTTGCCGGAAGATGCCATGAACCACATCCTCGGGGATGATACAGGTCACCTCTGGCTCGGAGGCGAACGCGGCATTTATCGCGTCCGCAAACGGGATCTGGACGATCTCGCCGACGGTCAAGCGGCTACCGTGAACTATGTGGTTTACGACGAGGACGAAGGCCTGGCCAGCCGCGAAACCAATGGCCAAAAGAATCAACCCGGCGCGCTGAAGACCCGCGATGGGTGCGTGTGGTTTCCCACCACCAAAGGGGTGGCGATCTTCGACCCCAAACAGCTGCCCGACCAGACCAATCCGCCGCCAGTCATGATCGAACAGGTCCAGGCCAATGGGGAAACCATCTTCGACAACAAGCCGGGGCAACGCACCTTGACCGGCGATGGCTGCCTCGCCACTCCGGCGGACGGCCCGTTCGCGCTGCGCGCCGGGTCCGGGCGCATCCTTGAAATCCAGTACACGGCTAGTTCCTTCCTCGCCGCCGACAAGCTTCGCTTCAAGTATCGGCTGCAGGGGCTGGAGCAAGACTGGACGGACGCAGGCCCGCGGCGGGTTGCGCCGTACGCCAACCTCAGGCCGGGCCGTTACCAATTTCAGGTCGTGGCTGCCAATAAGTATGGAACCTGGAACCAGGCCGGAGCGGCGTTTGCCTTCACCTTGGCGCCGTTTTTCTGGCAGACAGGCTGGTTCAAGACCGTATCGGTGCTGGTGCCCTTGCTGGCCGGCTACCTCATTTACCGGCGCAGCGTGCTCCGGCATCGCCGCCTCGCGGAAGCCGAACACCAAGCCGCCTTAGCCAACGAACGCGCCGACATCGCCCGCGATTTGCATGACTCTCTCGGACCGCGTTTCACGGCCGTGCAACATTTGAGCGCCTCCTTGAATGGCACCCCCGCAGCCAGCCACTCCGGCAAAACTCCGCAAGCCGAGCTCATGCGCCTGGCCAACGAACTGAATGCGTGTTTGGACGGCGCGGTCTGGGCTGTGCAACCGGACAAAGACACCCTGCTCAGCCTGGCGGATTACCTGGGGGATTGCTTTCACGAATTACTCGCAGGCACCAGCATCGAACTGGAACTGGATTTCCCGGAGGCAATCCCTCCTTGGCCGCTTTCCCGCTCCGAGCGGTACCACCTGGCCCTGGCCGCGATTGAAGCCCTTAATAATGTGCTCAAGCATTCTCACGCCACGTTTCTGTGGATGCGCCTCCGCCTCGGCCCTGATTCCTTTACGCTGCAGATTGCCGACAATGGCGCTGGGATCGCCCCACCAACGCCCGGATCGAATCAAGCGCAGGCCGGTCACGGCAATGGCCTGGCCAACATGCGTCAACGCCTCGAACGCCTCGGTGGCCGATTCGAGGTCTCCAGTCAGACCGGCCTGGGCACCACCATCGAGATGTGGCTCGCCCCCTCCGCCTTGCGCTCCGGCAAAGCCCCATCCACCCCTCAATCCAAGGACAAGTCGTGAAGCGTATCACGATCTCGCTCATCGAAGATCATCCCGCCACCGCCGACATGTTCGTGCGCTTGCTCTCCCTCGAGGAAGGATTTCGTGTGGCCAGCCACCACGCCACGGCGGAGGAGGCCCTGGAACGTTTGCCGGCCATCCACCCTGAGGTCGTGCTCGTCGACCTGCAACTGCCCGGCCTGAGTGGCACCGAGTGTATTCTCCGGCTCAAGCAGGTTTTGCCGGACGTGCTCTGTCTGGTCATCACGCAGTTCGATGACAGCGACCTGTTGTTCGGTGCGCTGCAAGCCGGAGCCGATGGTTACTTGCTCAAGCGCGCGCCGGCGCCGGAAATCATCGACGCCATCCGCACCGTCGAAGCGGGGGGCGGCGCGATGTCGCCCTCCATCTGTCGCAAAGTGCTGGATCACTTTCAAAAACTCGCGCCCCCGGCGGATGCGCGCCTGGCGTTGAGCGACCGCGAGATCGCCCTGCTGCAATTGGCCCGGCGTGGCAAACGCGCCAAGGAAATCGCCCGGATCTTGCAGCTGAGCTACCAAACCGTGCGCACTCATTTTCGCAACATCTACCGCAAGCTCCATGTCCATTCATTGCGCGCCGCGGTGGAGAGGGCATTCCGCTAACCGGTCTTCGCGGATTCGCCGTAGGTCCTTGACTGGCGTCCTTGAGCCGCTACGACCCGGTTAGCCACGACGACCCAGGCTACGCCGGAGGCTCCGCCGAGGCGAGAGCGGATTCGAGCGGCAAGAGCCTTCGAACACTACGGTTCGGGCACAAACGCCAAAACGCCTCCGGCCGCGCTGGGCTCGAATCCGCGAAGGCGGGCT
Source organism: Verrucomicrobiia bacterium (assembly GCA_035577805.1). Classification (GTDB taxonomy): domain Bacteria; phylum Verrucomicrobiota; class Verrucomicrobiia; order Limisphaerales; family JADJPG01; genus DATLUX01. The sequence goes on from DATLUX010000017.1 coordinate 10,968, forward strand.
AAGGCGCCGCGTGCCCGCCCTGGGCGTGTAAGGCCTCTCTCCGCAGCGGGCTGCCTTTGCCATACCTCATTTCTACCTCAATTTGAGAATTCCCTGAGCGACGGTCCTATCGCAGGATCCCAACGACTCTCTCCAATCGGGAAGCAGTAAATTTGGGCACAGACGCCAAGGGGGGCCTTTTGGAGTGGGGTGAACAGGAGACACGAGGAGATTTCCGTGGTCCATCATTCCGTGACAACCATGCGCGCATATATGAACACTTATCCGTCGCACCCATACCACCGCTGGCAGCTTGGCCCACCGTTGCAGGCGCTCGTCCTGGGCGTGTTGTTCTGGGGCGCAACGTTGGGGTCGTCGCACGCCGAGAGATCGATTGTTTGGGTTGAGGATTTCGAGTCCGGCTTTCCGAGCGAATGGTTCGCCGACAGCGGGATCTGGCAAGTAGGGATCCCACTGTCGGGTCCTAACGAAGCCAAAAGCGGCAGCAATGTGGCTGGCACCGTCCTGAACGGCAATTATCCGGAGGTCACCTCCACCCGCCTCGTCACGGACTTCATCCGGGTTCCTGCCGCGACCGACAATCCGAGCCTGCGTTTTTGGCAGTGGTACAGTTTTGGCGGCGGCGACGCGGGTCACGTTCAGATTAAAGCCGGCACGAGCGATTGGGTCACTTTGGCCACCTACACCGCCACCCCGGGCGTTTGGCATTATCCCTTGATTGACCTTTCGCCATACGCAGGGCAGACCGTCCGACTGGGCTTTTTGCTCAGTGCGACGGATTGCTGCGGCGGCTACGACGGCGGGCCGGGTTGGTACATCGACGACGTTTCAATCGTGGTCGGGCCAATCGCATTTGATCCGCACAACAGTCCCGAAGGCTTCGAGTTGGGCCTGGGCGACTGGGCTTCCGACTCCGGCACGTGGGAAGTGGGCGTTCCGACGTCAGGGCCGCCGCCCAATCCGGAAGGACGACGCGCTCACTCCGGGACCAATGTCGCGGCCACGGTCTTAGGCGGAGGTTACGCCGAATCATTCGACAGCCGTTTGATCAGTCCTCCATTTGAGATCCTGGCGAGTTGGGAAAACCCGCGCTTGCGCTTCTGGCACTGGTATAGCTTTGGGGGCG
>DATLUX010000018.1:0-21985 GCA_035577805.1 Verrucomicrobiia bacterium
GGTTCAGGGTTCTCGGTTCAGGGTTCGGAGTTCTCGGCCAGGGTTCAGGGTTCTCGACCGCCGCTCCAACCTCTATCGAAGTTCGCGGAGCGGACGACCTTCAGCGAGCCCGCACTTCTCCAACAGCACGCGGGTCGGTTCGTTGAGACGCATGGCCATGGCTTCGGCTGAGGTCGCCCAACGGAACTCGAGCGCCTCGTCGTTTAATCGCACCTCGGCTGGTCCCTGGCAACGACAGGTGTAATTCAAGAGCACGAAATGAGCGTCTCGATAGAATTCCCGTGAATGAATGCAATCCTGAACCAGGACAAAACGAATATCGGTGATCTCCAAGCTTGTCTCCTCGCGAATCTCGCGCCGCAACGCCGCTTCGGAGGTTTCGCCAAATTCGGTCTTGCCGCCCGGGATGCCCCAATGATTGGACCATTTATGCGTGCGGATCATGAGGACCCGTTCGGCATCATCAAAGATTAAGGCGCCGACTGTCACCACCGGCCGCCGCGTGTCGCCCGCCACGGTCTCGTGGGCGGCGAGGGAAAGTGGCGGGCGCAGTTCCATGCTGCAGCGGGTGAGGATTTCGCGCAATTCGCCGAGATGTTCCACGATCAGGTCCGGTTGGGCGGCTTGGAGTTGCTCCAGGCTGTTATAGCCGGTCAGGACGGCGCACGAACCGATCCCGCCGTGGCGCGCCGTCTCGATGTCATGTTGCATGTCGCCGATGAAAAGCGTTTCACCCGGATGCAGCGAGTTCTCGGCCAGGATTTCATGGATTTTGTTTCGTTTATCGAGGATCTGCACATAGGGCCGCTCCAGGAACTGAGCCAACCCTGTCCGCGCCGTCTGCTGCGCGAAATGGTCGCGATGCACGGTGCTGAGCACAAACGTGCGCACCTGCCGTTGGCGGCAAAATTCCAGAAACTCGCGCGCGTGATCCAAGGGCACCACCGAATCCTGCACTTGGAGAAAGCGGCCATGAAACCATTCCTCCAACTGCGGCATGGGGACGTCCGGCGTGTGCCGCTCGTAAAACCGCGCGAAAGGCAGACAAAACTCGGCCCGGAACTGGGCCAGCGTCATTGTCTCGCGTCCGGCCTGTGCCAGCACATGATTGGTCGCCTCCCAAACGGCGGGCAAATCGTCCACCAACGTGCCTGACCAATCAAAGATGATGTTCCGGATCACCGGCCGCAGATTAGAGATAGACGCCCCAAATAGCCATAGCCTGCTGGCCTGGACACTGTAGCGGCGGTCTGCGACCGCCGCTCTGAAGTTTGGACATTATCCGCTGAACTCGGAGCAAGCGCGTGCAACCCGAAGGGTTGCCAGAAAGTAGCCGGGGGTTGAGGAGTCCCGCTCAAACGGGACGACGATACCCCCGGACTCGACGAAAAAACGAAACGACCCCGAAGGGGTCGCAGGGGTATGGCGGCAACTCCCTGGAGCCCGCGAACTGTTCCTCCCAAGTATTGGTGAAACCGGTTACGCCATTGCGGGCGGATCAGCGCCCGTCGGTGCTTGGTCGAGCAAACCCAGTGGTAGTAGAGGCAATGGTAAGTAGAGCCCATGGTCTTAGGGTGGTATGTCCTAAATTGATCACGCACGGCCAGGGCAATTCTTGCAAAAATCTGATGCACTCGCGCCTGTGGCACCCCTCCGGGGTGCAGATTTCTTTTCTCCTTATCCGGGGGTATCGTCGTCCCGCCCAGGGCGGGCCTCCTCAACCCCCGGCTACTTTCTGGCAACCCTTTGGGTTGCCTGCGGCGGGCACAGCGACTAGGTGCTTTAGCTGGCACATCCGATGACGACAAGGAAGATAACAGCGCTGCTGCTCATATTTTTCTGCCCTTCATTTTTCTGCCATTACCCAATTCGTGGACCGCTCCGAGGCGTTGCGCGTGGCGAACCCTGTGGACCTCGCCCGAACTTCGGTCGCGACAGGCGCGGTGTCCCTGAAGTAGGCTGCCGCGGTTTATTATGCACCCCAACCGACGGCGTGCTCTGATTCTTTGCCTGGCCGGGGCCGGGTTTATTTTTCTGCCGGCGCGGGCGGCGGTGCTGGCGCCGTTTAATACGGAGCCTTCGACCAATTCCCCTATGCCACCCGCGGAAGTCGTGTTGAAGTCCAAGTTGCCCCCGGGTTTTCGTCTGAGTGTTTTCGCCGCCGAACCGGACGTGCAACAACCCATCGCGATGACCACCGATGCGCGAGGCCGGCTTTGGGTGGCCGAGAACTACACGTACTCCGAACGGGCCGTCGGCTTTCATCCGCAACTGCGCGATCGCATCGTGGTCTTCGAAGACACCGACAACGACGGCCGCTTCGATCGGAGGAAAGTGTTCTGGGATGAAGCCGAGCGCTTGACCAGCATCGAAGTGGGTCTCGGCGGCATCTGGGCTATCTGCCTGCCCAACCTGGTCTTCATCCCGGACGCCAATGGCGACGACGTTCCCGATGGTCCACCGCAGGTCATGCTGGAAGGGTTCGAACATATTAACGCACGCCACAATGTGGCCAACGGCCTGCGTTGGGGACCCGATGGCTGGCTTTATGGACGCCACGGGATCCTGGCCACATCCAAGCTCGGGCCGCCTGGAAGTCCAGACTCGCAGCGCGTGCGCATGAATGTGGGCATCTGGCGGTTTCATCCGGCGCGTCGCGTCTTCGAAGTGGTGGCGCAAGGCACCACCAATCCGTGGGGCATGGATTGGGACGCGCGCGGCGAAGCTTTTTTCATCAATACGGTGATCGGTCATCTCTGGCAGGTCATCCCCGGCGCGCATTACCGGCGGATGTTTGGCGACGACGCCAACCCATATGCCTACGAGTTGATTGAGCAACACGCTGACCACGTGCATTGGGCGACCAACGAAGTCTGGACGGATGTGCGCAAGGGAGTGAGCGCCACGACGCTGGCCGCCGGCGGCGGGCATGCTCACAGTGGCTTGCTCATCTACCAAGGGGCGCAGTGGCCGGCAGAATGGACTGGGAAACTCCTCACGCTCAACTTTCATGGGCGCCGCATTAATGTGGAACGCCTGGAACGGGACGGCAGCGGCTGGGTGGGACGAGCGGAGCCGGACGCATTTCTCTTCAGTGATCGATGGTTTCGCGGGCTCGATCTGATCGCGGCCCCGGACGGAAGCGTGTTCGTCAGCGACTGGAGCGACGACGGAGAATGTCACGACGAAGAGGGCATTCATCGCACCAGCGGGCGCATTTACAAATTGAGTTATGGGCCCGCCGCACTCGGTTCTCTTCGCGATCTGACGAAGCTATCCGAGCCCGATCTCGTGCAGCTGCAAACGAGCGCCAACGATTGGGAAGCCCGCCAGGGACGCCGCGTCCTGGCCGATCGCGCTCACGGCGGATCACAACTGGCCGAAGCGCGCCCGGCTCTCCTGCGCCTCGTGGACCAAGGCGACGAAGTGGCGCGTCTGCGCGCTCTTTGGGCGTTGCATCTGCTCGGCGAAGCTACGCCGGAGTTGCTGGCTAAAAAGTTGAACGGCAGCGAAGCGGAACGCGCGTGGGCAATTCGGCTCAGCGAAGACGGAAGCCATCGTGATGCCCGGGCCCAAGGCGAGTTCGCCAACTTTGTTGAGCGCACCCTGATCCCACTGGCGCGCACGGAGCCGTCGCCCTCCGTGCGGTTGGCTCTGGCTGCTTTGCTGCAGAAGCTGGCCCCGGCGCAGCGGCTGCCTCTGGCTGCCGCCTTGTTGCAACATGCCGAAGACAATCAGGACCACAACCTGCCCTGCATGCTCTGGTATGGAGTGGAACCACTGGCGCTGACGAATTCGCAGTTTGTTTCGCTGATCGCCCAAGCCAGGATCAGCCGCGTGCAACGCCTCGGCGCCAGGCGGCTGGCCGAAGCGATCGATGACCAGCCGCAACTGCTCGATGCCCTCCTCGCCGCGCTGGCCGGTCCAAACTCGCGCAATGGCCCACCAGCGATTCTGGACGGGATCGCCGACGGCCTGGCCGGACGCCGCAAGGTCACTCGACCCGCTTCCTGGCCCGCGCTCGAGGCGCGCCTGGCGGAATCATCCGACCAGGCGTTACGCCAGCGGACGCGGGATCTGGGTGCCTTGTTTGGCGATGGCCGTGCTTTGGATGAGATCCGAGCCGCGGCCTTAAACGGCTCGGCCGATCTCCCGCAGCGCCGGCGTGCCTTGCAGGCTTTGATTGATGCCCGGCCGGCCGATCTGCGGTCGGTTTGTGAGCGGCTGTTGCCCGTTCGTGATCTGTCAGCGACCGCCGCAGCCGGGCTCGCCTTGTTCGACGACCCGGCGGTTGCCGATCGGTTGCTCAAGGAATGGCCCAAGCTTTACGGACACGAACGTCCGGCTGTGCTGAATGCCCTGCTGGCTCGCCCAGGTTCGTCCGCCAAACTACTCGAGGCCATCGCGCGTGGAACCGTTAACCGGGGCGATCTGGGAGTCCTGCAAGCGCGGCAAATCAAGGCGTTCAACGATTCGACCCTGACGGCGCAACTGCGCCAGGTCTGGGGCGAGATTCAAGAATTGGACGATCCAGCGCGCCACCGCGCGTTGGCCAGCTGGAAGGAACGTTTGACACCGCAAGCCCTGGCCACGGCAGACATCCGGCTGGGCCAGGCTTCCTTTCAGGTCGCTTGCGCTCCCTGTCATCGGCTCTACGGCGCCGGCGGCACGCTCGGACCCGATCTCACCGGAACAGGCCGCGATAATCTGGATTATCTGCTCGAAAATCTGCTCTTCCCCAGCGCCATCATCCCGGCGGATTACCGGCAGACCACCCTGACGATGAAGGACGGCCGCGTGCTCACCGGCATCGTCCGCAGTCGCGCCACGCGCACCATCACGCTGGAACAAGTCGGGCAAACCTCCCTGCTGGAAAACGGCGACATCCAACGCGAGGAAACATCCAATCAATCGATGATGCCGGAAGGATTACTGGATGCGCTCGATGAGCCACACGCGCGCGGCTTGATCCGGTTTCTTATGACCAAGGAACCGACCCTCAGGTAGCAGCCGACGTAAGGAGGCTCATTCCAATGCGGAGTGCGGAATGCGGAATGTCCCGGTTCAAATGAACCTCCCCATCTGGTAGCAGCCGACGTAAGGAGGCTCACTTCAATTTTTCGATTTTTTCGAATGCCGAATGCCGAATGCCGAATGTCCTGGATTCAAGGTCCCAATTCGCGTCCAAAAAGTTGGAGGTCGTGGCTAACTACGAGCTTGTCCCTGAAAGACGAATTTCGTCTTTGTCGGAAGCATTGTCGGAAACTTTGTCGACTGGGATCGCTCGAAAGCTTGGGATTTCGACAAAGCTTCCGACAAAGCTTCCGACAAAGTTTATCCGAGAACGCTGTGGAGTGTGTCCTAGAGGCATGTGGTTCGGGGAAGATACTTGGACTTGCAGCGGCCCACCCCGGCCTCTCCCCGCTGAAGGGCGGAGAGGGAGACTGCGGAGCACTAAACTGGGCGCTAGACTAAACACGTGCCACGCCGGAGGCGTGGCCTCAGCGGCGGTCGCAGACTGCCGCTAAGGGAAGACTTTCTGGAGCCGGTAAAGACGCGTGTCGCCGACGGAGACATTATATGGGTTCGCCTGGTTGGAGACCGTGATCCAGGGGAGAGCGGCGTTGAGGTTTGTTTTGTATTGCAGACTGCAGCCGCCGAATGCCGTCGGCCAGGAGAGCTGAACGCCATCGCCCGCGCGTGTGCTGGTGAGCACCAGCTGATTGGCGGGTGGGTCAGCCGGGACGGGCGAGGTCTTGAGGAACTGCCCCTCCACCGCGAGACCAAAGTAAGTATCCACGGGCGTCTCGTAACCTCGGATGACGGCGGCCGCCAGCCAGTTGTTTCCCGGAAGCAGTGGGCCCGAGATGACCACGTTCGTGACGCAAACAGAGTTGGTCACCGCAATGGAAGTCTCATTGGCTTTCACCGGGCCGCGGTTGGAGCGAGCATTATAGGCATAGACCTCCTGCCCGTTGAGATAGAAAAGCATGCCATCATCCACCATAAACCTGAGGTGGAGATTTGCGGTGGCGGCATACGCGGCCGGCACATTAATTGTCCGGCGGAAGAGGACCGGGCTGGTCTGCAGTTCGATGGGCGTGTTCAAGGTTTCCCCGGCGCAGGGCGTGACACCAGGACCCGAGTCGTCGTGCCAGAAGATGCCATTCCCGGTTTGCCACAGGCCAGACTGCACGTAATTCGTCGCGTTCCACGCGGGCGTGACCGTATAGATCTCGGGAGCCGTATCGCCCTGATCATAGTAAGCCCACGAATCGGACATGAGGACCAGATTCGTCACGATCGGCCAGGACACCGGCACGCGCGTGTTGGGCGCGATCAGGTTTCCTCGGGTATCGGCGATATTATTGAGGACAACGAAGTAGTTGTTGCCAACGACCCAGCCCGGACCGCTCATCCAAAGATTCAGACGCGGCCCTTGCGTGGAGGTGTAGGTTACGTTCGTGAATGTCACCCGCGTGTTGAAGTCAGTCCCCGCATAAACGGCGAAGTTGGCCGCGTTAGTGGCAGAGGAGTGCAGCGGGTCGGTGGTCGGAAATCTGATGGTGATGACCTGCGCGTTCTTCGGGGCAAAGGTATTGGTATCCCCGCGGGCGTCGATCGGGACGGGCCCCACCGTATCGACCAGCACGCTGACGGTGGCGACCTGACTGGTCAGGACGCTCAGCGAATTCGTGATCACGACATAATAGTCCCCGCTTTGGGCAATTTGGGCGGAAGTGATGTTGAAGCTCGCATTGGTGCCCAGGACGGCTTGGCTACCGGTCCTAAACCACCGGTAGAAAGCCGGTCCGCCACTAACGCCCACCGTCAAGGACAACGGCTGCCCGACGATCGCGACCTGGCTCTTGGGTTGGCTGGTAATGGTCATCGGCGTCGGTCGGATGGCCACTAGCTTCGTCCCCCACGCAATGTCACTGCTGGTTGTGCTGATTTGGTGGACTTCGACCGCCATTACGTTCTGGCCCTGGCGCAGCAAGGAAACATTTGTGATCGCCAGCGGTTCGATCATCCCTTCCACGGCCGGCGAGGCGGTGGCGAACGTTGCCGCATTCTGATTCGGCGGCACGCGGAACCGCCCCACTTCGGTGCCATTGAGATAGATGACCGAGCCGTCGTCCATGACGTTCGTGGCCACGAGGATCAATCCAGACGTGGGCCCGGAGAAGTTGAAGCTCGCGCGGAAATAAAACGTGGTGACCACCATGCTAACCGCCAGCGTGGTATTGATCGCGGCAGTGACGGTGTATTCAATGGGCATTTGATCTTCAAAGGCCAATATGCCCGGGCTGGGCGCGCTCCAGGGCGCGTCGTTTTCCGCAGGGTAATCGAACTCTCTCCACGCGGTTCCAAGATCCGAACCATCCTCGACGTAACGCCAGTTGCTGTCCCAATCGAGCAGGGTTTGAATTTCCTGGGCTTTGGTTGGCAACGTCCAACTCGTGATCCCGATTAATGCCAATGTGAGGATTAAAGCCTTCTTGAAAACGTTACTCATAAAAAAACGACTACGGTAGTAGGGTTGAGCTGACAACACCTTATCCTCGCGAGAAATTCAAGCTCCGATTTTCTCCGATTTTCTCCGATTTCGATTTTCGATTCAAAGCCGTCCCACGGCATTCGCGGAGCTGGCGTGGCGGAGCATGTGAGCCGGCGTTTGTCCCAAACGCTTTCGGCGACGCGAGCGAGAATGGCAGCGCCACGCCGACCAGGAAAGCGAGGCCAGGCTGGATCAGATCATGAAGCGTGCAGCCCGTCCAAGCGGCGTGACTTTGCTGAGAACATAAAAAAGCCCACCACCTGCTTTCTGGACGGGCTTCCGCCACGGCGCAAAACCGCAGCACCTCCGCAAGCATCAAAACCATGACCCAGCCGCGATAGGTGTCGATGGACAACAACCGCTATGCAGCGGGCTGAATTTCAGGGGCGGTAGTGTTGAGGTCGGAGCTGCGCGTTGTCATCTCGTCGCGACACAATTTAGGCCGCGCACCTCGAAATTCGGGAGTCGCAATTCGACATTCGCATAATGGCCTCATGCGCATGCACATCGATGTGCAATGCCAGGCTAGTCGAATGGCGAATGCCGAAGGCCGAGCCCACTCATTTGGCGGAGCTACCGTGAACGAGTCGGCCCCCCACGTAAGTGCGCAGGACGCGTGTCTGAACGATTTCCTCGGCTGGACAGGTGAGGAGATCGCGGTCCAGGACGATGAGATCGGCCAGTTTGCCGCTCTCGATGGACCCGCGCTGATCGTCGCAACCGAGCAAGCGCGCGTTATTCGACGTGTAAAAGCGGATGGCCTCCTCCCGGGACAAGGCTTCCTCCGGATGCAACGGTTTTTCGGCAAGGCGCGTTCGCCGCGTGACGGCCGTGGCCATGCCGAGGAAAGGATGAAAGGGATTAACTGACCGCAGGCTGCCGAGTTTCTGCATGTGATCCGAGCCGCCTCCGGCCACGACGCCGGCGGCGAAGAGGCTGTGCAGCGGCTGGAACCAACGCAAGCGATCGTAGCCAAACTGTTTGTCGAGCGTATGACCATCGAGGTAAAGCCAGACCGGTTGAATGTCCACCATCACGCCGAGGCGGCGGGCCTGCTCGACAGCTTCGCGGCTCATGAAGTTCGAATGACTGATGCAAGGGCGGCTCTTGGCCACCGGCTGGTCCTGGTCCACCTCCGCATAAGCTTCCAGCAAACCATGCACGGCGCCGTCTCCCACCGAATGGGCGGTAAATTGAAGGCCGGCGCTGACCGCTTCGCGCACCATGGCCACGAGCCGATCCTTGGGGATGAAACGCACTCCCCGATAGCTCGGGTCCGTGATGGAATAGATCGAGCTGACGCCCCACGGCTCCCGCATGTAGGCGCTGCCGGTCAACATCCCTCCATCCAGGTAAGTCTTGATTCCAATGATCCGAAGCCAGGGATCGTTCGTCTGGAAGAGCGGATGGCGCGCCACTTCCCGAATGCTGCTGAGCACGCCCGCCAATGGCCCGATCGATTCGATGTGATGCGACACCAGGACGCGGACCGTCGTCGCGCCCGCCGCCCGCCATTCTTTGTAAGTCTCGATCTCGTCCAGATTGGCGTCGCGATCGCAGACGGTCGTCAGACCCACCGTGTTGTAGTCAGCGAACAGCTCCGTGAGCCGGCGCACCTTGTCGGCGCGGGAAACCGAACGTGCCGGCGATCGGACCTTCACATAACGCGCGCAATTCCGGAGGAGGCCCGTCAGCTCGCCGCTCTGTGGATCCTTCTCAGCAAAACCGCTCCCGCCATCGGTGACGCGAAAATCGCGGTCGATGCCGCTCAGTTGCAGCGCCAGGCTGTTGAGCGACGCATCCGGTCCGGTCTGAAAGATCACCGGGTGCCGCGGCGCGGCGCTGTCCAATTCAGCGCGCGTTGGGTAACGCTGTTCGGCCAGGCGCGTGATAAACACCTGGCGCACCTGGATCCATTCCCCTTCCTGCAAGGCCGTGGCCCGCGTTCGAACGTAATTGAGCACGTCCTGAATCCGTTCCATCGTAGGAATGGGATGATCGAATTCAGTCAGACAAGCATTCGCCGGATGCGCGTGGGAATCGATCAGCCCAGGCAAAACCATGCGCCCTTCCAGATCGATCATTTGCGTTCGGGGACCGCGCCGCGCCAGGATCTGCTCGTCCGGGCCGACCGCTGCGATTCGCCCATCCTGCACCGCCACCGCTTGTTGAATGGAAAAACGGCTGTCCACGGTCACGACCTTGCCGTGGTGCAGGATCAAATCCGCGTCGGCTCCCGCGCTGATCTGAGCCCAACACGCCAGCCCAGGCAGGAATCCGCCCCGGACCGTATGAAGCCGAAGCAGAGTGGCGAGCAGATTCATAGCGATGGAAAAGTTACCATGAAATCTGACCCTATTTGAATGAGCCTCGGCAAGCGCCAACACGGCGTTTCTTTCCGGTCTTATTTAGAAGCGTGCTGACAGTTGTAGCGGCGGTCTATGACCGCCGGGTGGAGTTTGGATATGTTGAATCCCTGCCCAGCAGTCTAATCTGCCCGTGCCGCGCCAACGGCGTATTCAGGCACTGCCCTCCCGAACAATGTCCGGCGGGTCGGCCGCGGTGGGAGTTGCAAGGCTTGCTCCGACTCCCAACTTGAAGCGGGCTGAAGCCCGCGCTCCGGGGACGCTAAACACGTACCAACGGGGAGAGGGCCAGGGCAGGTCGGAACGCAACCACTTTCAGCGGGACGCGCCCGGGATCAGAGCCGTTCAGCGCGTAAATCGCTGCAGGCCAATTCCTGCTCTTGGCACAGTGTTCCACACTTCTAGAAGTGCGACTTAAAAGTCTGAAATTCAGGCGGCAGAAAAATGGGGGCAGAAAGATGATGCTGCTCTTGGCACGAACCGCGCCAGAATCGATCGGTCGGCGGCCGGGTGCGCTTTCGTGCGGGTTGCTGCTTGCCGGTTGCTGGTTCCCTGCCCACCTTCATTTTTCTGCCGCGATTTTCCTGCCTGCTGGGCGGACCATTACACAGATGTAATCGCAGGGAAGTCTTGCGAAGGGGGCTTCCGGGTGGCAAAACTGCCCGTCTGTCTGGTCATGGGCCCATCACCGAAAAACCGCCTCCAACGAAAAGGACGCTGGGTTCTGTTGGTCTGGATCGCGTGGTGGATTGGCCATGGGCTTGGTGCTGATCTTTTGGCCGCCAGCTTCAGGACGTCGCTGGATCGCAACGTGGTCCCGATGGGGGAAACGGTGACGCTGAATTTGACTTTTGCCGGAGCGACGCCGAACGGCACTCCAAACCTGCCAGCTCTACCGAACCTGCAGGTCATCGGCACGAGTTACACGAGTCAGGCCGTGATCGAGAACGGCCAGCAAAATGTGGAAGTCACCTACAGTTATTCCCTGGCTCCCAGGCAGCCGGGCGAAGTGACCATTCCCGCGATGCAGGCCATCGCCAACGGTCAGACCCTCACGTCCCAGCCCCTTACGCTCAAGATCGTCCCAAGCAACACCCCCGGTGCCTCCGCCAATCCCGCCCCCGCCATGGTCAACCTGGCGTTCGTCCGTTTGATCGTTCCCAAGACTGAGGTGTATGTGGGCGAACCGTTCCCGGTCGAGATCCATCTCTACTGGCAGGCGGCTGAAGATATCCACATGCCGCAGCTGCGCGCGGAGGGATTTTCTCTGAGCCAGATGCCGCAACCGGGCAAGACACGCACGCAGGTCGGCAACGGGATCTATGACCTGGCCATCTTCAAGTGCACTGCCACCGCCGCGCGCAGCGGCAACTTGACCTTCGGCCCGGTTGAAGAACAACTCAAGATCCTCATCCCGATCCCCAATCAGCGCCGGACGCGTGATCCGTTTTTTGATCCTTTCTTTGGCGGGCCGCGTTATCAGCCATTCCCGACCAACCTGACCAGTGAAAGTGTGGCCATGCGCGTCCTGGATCTACCGGCGCAAAATATTCCCGAAAACTTCAATGGCGCCATTGGCAGCTACGAAATGTCCGCGTCAGCCGGCCCCACCAATGTCGGTGTCGGCGATCCCATTACCGTTCGGGTGCAAATTTCCGGACGCGGTCCGATCGAGAGCCTGACCTTGCCGCCGCAGCCGCAATGGCGCGATTTCACCAGTTACCCGGCCACGGCCAAGGTGGAGACGTCGGACGCGCTCGGGCTGGCGGGGACCAAGTCGTTCGAGCAGGTGTTGGTGCCGCAGAATCATGAGATCAACGCGCTGCCGCCGGTCCAGTTCAGTTTTTTTGATCCAAGCGCCAAGGCTTATCGAACGTTGCGCGGCCCGGCCGTCCCGCTCCTCGTGCGGCCGGCAGCCATGGCGTCCGCTCCGCCACCCAGCCTCACCAATACGACGCAGTCGGGCACGCCGCCCGCCGATGACATTGTCCATATCAAGCCTCGGCTCGACCCGGCGGCGGTCGCGGCGCCGCTGCTGTTAAGTCGGCCGTGGTTTTTGGTCTTGCAGAGCGTACCGCCGCTGCTTTGGGTGTCTTTGTTGGTGTGGCGCAAGCGCAACGAATCTTTGGCAAATAATCCGCGCCTGCGCCGGCAACGCGAGGTGGCTGTGCGCATTCGGGCCGGCTTGAAGGAACTCCGCACCCAGGCGGACCAACGGCAAGCCGAAGGGTTCTTCGCCAATCTTTTCCGGCTGCTGCAGGAGCAACTCGGCGAGCGTCTGGACTTGCCCGCTTCCGCCATTACCGAAGCGGTCATCGACGAACGTCTTCGCGCCCGCGCGATCAGCCCGGGCACCCTGCAATCGCTCCATGATCTGTTTCAAACCTGCAACTTGGCGCGCTACGCGCCCATGCAAACCAGCCAGGAACTCACCGCGCTCATTCCCAAGCTCGAATCGGTTCTTCGCGAGTTGCAACAACTCAAAGCATGAAGCGCTTGGTGCCGTGCTTGGGTCTCCTGCTGACTGCCCGCCTGCTCGCGGTCGGAGCGACCGCCCCTGATTTCGACCTGGCCAACAAACTCTACGAGCAGGGACGTTATCCCGATGCCGCCGCGGCTTACGAGACGCTCGGCCAGACATCTCAAGGCGAAGCACTTTTCTTCAACCTGGGAAATGCTTGGTTTAAGGCCGGGCAGATCGGACGCGCCATTGCCGCCTGGCGACAGGCCGAACGGCTGAATCCGCGCGATCCCAGCATTCGTTTCAACCTCCAGTTCGCCCGCAAGAAAGTGGCGGGCGCCGACGGCTCGATCGGCTCCGCCTGGCAACGCGGCCTGGCCACTCTCACCTTGAATGAATGGACTGTGCTCGCTGCCGTCACGCTTTGGCTTTGGTTCTGTCTGCTGGCTCTCCGCGAGATTCGGCCCGCCTTCCGGCCGGCGTTGCGTGGTTATGCCGCCACGGCCGGACTGGCCACCGTGGCGCTGGCCGCTTGTGTCACCGCCGCGGCCCAACTCCAGTTCGGCACCACCGCCGCGGTGGTGGTGGTCCCGGAAGCCATCGCGCGCAGCGGGCCGCTGGACGAAGCCAAAGTGCTCTATCAATTCCGGGACGGGACCGAACTCACGGTGGTTGACCAAAAAGAACTCGCCAGTACCGACCAGAAACAAACCTGGCTCCAGGTCCGCGGACCGAGTCAACGAGTCGGTTGGGTTAAGCGAGACCAGGTGACGGTATTGCCGCAGTGACGCAATCTTCGATATTTTCGATTGCTGATTTTCGATTGGCGATTGGAGGATCCTGATCTCGCAGCCGCCGCCTGGCCGGTCTTCGCGGATTCGCTGTAAGCCCTTGATTGGAGTTCTTAGCCGCTTCGACCCGGCTAGCCACGGCGACCCAGGCTACGCCGGAGGCTCCGCCGAGGCGAGAGCGGATTCGAGCGTCAAGCGCCTGTCCACACCGCAGTTCGGGCACGAACGCAAAAGCGCCCCCGGCCGCGCTGGGCTCGAATCCGCGAAGTCGGGCTAGCCACGGCGAAGCGGATTCGAGCGGCAAGAGCTTGTGGACGATACGGTTCGGCCACAAACGCAGAGAGAGGGCCGGCCGCGCCTGGCTCGAATCCGCGAAGTCGGGCTGGGTTATTGCCAGAGCCGTTCGAGGGTTCGTCGGAGGGCCGCGAAGAGTTGATCAAGCTCGTCGGTGGTAACGATGAAGGGTGGCGACATGGCAATCAGATCCCTGATCCCGCGAATGATGACTCCTTCCTCGCGGGCGAGCCGGGCTGCTTTGGCTCCCAACGGATTGGCCGGATCGAGCCCGGGCTTGCCCGAGCGCGGCAACAGTTCGAGGGCGCCGATCAGTCCGTAACCGCGCACTTCGCTGACCGCCGGATGCCCGGCGAATTCGCGCAATTTTCGTTGAAAATAAGGCCCGATGTCCCCGCGCACGCGCTCGATCAAATGTTCCCGTTCCAACAGATCCAGGTTGGCCAGCGCGGCGGCGGCCGCGGCGGGATGCCCGCTGTACGTGAACCCATGCGAAAAATAGCCTGACCGGATCACATCTTGGGCGATCTCATCGCTGACGAGCGTTGCGCCCAACGGCAGGTACCCGCTGGTAATTCCTTTGGCCAATGTGATCAAGTCCGGGTCCAATTCCCAGAGCCCACTGGCAAACCACGCTCCGAGCCGGCCGAACCCCGTAATGACTTCGTCGGCCACGAAAAGAATATGGTGCTCGCGACACAGTTGGCGCAAGGCCATCAGATAGCCCGCCGGCGGCACGATCACGCCGCCTGCCCCCTGCACCGGTTCCACGAACAACGCGGCGATGGTTTCGGGGCCTTCGCGTTCGATGATCCGCGCGGTCTCTTCGATGCACCATTGACTGTAGGCGGCGAGGTCGAGCGGGCTGTTGGCGCCGTAGGGATGCGGCGCCGGCACCTGGATGAACCCCGGCAGCGGCAGATCAAACGGCCCGGTGCAGTTGGGCAGCCCGGTCAGGCTCGCCGTCGCCAGCGTCACGCCATGGTAAGAGAAACTGCGCGACAAGATCTTGGTCTGGCCGCTCTTCCCGCGGAGCTTATGCCAGGCGCGGATGATCTTGAGCGCCGTTTCGTTTGCTTCTGAACCCGAGTTGCTGAACAGCGCGTGGTGCACACGTCCCGGAGCCAGTGTGGCCAGCCGTTCGGCCAGGCGAATAGCCGGTTCGTTGGTCGTGTTGAAGAACGAACAGTAGTAAGGCAAGCGCGTCATCTGGGCCTGGACGGCGTCCACGATTTCCTTGCGGCCATAACCGACGTTCACGCACCAAAGACCAGCCAAACCATCCAGCAACCGGCGGCCCGTGGCATCGGTCAGGAAACAACCTTCGCCCGACACAATGACGTGCGTTCCCTGCGCATGCATCTCCTGATGATTGGTGAACGGATGCAGATGAAAGGATCGATCCGCTTCCTGCAATTGTTGCAGCGCTTTCAGGTTCATGCCGCTATTGAAACATAGTCCGCTGCCTTTGCCAAATCTGCCCCTTCGACAAAAGTTTCCGACAAGAGTTTCACAAAGTGACGCCATCAAGGAATTCCTCGTGACTGAGCCATCGCCGGCGCCGAACGACTTCGTCCTCCATCAGCGCAAGATGCGCCGCCGGTCCGCCAAACGCGATGAGACCCAGCTTCAGAAACAGGCAGGACACCTCGCGAAGCGGACGATCCGCAGCGTTCGCTTCAGGCGCAGCAGATTGTTTCACGGATTAGGTTCGAATCGAATGATGGTCACCTCCGGTTGGACGGGAATCTGCAGGCGCAGGAATGGTTTGCCTGAAACCAGATGGCAGGCATAACAACTGTCGAGCATCTGTTTGTAGGTCTCGACAAATCTCACGCTGTCTTTGGCTTTAATCGCGTCGCCCACTTGTTGCAGCGCCGTCCGATCAATCGGATCCAGGATTTCCGTCAGCCGGATTTCGTTGCCTTGCGGATCTTTGCGAACCGGGATGATGCGCACCGCCCAGCGCAGATGCGACCGCGTTTCGGACCAATAGAAGTCTGCGAGCGGCCAGTTCGTCTTCTGACCGGCAAACCATAGGTTGCCGAAATGATAGGCCACGTCTTTCATGGCATGGGATTGATCGGGCACAATCCCCTTGAGGCGGTTGATTTCGGCCCGGAGCACGGCGATTTCGTTGGTGAGATCATTCGGGCTGGCGGCCGACGTCGTTGGTTGCCCGGCAACGGTATGGCGAAAGGCGAGGCTTAGCCCCATGGCCAAAGTCAGCGCCACCAAAGAGAATCTTGATAAACGTGTCATGAGCGATCCATTGTTGACTTTTTGACTTGGATTCAAGTAGCGCGATTAATTGATGGCAACTCAAGCAGCTTGTGGAGATGGTTGCCGCGATGGCGGCCGACGCAAGCGCAGTGGAATTTATCGCGGGCGACCTGGCTTCCGGCGACAGGAAGGCGCTGGAGTTGGATCGACGCGGTCTGATGATCTCCGCGGTGCGCTCGGCATCCGATCCGCAGTTTGGGATCGGTTTCGAGGCGCTCTGGAATGAGTTCGGTTCGCAGGGCGAGATGGAATCGCAGGAGGTCATTGCGCGCCGTCTTGGCTGGGCTCCAGCAACCTCCGTCGGCGGACGCTGGTTGCGCTATGAAATGATCCTGGTCCGGCATCAGGGCGAATTTGTAGCCGTGCGCGATCACACCGCGGTGGTGACGAATGAGACGAGCCCGACGGGTCCAGGGGCGGTCGTGCATCTTTCACATGTGCTGATTCATCCGACCTGGCGTCGGACCGGGCTGGCCGGGTGGCTGCGAGCCTGGCCGATCCAGACCGCGCGCGTTTGCCTGTTCAGAGCAGGTTGCCCGGTGACTTCGCTCATCACGCTGGTGGCGGAAATGGAGCATCCAGATCCGCAGTTCCCAAACCGGCTGATTCGCCTGGCCGCCTACGAGAAAGCAGGCTTTAAGAAAGTGGCGTCCGACTTGGTCAATTACTTTCAGCCGGATTTTAGGAGTCCCGCGCGGATCGATGCCACGGGCGGTCCGCAACCGCTTCCTTTCGGCCTGGTGATCCGGCGAGTTGGACGGGAAGAAGAAGATTTCATTTCCGGAGAGGAATTGAAGCAGTTGGTGCAATCGCTTTATCACATGTATGCGACCGGCTTCCGCGAGCGAGACATGACGTTGCTGTGGCAGAAGCTTGAAGAATATCCGCCGGGTGCAACTCGGGTCCCGCTGGTGCCTGCGACTCGATGATCACAGCTTTTTATCATCCGGGATTTGCGGCGCCCATCGGTCATCACATCATGCCCATCGCGAAGTTTGGGCTGATTGCCGAAGAGTTGCGTGGCAAGCCGGGTGTCCGGTTGGCCGAACCGTTACCCGTGACGGAAGAGGATTTGCGCCTGGTCCACACGCCGCAATACATCCAGGCCGTGCGCACCGGGCAGCCGCGCGCGTTGGCTGAATCGCAAAAATTCCCGTGGAGCCCGGCCCTATTTCCGTCGGTCTGCCTGACGTCCGGGGGCTGTCTGGCGGCGGCGCGCCAGGCGCAAGGTGACGGTGTGGCGGCGGCGTTGGTCAGCGGCTTTCATCACGCCGGCGCCGATCATGGCGAAGGGTTCTGCACCTTTAACGGACTGATCGTCACGCTGGAAGTTTTGAGGCGCCAGGGCGCCATCCGGACCGCGGCCATTCTCGATCTGGATCTTCATTACGGGAACGGCACCGCGAGCCTGGCGGAGAGCCGTCCGTGGCTCACGGCTCTGTCCATTTATGGCAATGATTATCAGGCGAACGTTGCCTACCGGGATGTGACGACCGTGCATCATCGGGATGGCGCCAATCATTTCTCGACCGCCTTGCCGGCGGGCGCGGATGGTCCGCATCTGCAGACGGTGCTCAAACAGCATCTTCCGATCCTGTTGTGGGCGGGCCGACCGGATCTGCTCCTCTATCAGGCCGGCGCCGACCCCTTGCAGGAGGATCCTTATTCCCCGTTGAAATTGTCTCATGCCGATTTGCTGGGGCGCGACCGGACCGTATTTGAGTTTGCCAAGAGGCAAGCAATCCCGATGGCGTGGGTCTTGGCGGGAGGCTATGCGCGGGATATCAACCAGGTGGTGAAAGTGCACGTTAATACCTTCGAGGCGGCCCTGGAGGTATTTGGATAGCCTTACGAAAAGGCTTGTCTGAGCTGAGTTTATGACGATAAAGCTAGGGCTGCCTTTCGCATGGATGGCGCGGTTGTCGTAGAGTGGAGCCAGACGGACAAGGTCTGGTAAAATGGTCCGCGCGGTAATGAAAGTTAACTTATGGCAAACGCACTGGTCATTGGAATGGGGGGAGTTGGATCGGTGATCGGGATGAAGTTGCACGAGTATGAGTGTTTCGAGCGAATTATCCTGGCAGACATCGACGTCACGTTTGCCAACGCGTTGCAAGAACGGACCAAGAAGAGCCGCTTTGAGGTGGTTCAGCTCAACGCCATGGAAACGGCGCCCCTCGGGCAGTTCCTCAAGGAAAACAAGATCGCCGTCACCTTAAACGCCTGCCCGTGCCAGGTGAACCATTCGGTTCTCGAAGCCTGTGCTCACGGGGGCTCGCATTATCTCGACATGGCGGCCGATATTTATTCGCCCCCAGGCGTGAAACGGCCAGGCAAAAACTCGTTCGAAGCCGAAATCGAAAAGTTCAATCACCTCTTTCTCGACAAAGCCATCGCCGGCGTCCTCTGCATGGGCATGGACCCGGGGGCCGTCAATGTCTTCGCCCGCTGGGCCATGGACCGCCTGGACACCGCTTCCAGCATCCGGGTTCTGGACGGCGACAACGCTGAAACCAAGGGATACCGCTTCGCGGTGCTCTTTAACCCGGAGACACTCTTCGAAGAACTCGGCGCTGTCCCCTATTACGTCAAGGACGGACGCGTGTCGTCCGGCAAACCGCTCGAGACGGAGGTGGATTGGGTGCGTTTTCCGGATCCGATCGGCCTGATGAAAACCTACGCGGTGGCTCACGAGGAAGGGGTCAGCCTGGGCACCTACCCGCCCTTTGTGGACAAGGGAGTGAATTACTCGGTGTTCAAATACACGCTCTCCGACAAAGTAGTCCAACTGGCCCGTTCCTTGGCGTTGCTTGACTTGGATACGTGGAAAAAAGTGAAGGTCGACGGCTGCGAAGTTGCGCCCGTGCGTGTGGCTTGTGCGAACCTGCCGAAGCCAGCTCAACTCGGCGCCACCGTGGATGGCTATTCGTGTGTGGGCACGGAAGTCCGCGGCACCAAACATCGCAAGCGCGTGGAATATTTCGTCTACACGATGGACAATCATCGCGAGGCATATGAGAAGTACGGCTACACCCTCACCGAAGTCCAGACAGGCATCCCACCGGCCCTGGCGGCCAAATTGCTCGTCACCGGCCACATCAAGGAACGTGGCGTGATGATGCCAGAGGCTCTCGATCCGGAGCCGTTGATGGAAAACTTCACTCGCGAAGGCCTAAAAACCTTCGTCGAAAAACGCGAAGTCGAGCGCATCTGAACCGACGGCTCTCGGTCGGTGCGCAAGCCAGCGCCGATTATTCTATTCATGAGCATGCCACGCCTTTGGATCGGCGGCCGGTGGATCGAGACCGGCGCCGTCCTGGAGGTGGTCAATCCGGTGTCGGGAGAACCCCTGGCCCGCGTTCCCCTCGGTACCGAACAGACGTTGGAAGACGCGTTGGCCGCGGCGACCCGCGCCTTTCCCATGGTTCGTGCGCAGCCCGCCCATGCACGCGCCATGGTTCTTCAGGCCGTGGCCCGCGGCCTCGAACAACGTCGGCAGGAATTCATCGACACGATTGTCGCAGAGGCCGGCAAACCCGTTACCTTCGCCGAAGCCGAAGTCGGCCGGGCCATCATGACCTTCACCGCCGCCGCGGAGGAAACGCGACGGCAGCAGGGCGAACTCCTCGACCTGGACGGTTTCCCCAGCGGGACCGGCCATTTTGGGGTCATGCGCCGTTTTCCGTTGGGCGTGATTTATGGGATCACGCCGTTCAACTTTCCGTTGAATCTGGTCGCGCACAAGGTTGCGCCGTGCCTGGCCACGGGCAACACCATGATTGTGAAGCCCGCTCCCAAAACCCCGCTGACCGCCTTGTTGCTGGCCGAAGTCCTGGAGCAAGCCGGCGTGACCCCCGGCCAGATCAATATCGTGACTTGCCCCAACGATCTCGCCGGACGCCTGGTCGGCGATGCGCGGGTCAAAATGGTTTCCTTCACCGGCAGTCCGACCGTGGGCTGGCCACTCAAGGAAAGGTGCGGCCGGCAACGGATCACCCTGGAGCTAGGCGGAAACGCGGGTGTGATAGTTCACGAAGATGCCGACTTGGACTCCGCCATCCCGGCCATCGCCACGGGCGGCTTTGGTTACGCCGGCCAATCCTGTATCAGCGTGCAACGGGTCTTCGTCCACGCGGCGGTTTATGAAACGTTCCGCGAACGTCTGCTTGACCAGGTGCGAACGCGCGTGCGGGTGGGCGACCCGCGCGAACGCGACACCGTCGTGGGTCCCATGATCGATGCGGGCGCGGCCCAACGGGTCGTGCGCTGGATCAACGAAGCCGTGAAAACAGGCGCGCGCCTCCTGACGGGCGGCCAGGCTCGGGGAAATTTGGTGGAGCCCGCCGTGTTGGAGAATGTCGCGCCGCAGGCGGACCTCTGGGCCAAGGAAGTATTCGGACCGGTGGTGGCGCTGCGTTCGTACCAGGATTTTAAGGAAGCGTTGGCGCAGGTGAACGATTCGGAATTCGGGTTGCAGGCGGGTGTGTACACGCGAGATATCGCTCGGGCCTGGGCGGCTTTCTCGGCGTTGGACCTGGGCACGGTTCTGCTCAACGACGTGCCAACCTTCCGTGTCGAGAACATGCCCTACGGCGGGATCAAGGCGAGCGGCTTCGGCCGCGAAGGCATCCGCTATGCCATGGAGGAAATGACGGAGATCAAATCGCTGATCTTAAAATTGTGAATCAAGCTATGAGCAAGGCCAATCTCTTCATCAATGGAGCATGGAAGCCAGCCCTCGAGGGCGGCACGCGCGAGATCCTCAACCCAGCCAACAACCAAGTGCTCGCGGTCGTCGCGGACGGTTCGGCCCGCGATGCCGAACAGGCGATCGCCGCCGCCCGGACGGCGTTCGATGAAGGGCCCTGGCCCAAAATGCGCGCGGTCGAACGCGCCTCTTATCTCTTCAAGCTGGCGGATGCCATCGACGCGCGTCTCGATGAGTTGGCCACGCTCGAGACCCGCAACAACGGCAAGCCGCTGCGGGAATCCAAATACGATGTAGCCGACGCCGCCAGCTGTTTCCGTTATTACGCCGGATTGATCACCAAACCACAGGGCCAGACCTTCGAGGTGCCTGACCCGAATATCACCACCATGGTGGTACGCGAGCCCATGGGCGTCTGCGGCCAGATCATTCCCTGGAATTATCCCTTCTTGATGGCGGCCTGGAAGCTTGCGCCGGGCTTGGCCGCAGGCAATTGCTGCATCCTCAAGCCCGCCGAGACCACGCCCCTGACCGCGCTCAAGCTCTTCGAGTTGATCGCTCAAGTCGGTTTCCCGCCGGGCAGCGCCCAGCTGTTGCTCGGCCCGGGTCCCGTGGTCGGACACGCTCTGGCGGCCAGTTCGTTGGTCGACAAGATCGCCTTTACCGGCGGCACGGCCACCGGACGAAAGATCATGGAGGCCGCCACCGGCAACCTCAAGAAGGTGACCCTCGAATTGGGCGGCAAAAGTCCGAACGTGATCTTCGCGGACGCCGATTTCGACGTGGCGCTGGAATACGCCATGTTTGGGATCTATGCGGGCCAAGGCGAAGTGTGCAGCGCGGGCTCCCGGCTGTTGTTGCAGCGCTCGCTGGCCGATCGTTTCCTGCCGCGTCTGGCCCAAGCCAGCGATCAAATTGTCGTCGGCGACGGCTTGGACCCAGCCACGGAAATGGGCCCGTTGATTACCACTCACCATCTCGAACGAGTGTTGGGTTATGTCGAATCGGGAAAAGCCGAAGGCGCTGAAATCCTCTGCGGCGGCCGGCGGCTGACGGATCCGGCGCGGCGCGCGGGCAATTTCCTGGCGCCCACCGTGTTTGTAAAAACCAATCCGCAGATGCGCATCGTGCGCGAAGAGATCTTCGGACCGGTCTTAAGCGTGCAACTCTTCGAGGACGAAGCCGAGGCGGTGCGGCTGGCCAATGACACGATCTATGGACTGGCCGGCGGCGTTTTCACCAGCGACGTGGCCAAGGGCATGCGCGTGTTGCAGAAACTTCGGGCCGGGATCACCTGGCTCAATACGTATCATCCCACCTTCAACGAGGCACCGTGGGGCGGCTATAAACAGTCCGGCACCGGACGCGAGCTGGGCACCTACGGGCTGGAAGCGTATCAGGAGACGAAACAGATCAATATCAACCTGAACCCGCAACGGCTCGGGTGGTTCGCCAAGTTGTAATCCTTCGCTCAATTTGGCCTCGCGTTTTGCACGGTCTGCGACCGCCGAAGCCACCGCC
>DATLUX010000019.1:0-11923 GCA_035577805.1 Verrucomicrobiia bacterium
GAAGGGTTGCGCCGAAAATGGCCTGGGGCTTCGTTGCTCCTCGGTCACAGATCGCTGCGGATATGCTCCCTCGTCGCGCCTCGCCCCAGCCCATTTTGGGCGCAACAAAACACCAGCTATTTGTGAGACACATCACTAGCAACAGTTCCTTCTGGAGAACGGATGTGACACTACGAAGACAATTTGCTGGCGAGAGGTGGCGAAACTCGCTCTAGGTTTGGCGAAGCCAAACCCTCTAACAAGGCGGGGCCTCAGAGCGGCAAGGGCCTCCAAGGCGCCCAATTTTGCAAAGAATCGTCCTCGCCTTGCTGGTCTGAGGCTCTGCCTCGTTAGAAAGAGTGCTGACTGCTGCGCCGGCTCTTGCCGAAGGGTTTAGCCGCGCAGCCATTCGTCGCGATGCGCGGCCACAAACTTGTCATCAGCCAGGTGCGGGTAAGCGCGGCAGACGCGGTCGATTTCCTGCAATTGTCCGGGACCGAATGTCTCTTTGAGATCCAGGCACCAGTTTCCTTCCAGCAAACCCTGGCGTCGCAAGATCTCATGCAGGCCGGCGATGCACCCCGCGTAACCGTTGGCCGCATCAAAGAAGGCCGCGTTTGCGTCGGTCACTTCATTGGCCAATCGGAGCATGTCGACGGGCACCGGTCCGCCGGCCAGAGCCAGCCGCCGACATTCCGCCTGAATCTCGACGGCGCGTTGGGTCCAGACAGCCCAATGCCCCAGCAGACCGCCCACGATCCGTCGTTCTGCTTTGCGGCCGTCGCCCCCTTCGAATCGAAATGGAGTGAGGAGATCGAGCACGATGTTGTCGTCGTTGCCGGTATAAAGCGCAATGTCATCGCGACCGGCTTCCGTCACGGCGCGAATCACATCCAAGGTCTGATAACGGTTGAAGGGCGCGATCTTGATGGCCACGACGTTCTCGAGCGTGGCCAGGCGACGCCAGAACGACGCCGCCAACACGCGCCCGCCTGCGGCCGGTTGAAGATAAAATCCAACGATCGGAATCACCTCCGCCACGGCCTGACAATGCGCGACGAGCGCTTCCTCGTCCGCGTTGGCCCACGCGCCCAGGCTTACCAGTCCCGCGTCGTAGCCCAGTTCGCGGGCCAAGGCGGCTTCGGTCAATGCTTGCGGCGTCCTGCCGCAGACTCCTGCAATTAACACCGGTCTTGATCCGGTGCCGCCTCCGGCGTCGGTCTGCTGGCGCGCCACCGAGGCTCCCAGTTCCAGCACCGGCTTGAGCAGCGCCACTTCAGGATTCCGGATCGCGAACTGCGTGGTATGCACGCCGACCGCCAGGCCGCCCGCGCCCGAGGCCAGATAATAGCGAAACAGCGCGCGCTGACGCCGGTCATCCAAGCGACGCGCGGCCGTCAGCGCGAGGGGACAGGCCGGGATGACCAGGCCCGACAGGAGGCGGCGCCGGAGGTTGCTGGTTGCTGGTTGCCGGTTGCTGGTTCCTGGTGTCGTGTTCATGAACAAATGAGCAGTTATCATGGCTGCTGCGCGTTGCCAACCATCGAACCGGCTGTCAGGCAACCAGGGCGCATTTAAACACAGTCCCCCGGAACGAACATTTTCTGCCGTTCTCACCCCTCACCCTACCCTCTCCCCGTTGAGGGGAGAGGGTAGAGTCTACGGCTTGATCCCGGGAAGCAAAGCGTCCAGCAGCGGCTCAAAGATTTCCTGGGCGAAAGGCTCTTCACCTTTGGCCGCACTTTTCAGTTTTTGACCCTGGCGCACTGCGATCAAATTCAGACTGGGGATCACCAACAACACCTGGTGCCCGGCTCCCGCACCCCAAAAAGCATCACGAGGAACTTTAGGAAAGAAGCCGTCCTGATTGCTCCACCAACCAATGCCATTCGGGCCAGGCGTCCCCACGTCATGCGTGACGGCCCGGACCGCTTCGGCGCTGAGCAGACGTTTTCCGTCCCAATCCCCTTCGCGCAGCATCAAACGTCCGACGCGGGCGGCGGCGCGTCCAGTGAAATTAGCGCCGCCCCAGGACGCCACCAGCGGCAGGCCGCTGACGCGGTAAGTCCGGCCATAGCCGATGGTCCATTCGGAGGCCGGCACGCCGATGGGCCACATCACGCGTTCGCGTAGTAATCCTCGCAGATCGGGGTCGGAGTCCGCACGGTAAACTTCGGTCAGCACATAACTCAACATGGCCAGACCCGGGTTGCTGTATTGCCACTTCTCGCCCGGGGTGAAGAGGACAGGCGCGATGTCGCGGGAAATGGTGAATGCATCTTGAGGTGGTTCAAGCCGCTTCCAGAAGTCGCCCTTCCAACCGGTCAGTTGTTCGTGCGGCAAGCCATCGGCTTCGGCGTCTTCCAATCCGGATGTGTGCGACCCCAAATGACGCAACGTGATCGCCGCTTTCCGAGCATCCGATCGCCAGGACGGGACGAACTTGGCCACCGGATCATCCAGCTTGACGCGGCCGTCCGTGAGAGCAATCGCCGTGCAGACCCCCCCGACCAACGCTTTGGCCAACGAGGCCGTGCCATACTTTTTGTCGGGCCCATGATCCGGGCCATACCATTCCAGCACGATGGCGTCCCGGCGAATCACCAAGAGCGCTTTGGTTTCCTGCGCAGCCAGGCGCTCTTGCAACGCGCGCAACTTCACCGGATCAAATCCTTGTTTCTCCGGCAGAGCGGTTTGCCATTCGAATGAAAAGGCGCAACGCGGAAGGAGGATAAAGAGAAGAATGCAAAGGACCCGAGTCGTTCTCAGGACTGGACGGGGCCGCGGTCGTGAGCGTTGGCAAGAGAGGAATTGAATGCTCACCTCCAAGGGCTGTGCACTGGAATCGTTCACGGCGCCTGAGCGTAACGGAAATGTTTCCGGGGCTGCAACCGCCAGATTCCGAATGGTTGGGAAGGAGTGTTTTAGAAGCGAGGGCACTGTAGCGTGGTGCTCGTCGCTCGCGCCTAGCGGGAGGCCAAAATCCCTTGCGGCAAAACACCAGCTATTTGTGAGACACATCACTAGTTCCATCCGGGTTCCAGCATCAGTTTACTTCTCTTGTTCTGCATTTAAAAATGCCTGAGATGCTTTGTCGGGAGCTTCAGGCCTGGCAATCGGCCGACTCCCAAACCCAGCGTGCGTGACAAAGCTGCCGGGTTGGGCAAGGGAATGGCGGCCCTTTTAACTTCTATTCACGAAACCACTTCTCGATGCAACCATGCCGGCTCCGGAAATTCCCTTGCCCAAAATTCCCTTGCCACTTCCCCGCTCCCGCTGCCAACGCGCCCACGTGAGTGGAGACGCATCGGCCTTGGTAATCAAGACGCAGGCCACGACTGTTTTCTTGTGCACATCCAAGCCGGCACACCGCGCATGCATCAGTTGATGCATCGGGAGCAGCTAAGACGGCCTGGGCTTGCTTCGCCTTCCGCATCCTGACACCGTGAGCAGCTATCGATGAACGGCAAACAACTACGGGCTGCGCAGATGCTGGTGGTGGCGAACGCGTTTTGGGGGCTGAGTTTCCCGGTGATGAAAGCCATGCAACTGGTGCACCAACCCTTGTTGCCGGCCGGGAGCAGCTGGTTTGTGGCGTCCAGCACGATCTTTGTGCGGTTCGTTTTAGCGAGCCTGATCATGTTGTTGCTCAGTGCGCGCACGCTTCACCAATTGACCCGACTGGAGATCGGGCAGGGACTGGGGTTGGGTTTGTTTGCCACGGCCGGTTTGATCCTGCAGATGGATGGCTTGGCCTATACTTCGGCGTCCACGTCGGCGTTCCTGACCCAGTTTTATTGTCTGATCATCCCGGTTTGGGTGGCGATATCGGAGCGACGCTGGCCGTCCAAACTCACCGTGGCCTGTTGTTTGTTGGTGCTTGCCGGCGTGGCCTTGCTTTCGGAGATCGTGGCTTTGAATTGGAGCGGGACCCGGGCCAGCCTCAACACCGATTGGCTGCGTTTGGGCCGCGGGGAACTCGAAACGTTGCTCGCCTCGACCATTTTCACCGGCCAGATCCTCTGGTTACAACGGCCGAAGTTCGCGCCGAACAACGTCAATCATTTCAGTCTGGTGATGTTCGCTACGATTACGGTGGCATCCCTGCCAGCGGCTGTGTTGACCGCCGGTCCGGCCCTGGATTGGCTGGCTCCTTACCGGTTGGGATCGGTTTGGGTCTGCACGGCTGTCCTCACTGGGTTTTGCACGCTGGGCGCGTACATGTTGATGAACCGGTGGCAACCCCTCCTGTCGGCGACGCAGGCGGGATTGCTTTATTGCCTGGAACCAGTCTTTGCCAGCGTCTTCGCTTTGTTTCTGCCCGCTTGGTTGTCCGCTCTGGCCGGCATTCAGTATCCCAATGAACAGCTTGGGTTCGGCCTAATCGCCGGCGGCAGTCTGATCACCATTGCCAACGCGCTGATGAGCCTGGGCGACCGTCGTGCGCCGGAACGTAACGAGCCACCGGAACCAAGAACGCCGGCACTCACGTCGTTGGCCGCGGCCATGCCCGTGGACAACCCAGAAGTGCGCCGCTGAAGGTTGCGAGTAGGTTCATGGCCCCCATGCGCCTGCAAAAGCGGATGGAAGCTCTCCCCGATCAATTGATGCATCGGGGGCACTAACCGAATGCGCCGGTGCCGCTTTTCCCATTGCCTTTCATCTTTATTTGGCAAGACTCGCGGCCCATGAGCACCAGGCATCGCAAGGTTGACTCGAACAAGTTTGCGGCTTATCCGCGTCTGAATCCACTTGGAGTCGGCAAGAACATCGGCGCTGCGGATCTCATTGACCAAACGTTCCTGGCCTACAACGGGGGCCGTTTGCGCGAAGCCGCCAAGTTGCTGGCCGAGCGGATGCTGCCCAATAACGGTTATATCGGCATGAGCTTGACGGGGGCCCTCACGCCGGCGGGGTTGGGCAAGTCGTGTCTCATCCCCCTGATGAAAGCCGGGTTCGTTGACTGGATCGTGTCGACTGGCGCCAATCTGTATCATGATCTGCATTACGGCCTGGACATGAAACTGTATCAGGGCAGCCCGTTCCTCGACGACGTGGCGTTGCATCGGGACGGTGTCATCCGCATCTATGATGTGCTCTTTGATTACAATGTGTTGCTCGACACCGATGCTTTCGTGCGGGAAGTCACCCAAGGAGCGGAATTTCAAAAGCCGATGGGCACAGATGAGTTTCACTATCGCTTGGGCAAATACGTGCATGCCCGCAGCCGGAGGCTTGGCCTGCGCGACAGTTCGGTCCTGGCTACGGCTTACCAGTGCGGCGTCCCCATTTTTACCAGCAGCCCGGGCGACTCCAGCATTGGCATGAACGTAGCCGCCATGGCGCTGCGCGACAGTAAGCTGCTCTTCGACGTCAATCGCGACGTGAATCAAACCGCCGCCATCGTCTACGCCGCTAAAAGTTCCGGTCACACCAGCAGTGTGTTTATTCTCGGCGGCGGCAGCCCCAAGAATTTCATGCTGCAAACCGAACCTCAGATCCAGGAAGTCATGGGCATCGAAGAGAAGGGACACGATTATTTCCTGCAATGCACCGATGCGCGCCCCGACACCGGCGGGTTAAGCGGCGCCACGCCCGCCGAAGCCGTGAGTTGGGGCAAGGTCGCTCCGGACACACTTCCTGATTGTGTGGTTTGTTACACGGACAGCACGATCGCATTGCCTTTGCTCACGGCCTATTGCTTGAGTCGCGTCAAGCCGCGCCCGCAGAAACGGCTGATCGATCGCCGGGACGAACTCCTGGAAGGCGTCCGCCAACGTTACCTGCGCACCGGCACCGTCACGAAAATTCTCACCAGCCGCAAGCTGGCCAAACGCTCGAGCAGCGTCGGGATGAAGAAAACGTAAGCGCTCTGGACATTTCAGCTTGAACAGCGGATTCTCAGCTGTTCACCCATCCACCATCTGCCGGCGTGGTTTGTCGGCTAATGTCTGGGTGCTGCGCCACGTCAGTTTGTTTTTTGTTTGCATGAAAGTCGTGCCTTCGCTTCCGGGCTGCTGGGTCCGTCTCCGAGGTTCCTTCGCCGCTTCAGGATTTGTGCTTGGTTTGCTCATCCTTGGCCTAAACTCGACGACGTCCGGGGCCGATCTGCGCGGCGCCCGTTTGTTTAAGAGTGGTCCGATCCAAATCACCGCCGATGGAACGCACGTGTGGTGCGTGAATCCGGATAACGACTCGGTGACTCGACTGGATACTGCGAGTGAACAGGCGTCTGAGTTTTTGTTGCCGAGCACCTCAGGCCGGCACGTGCCGCGTGGGTTGTCGCTAAAAGAAGACGGCTCGGAAGTCTGGGTGACGTGCCATGATTCGGATCGCGTCTATGTCCTGGACGGCGCGGACGGTTCGATTCTGGCCCGCATTGATCTGCCCTGGGGGAGCGGTCCGTTCTCGATCGCGCTTTCGCCCGATCAACAGACTGCCCTGGTCACGCTGCATCGTGGAGAAGCCCTCGCCGTTCTGGATGTGGCCTCGCGTCGCTTCACTCATCACCTGCAGCATCTCTTCTGGGCGCCGATGGGCATCGCCTGGGCCGAAGGCGGCCGCGCCGCCTGGGTGAACCATATCTTTTCGCCAGGCGAACATCCGCTGCAAACGCGCGTGGATTTTTCCGGCCCGGAACCGCACGTCAGCACTTCGATGCAGATTTTCGCGGCGGATCCGCGGCACGGCTCCGGGTTGGCTGCGCCCTATAACGTGGCCGAAGGCGGCTATCTGAATGTGCGCGGGCATCCGGCGCAGATCCCGGCGGCCTCCGGCCGCAACGAACTTTGGTTGCCCACTCAGTATCACAACATGAACGGCGACACGCCGACACCCGATTCCATCGTTCAATCGGTGGTGCGACATCTGAATCTGTCGACGCGCACGATGCTGACCGCCAATAACGACAAAGTGATCCTCAGCGCCTTGTATGTGCATAATAACGTGAGCGGCGGAGCGTACTTGGGCCCGGGCTGGAATGTGGGCGCTGCCGGGCCGATTGATCTTGGGTTCACGGTGGACGGCGCGCTGGCTTGCGTGCTCCTGGAACTTTCGCGCAACCTGGTCTTGCTTCCCACCAGCACCGTCAACCTGCGTCCGGCCGGCGCGCCGCCCTTGGCGGAAGTCAAACTGGGTTACCGACCCATTGGCGTGGCCTTGTCGCCCGTGCGCTCCAACGCCTACGTGTTGAACCAACTCACCCGCGACATCTCCATCGTCGATTTAACCGGCCCGTCTGAACTCAAGCGGGTGCCCGTCACTCCGATCACAGGCGAACGTTTTCCAGCGGATGTATTGCGCGGCGCGCAGATCTTTCATTCCAGCGATGATCCGCGCATTTCGCGCAGCGGCAAGATGGCGTGCGCGTCGTGTCACATCAATGCCGAGCACGATGGACGCACCTGGGCCAACCAGCGGCTGCCTGGCAATCACGGTCCGCGCGCGACCCCGAGTTTGCTGGGGTTGCGTCTCAGCGCTGGACCTCGTGATCCCGCCACTGGCTTCGGCCAGTTCCATCACAGCGGGGATCGGGATGAACTCCAGGATTTCGAGCACACGTTCCAAGGGGTACAGATGGGCGGGACTGGCTTTCTCGGCACCAACGTGCAGCCTGAATTGGGCCCGCCCAATGCCGGACGCAGCCCTGATTTGGATGCGCTGGCCAGGTACATGATGTCCCTGGATCCACTCCCGCGCAGCCCCTACCGTGCGCCCGGCGGGGCGCTCACCGCAGCCGCCATCCGGGGAGCCACGTTCTTCACCGGTCTCAACCGCGCTTCGCATCGTGCCGACGCCGGTTGCGCGCGTTGTCATATCCCGGAAACCGGCTTCTGCGATCTTAAATTCCATGACGTGGGGCAACGCCGCGATCCCAACGAGAAAGAGTTGAACAGCCGCACGCCCGCCTGGAGCGTCAACACACCCAGCCTGGTCGGGGCCTGGGCCACCGCTCCCTACACCGGCTCCTTGAACCCCTCGGAAGCCCATCACGCCAGTGAAGCGATGTTCACCTTGATCCGCGACGCCGTCGGCCGGGCGGGCTCCGTCACCAATCATGGCACCCCGGACGGACTCAGCTTGCGCCAGATCGCGGACCTGGCCGAGTTCGTCCTGAGCATCGACGGTAATATGACCGCGGCGGAGGTGCGGGCGGCTCGTGACACGGTGCCGCCCCGGATCATCCGCGCGGAGCTGGCGTCTTTGCAACGTCTCGACCTGTGGTTCAGCGAAACGGTCAAGCCGCTCGGTGCGACCAACCCGGCCAATTGGCGGCTGACCGAAGGCGACGGCACGCCAGTAACGATCACGAGAGGATTGTGGGATTCCCAGAATGGCGATCATGCGGTGCTGCTGACGCAGCTTCGGCCTCACACCAGTTACCTGCTGAAACCCGCCGGACCGATCTATGACGACGCGGATGCGGCCAGCGGCAACGCGGCTAACGCCATGGACCCGGCGGATCCGGCAAATCAACGCACTTTCGCCGTCACCGATCGATTGACCATCACTCTGGGCGCGTCCGGCTATGAGAATCTCACCATCCCGATCCATGACGCGGCCATGGTGGGTCCGAGTCTTGCCACCTGGGCGCATGACAGTGTGTGGCTGTTTCCAGTCAGTGGTGGGCCTGGGTTGAACACGGCGTTTCTGCGCTTTGATTGGTCCGCCGCGTTTCGATCTGCCACGGGCGTAAGCAACGCCGCGCAAATTGTGTCGGCGTCCTTCCGACTGCAGCCTGACTTGGGCAACAGCCAGACCATCCAACTCCGGCGTTGCCTCCAAAAATGGAGCGATCCCGCGACCGGCGGAGATTTTAACAGCAATCCCATCGGTGCGCCGACCTGGACGGCCTCGGCCCAAGGCACCCGCAATTGGAATGAGCCGGGGGCAGGCCGGCTCGGCAGCGACGGCTCGAGCACCAACGATTATTTCGGAACGAACGATTTGGCGGCCCGCATCGATGCCACCGTCGCCATGCCCGCCATCAATGAGCCCGTGGAGTTCCGAGGCGCGCTGGTGACTGACGCCTTTCGGTTCTGGTTCACCAATCCCAGCGTCGATTATGGCTACGGACTGCGCCTGACCTCCGGCTCGAATCTGGAGACAAAATTTGCTCGTTGGGAATCAGGTGTGCACGCGGATGGCCCGGTCTTGCAGTTGACCTACCTGGTTCCTGGCGCCACACCGCGGCTGGGCATTCAACGATTGGACAACGCGGTGACGCTCACTTGGCCGGTGGACCCGGCGGAGACTGTCCTCGAGTCAGCCTCTGCCCTGACAGGCCCCTGGAACGCGGTCAACGGAGCCCCGACGGTCATTAACGGCACCAACACGATGACCCGCTCGCCCGACAGCTCAGGAGAATTCTTCCGTCTAGTCCTGCCGTGACACCATTAATTCTTAAGAGCAACCTAAACCGCATGAAAGCCGCTTTCGCATACACATCTACCATCCTGGGATTGCTATTGCGTCTTTCGTGTGCAGGTGGAGAACTTGACTTTCATTTCAGCGCCGGATTTGGTGATCCTAAGAGTCAAAGTATAACATTACGTCTCGGGTATGACGACCCAGCCGCGATAGGAGAGCGGATCGTCAGGCGCTATGAACAAATGCCAGAAAGCCTCGACCAACAGGATAAGATTGAAGCGTTCAGGTATTACATGGCCAAGTTAAGGTTTGTCGAAGCCGAAAACTTGGCCCGGGACCTGGCCAAGGCTGGTAATCCTCGCGGAGAGTGTGCTCTGGGAATGGCAAAACTTTGCCGTGGAGACTACGAAGGAGCAAGAATTGCACTCAAATCCGCAGAGGAGTCAGGGATCCGGCAGGCGGTTTACATCAGGATCTATGTCACCTGCCTTGTCCTTCATCGCGCGACGGAGGTTCGCGGCATAGCCAGCAACTTGGTGGAAGAGCAGGACTATAATAAATCCGCGATGGCTGCAAGTGCGGTCATCGCGTTTTGTCTCGTGGCAGATGGTGGGAAGCAGACTTTTGATGCCGTATCCGCGCACATAAAGAGGGAGCTGCTTTTCTCAGATGATGACACCCTTACCCTATACCTGGCTGCTTGCAAGCTATATGGCAAGGAGCAAGAAGTTCAATCGCTCAAGGAGGAGTACGAGACTCGCAAGGCGAGAGTGCCCAAATGAGCCGCCAAACTACCCTTGGTGGGGGCATGGAAGAATCTCTTAACAGTTGACAGTTCACGTGCCATTCCACCGTTTTCGTTATCATCGGCACCGGTTTCAGTGCTGCGGCACTGAATTCGGTTTCAAGGACACCGAATTTGGTTTGGTTGTTATCATTTTTGATTCTGTTGCACCGGGTCGAGGTGCTTTTCCGCTGAAAACGGAATGAACGTTATCATTTTTGATTCCAACGAAACCGTTTGAGGTGCTTTTCCACTGAAATCGGTTCCGATCGAACCGAATTCGGTTCCAAAGCACCGTTTTGGGAAATCGTGGGAACCGATTTCAGTAGCGCGCCAAGATTTCCAGTGCATTCGTTGTTCGCCTCGGTTCGTCCGGCTTTGTTTTGCTTCTTGTTTGCCACGGAGATCACAGAGAGCACAGAACTTCGCCGCTTTTGCGTCCTTGTGTAAAATCTGGGAACGCCGCTTGATCAAGGATTGAACAGAAGGCCGCAAAGCACGCGAAGTCGATTCATTCCCTTGCCCAAATCGACTGGCTGCTGGCAACGACATTTACGGTGAATTGGTGGCCTCGAACCTCCGATCCGACCTTACTGTCTTACCGTGAGCCCAAGTGGGCAAAGGAATTTGGGGCAAGGGAATTTCAGCCTCAGCACTGGCGCCACACCGAGAGCGAAGAATAAGCGAAAAGAATAAGGGGACAGGTCCGCTATAGGAAAGCAAAGAAGACTTGTCTGTTGGCGGGGGTTGATGTTTGATGTGGGCGTGCGCCAAGGACGCATGAAAGCCCCCGGCAGTCCGGCTTATGCTTTTTATCATTGCATGAGCCGAATCGTGGATCGTCGTTTCTTGCTTGAGGCGCCGGAGCGCGATCAGTTCGAGAAGTACATGGATGAATACGCCCAGTTCTGCGGGGTCACCGTGATCACCCACAACGTGATGAGCAATCATTTCCATCTGCTGTTGTTGGTGCCCAAAGCCCCGGAAACCCCACTGACCGATGAAGAACTGCTGAGCCGCATCGAAGTCCTGTCCGGCAGTCCTGGCAGCAAAGCCACCCGCCAGCAACTGGAGTTGTTGCGCCAACGGGGCCAGCACCAAGCCGCGGAAGCGTTACGCCAGCGCTTTTTTGTGCGCATGTGGGATTTGAGCAGCTTCCTCAAGTCGCTCAAGCAACGCTTCAGTCAATGGTACAACAAGACCCACAGCCGCGTGGGCACGTTGTGGGAGGGACGTTTCAAAAGCTTGTTGGTCCAGAGCGAAGGGGAGGCTTTGGCGGCCATGGCTGCCTACATCGATCTCAACTCTTTGCGCGCTGGTTTGACCGATGATCCCGCACAATATCGCTGGTGCGGTTACGCCCGGGCCTGCCGGGGCGATATCGCCGCCCAGGAAAGTTTGCGTGTGGTCATCGCCGGCGCACAACGAGTCAGTCCGCACACATTGACTCTCGAGCAAGCCCTCGACCAGTACCGCACCTGGCTAATGGTCAAAGGACAACAGAACGAAGGCACCGACGCTCAAGGCCGGCCGTTGCGTCGAGGTTTTTCGCCCGAAGCCGTCCTGGAAGTGCTCCGACGCAAAGGCCGAGTGGCCCTTAACGATTACGTCCAACTGCGCGTGCGCTATTTTGTGGATGGACTGGTGATAGGCTCCCGCGGTTACGTCAACGAAGTGTTCGAGAAGGTGCGCCATCGCTTTGGGCCCAAACGCAAGGATGGAGCCCGTCGGATGCGGGGAGTGGAGTCCAATGACCTCTATGTGTTACGGGACTTGAAACGCGATCCCATC
>DATLUX010000020.1:0-9497 GCA_035577805.1 Verrucomicrobiia bacterium
CGCACCGGTGCGCCGGAAATCTCCGCCAGCTTCTTCGTGCAGAGCGGCGCGTAACCGGCCGGACTGTTCAAGCCCGTGCCGATGGCGGTCGCGCCCATGTTGGTTTCGAGCAATTCATTGCCGGCGTGTTCGAGGTGGCGGATGCCGTCGCCGATCATCACCGCGTAGGCGCTGAATTCCTGGCCGAGCGTCATCGGCACCGCGTCCTGGTTCTCGGTGCGGCCCATCTTGATCACGTCGGCGAACTCTTTGGCCTTGGTTTCCAGCGCTCTTTTGAGTTCGCGCAAGGCGGAGAGCGTATCGCGCAGCGTGAACCAAACTCCCAGCTTGATCGCCGTCGGATAGGCGTCGTTGGTGGATTGCGAGCAATTGACGTGATCGTTGGGATGACAGAATTGGTATTCGCCCTTGGCGTGACCGAGCAGTTCGAGGGCGCGGTTGGCGATGACCTCGTTGGCGCACATATTCGTCGACGTGCCCGCGCCGCCCTGGATCATGTCCACCACAAACTGGTCATGCAGCTGGCCGGCCCGCAATTCGTCGCACGCTTTGGCGATGGCGTCGGCAATGTGGCCATCCAGCACGCCCAATTCCGCGTTGGCCAGCGCGGCGGCCTTCTTCACGCAGGCCAAAGCCCGCACGAAATGTTCGTAATGCCGCACGCGAATGCCGGAGAAAGGAAAATTCTCGACCGCCCGCAGCGTCTGAATGCCGTAGTAGGCGTGGTTCGGCACCTCGCGTTCGCCGAGGGAATCATGTTCGCGACGCGTGTTGGTGAGCGTGGCGGGGCCGCTTTCTTTCGCGAGCCGTTCCGACGCGGCTCGAAGCCGGTCGCTCAACCGCCGGGCCACCTGACCGACCAGACGATAAAAGACCTGGGGATTCTCCACGCGAACTTTGTCCAGCTCCGCGCGCGGAATCTGCCAGACCTTCACCCCGCGGTGAGTCATGGCCGAAGTGCTGTGCGGGTTGTCGTCGAGCATCACGCCTTCGGCCAGGATGGCCCCAGGCTGAACCACCCCGATGAGCACACTCTGCCCGTGCTGGCCGCGAACCAGATCGATCTCGCCTTCCAGGACCAGGCCCAGCCACTGGCGCGGGGTGGACTCGTGGAACAGATAGTCGCCGGCCTGGTACGCAACCGCGGCGCCGCGCTCGAGGACGGCGGCCAGTTCGTCGGCGCTGACGCCCATGCGCTGGGCCGCTTCCGTGATGCGTTGGGATTCGAGTTTCATACCATCAGCTGGCTGGCGGAAAAAAGAGCTTGCCGATGAACAGCCCGATGGCTACGGCGCCAACCGTGGTGATCAGGCCCGGCAACATGAACGAATGGTTGAGGAGATACTTTCCGATCCGGGTCGTGCCGCTGCGGTCGAACTGCATCGCAGCGATGAGCGTGCCGTAGTTCGGGATGAAGAAATAGCCGTTCACGGCCGGGAACATGCCGATGAGCGACGCCGGCGAAATCCCGAGCGACAGGCCCAACGGCATCAAAGCGCGGGCAGTGGCGGCCTGGCTATAGAGCAGCATCGACGCCACAAAAAGGCCGATGGAAAATGTCCAAGGCGCGGCTTTGGCCATGTCGCTCAGACCGCCGATGATCGTTTCCTGGTTGGCATTGATGAAAGTGTCCCCCAACCAGGCCAACCCAAGAATGCCGATCAGCGCCGTGATGCCGGACTGGCAGGTCTTGCATTTCGGCACTTCGGCCACCGGGGCCCGCGTCACCAGCAGAATGACCGCCCCCACCGCCAGCATGACGATAGCGATGGCGATGGGCATCCCCACGACAGCCGATGCGCCGGTTTTGCCTGGAACGGTTCGCAGCGCCGGAAAGAGGCCGGCCAAAACCACCAGCGCCACGCCGCCAAAAAAGATCAACACGCTCGCTTTCGCCCCACTCGGTAAAGGCGGCACCGCCGTGGCCGCGCCCGACTCTCGTCGCGCCGCAGGCGCCACTTCCCCGGCCTGCAACCGTCGTTGGTATTCCGGGTCATCCTTCAGTTCCCGCCCAATGCGAAGTTGAACGAAGGCGGCGATGAGCACGGCGATCAACGTGGACGGAACGCAAATCAGAAGAAGCTGGATCAGCCCGAAGTGGTGCGTGGCCAGCAAGCTAATCATCGCGGCCGTCGCGGCCGACACCGGACTGGCCGTAATGGCCTGCTGAGAGGCGATGGTGGCGATGGCCATCGGGCGCTCCGGCCGAATGCCGCTCTCGTGCGCGACTTCGTAAATCACCGGCAGCAACGGATACACAATGTGACCCGTGCCCGACGCAAAGGTGAATCCGTAAGTGACCAGCGGCGCGATGATCGTCACTTGCCTGGGATTTTTGCGAATGATGCGTTCGGCCAACCGGACCAGAAAGTCTATCCCTCCGGCCACTTCCATCGCCGAAGCGGCCATGATGACGGTCAGGACAATGATGAGCACTTCGCCGGGAATGGCGCCGGGCGGAACACCAAATCCCACCACCAACACCAGCAACCCGACCGCGCCCCACAAACCCAGCCCGACCCCACCCGCCCGCGCGCCCATCAGCAGCGCGCCGATGATAACGCCGAATTCGAGAAGAAGTTTGATGCTCACGGGTTGACTGGCAACTTCCGGACGGCCGGCCCGGTTTCTTTCAGGAAACAGGTCAGGACCAGCGCCAAGGCGACGCCGTAAAGGAGCGGTTTGAACCCCGCCTGATAATGCTCCAGTGACATCGTTTCGCTGCCTTCCGACACTCGCACCAATCGCGATCCGAACACCGGACCAAGCAGCGCGCTAAAAGTAAAATTGATAAAGTTGATCACGCCCGTGGCCGAACCGCCCAACTGCGGCGGATTGACTTCCTTGATGACTGAATAGGGCAGCATCGCCGCCCCCGAAGCGATGCCCATCAGGATGCCTACCACGGGCCCGCGGAAAATGGCGGGGTCACCGAACAGAACCCACGCCAGCATACCGAGCAACACCACGGTGCCCCCCAGGATGACCGGCTTGCGGCGGCCAAGCCGATCGGAGAGAAAGCCCAGCAGCGGGCAACCCACCATCCAGCCCAACGGAACCGTGGCGGCCAGCATGACCGCGGCATCATAGGCGCGGCCGCGGGCTTCCTGCAGATACCTCACTCCCCAGGTCATGCCGAAGATGGTCGTGGGGATGAAGAGCAGACCGGCAATCAACCCGCAGAGGATGGACTGGGGATTGAGAAACACCGCCTTGAGCGAGCCCAATACACTGGCCAATCCACCAGCCCCGCGGGCGGCCGATCCGCGATCTTCTTTGGGCAGAAACACCAGCAGGCTGGCGGCGATAAGCAGACCAAGGATGCCCGAATAGATCCAGAATTGTCCCCAAGGCAGTCCGCCTTTGATGATGGGGCCGACCAGAAACTGCCCCGCGGATCCGCCGGCCATGCCGAACATCTGGGTGGCACCGATGAACGACGCCGCCAGGGAAGCTGGAAAGTTCTTCGTGATCAAATAAACGGCGCCGACCAGGGCGAACACGCCCCCAGCCCCTTGCATAAAGCGCCCGGCGTTGGCCGCCGCCACGTTACCGGTGCCGAACAAGAGAGCGCCGACTCCGACCAGAGCGGCACCAATCGGGATGCTGCACCGCGCGCCGAACCGGTCGATGGCCGCTCCGGCCACCAGACTGAACGGCGAGTAGCCATAGTAAAACATGCCCACCATGGCCGACACCCCGAGCGCATTGACGCTAAAAGCCTCCGTCAGTTGCGGGATCATCACGCTCGGCGCGGAGCGCAAGGCATACTGATAGAAGTAATAGACCGCCACCAGCAACCACGCGCCGACCGCCGCGACGGATAATCTTGAACCCATGTCCCCTCTGTCTATGTTTTCAATAAGCCTTCAGCCCGGCCGCGCGAAATCTGGCGATGGCCTCCGCGGTGATGGCGCGCGAAGGCGGTGGCGTGTCGCGCAGTTGATAATCCATCCCGAGTTTCTCCCACTTGAACCGGCCCAGTTGATGAAAGGGCAGCACATCCACGCGCTCGACGTTCCCCAGCCCGGCCGCAAACGACGCGATCCGCTCGACTTCCGCCAGGTCGTCCGTCCAACCGGGCACCAGCACAAAACGAACCCAGATCGGCTTGCGCGCGGCCGCCAGGCGCCGGGCAAATGCATGCACGGGCTGGTTGTCCATCCCAGTCACCCGCCGATGCAACTCCGGCGTCATGGCCTTGAGATCAAGCAGCACCAGATCAATGGCCGCCAAGTCCGCGTCGCCGAGCCGATCCCCCAGATAACCGTTGGTGTCGAGCGCGGTGTGAACACCGACTTCTTTCACCGCCTTGAACACCTTCAGCACGAAACGATGCTGCATCAGTGGTTCGCCGCCGCTGATGGTCAGGCCACCCTTCATGGTCTGAAGGTCATGCCGATATTGCGAAACCACCTCCACCGCGCGCGCCAGCGTCACCGGCATCCCGTTGGTCATTTTCCACGTGTCGGGATTGTGGCAATAGACGCAACGGAACTGGCAACCCGTCAGCCAGGCCACCAGCCGCACGCCCGGCCCGTCCACCGCCGAGCCCGTCGTGAAGGAATGGACAAAACCGCACTCCCCAGTTTCCAAAGCGGCGCGAATGTCCGTCTCGGCAACCTGCTCGCCCAGCGAGACACGCAAATCGTACGGACTCGCGATCAGCGGAACTTCCGGGTTGGAAGGAGCGGCGCTCATGGTGGTCAGGCTGCGCCGTGAAAAGTGCGGTTGATCACATCCATCTGCTGTTCGCGGGTCAGACGCACAAAGTTCACCGCATAGCCAGAAACACGGATGGTGAGCTGCGGATATTTTTCCGGGTGGTCCATCGCGTCCACCAGCATGGCGCGGTTGAGCACATTGACATTGAGGTGATAACCACTCGCGCCGAAGAAC
Source organism: Verrucomicrobiia bacterium (assembly GCA_035577805.1). Taxonomy (GTDB): domain Bacteria; phylum Verrucomicrobiota; class Verrucomicrobiia; order Limisphaerales; family JADJPG01; genus DATLUX01. The sequence goes on from DATLUX010000020.1 coordinate 4,900, forward strand.
GCGTCCATCACCCCCACGAGGTTCGGCACCTGATCTTCTGAGGTCCGTCCCAATCCCTCCGGCACCATCGTCGTGGTCAGAGAAATGCCGTCCGCCGCGTCGCGATACGGGATTTTGGCCACGGAAGCGGCCGAGGCCATGATGCCATGGCTGTCGCGGCCGTGCATGGGATTGGCTCCGGGCGCGAACGGTTCGCCCTGGCGGCGTCCATCCGGGGTGTGGCCGGTGTTTTTACCGTAAACGACATTCGAGGTGATGGTCAGCACGGATTGAGTGTGAGTCGCGTTACGATAGGTGGGATGTTTCCGCAGCTTGCTCATGAACATGGACACCACCGTGGCCGCAAGCTGGTCGACCCGGTTGTCGTTGTTGCCGAACTTCGGGAAGTCTCCCTCGGTTTGATAGTCCACCACCAACCCCGTTTCATTGCGGATCACTTTGACGCGGGCGTAACGGATGGCGGACAAGCTGTCCGCCACCACCGAGAGGCCGGCGATGCCGAACGCCATCGTGCGCACGGGCGCGTAATCGTGCAACGCCATCTCGATGCGTTCGTAGGAGTATTTGTCGTGCATGTAATGAATGACATTCATGGCGTTCACATACACGCTGGCCAGCCACTCCATCATCCGATCGAACTTCCCAGCCACATCATCAAAGTCCAAATAGTCGCCCTTGACCGGCTCCACCGCCGGCCCCACTTGCTTGCCACTGATTTCGTCCCGCCCGCCGTTGATGGCGTAGAGCAGGCACTTGGCCAGGTTCGCGCGCGCGCCGAAGAACTGCATTTGCTTGCCCATGAGCATGGGCGAAACACAACAGGCAATCGCGCCGTCGTCGCCCCAAGCGCCGCGCATCAACGAATCGCTCTCGAATTGCAGCGAACTGGTTTCAATGGCGACTTTGGCCGCATATTTCCGGAAATTGTCTGGCAGCCGCGGTGAATACCAGATCGTGAGGTTCGGCTCCGGGGCCGGACCGAGGTTGTGGAGCGTATGCAGAAATCGGAAACTGGTTTTGGTCACCAAGGACCGGCCATCGTCGCCCATGCCCCCGATGGATTCCGTCACCCAGGTCGGGTCCCCCGCAAATAACTCGTCGTATTCCGGCGTGCGCAAGAAACGGACGATCCGCAGCTTGATGACGAAGTCGTCGATGATCTCCTGCGCTTGCGTTTCGGTCAGCGTGCCTTCCGCCAAATCGCGCTCGAAATAAATGTCGAGGAAAGTCGAGGCGCGTCCCAAGGACATGGCCGCCCCGTTTTGTTCCTTGACCGCGGCAAGATAGCCAAAGTAAAGCCATTGGACCGCTTCGCGGGCGTTGCGGGCCGGGCCGGAGATGTCGAATCCGTAGCTCTTGGCCATCGCGAGCAGTTCATGGAGCGCGCGGATTTGTTCGCTCAGTTCCTCGCGATCACGAATGACATCTTCCGTGGACATGGCGGCATCCAGCGCGGCCTTCTCCCGTTCCTTCTGTTTGATCAGCCGCGCCACTCCATAAAGGGCCACCCGCCGATAGTCCCCGATGATCCGGCCGCGACCGTAGGCATCGGGCAACCCCGTCAGCACATGCGAACTGCGGCAGGCACGGATGTCGGCCGTATAGGCGTCGAAAACGCCGTCATTGTGGGTCTTGCGATACTTGGTGAACGTCTCAACCACCGCCGGGGTTGGTTCATAGTTATAGGCCTTGAGGGAACTGAGCACCATGCGCCAACCGCCGTTGGGCATGATGGCGCGCTTGAGGGGGGCCTCGGTCTGCAGGCCGACGATGATCTCGTTCTCGCGATCGATGTATCCGGGCGCGTGGGCCGTGATCGAGCTGGGCACCAGCGAAACATCCAGCACCCCCTTCTTGCGCTCCTCGACGAACAGGTTCTGCAGCTTTTTCCAGAGACGCTGGGTCCGCTCCGTGGCCGGCGCGAGGAAGGCCTCATCCCCTTCATAAGGAGTGTAATTCTGCTGCAGGAACCAGCGCACATTCACGTCACGCTGCCATAAGCCCGGCTTGAATCCGCGCCAGGCCTCTTGAGCCTCAGGTTGTGCCATAGATCTTGTAGTCTTGCCGCAGTGGGCGTTGTTTTTGCCTCTCGGGAGGAGGCGGCGTTCAACACTCGCGCCAGGCGCCGGTGGACGCACCTCCTCGACCCGCAAACACCTTCAACAAAGGACGAGGTTCGCCGCCAGACCGGCTTCGCTCGTTTCCTTATACTTCGCGCTCATGTCCTTGCCGGTATCGGCCAGGGTTTTGATCGTCGTGTCGAGATCAACGCGATGTCGTGACTCGATCTCGTTGGTTGCGATCATGAAGGCAGTCCAGGCCTTCACCGCGCCGAAGGCGCAGCGTTCGATGCAGGGAACCTGCACGTAGCCGGCGACCGGATCGCAAGTCATCCCGAGATGATGTTCGAGCGCCGACTCGGCGGCATTCTCGATGACCTGGGGCGAGCTATCCATGACCTGGGCGATCAGCGCGGCGGCCATGGCTGACGCGACACCAATCTCAGACTGGCAACCGCCCTCGGCGGCAGCGAGGGTGGCGTTATGTTTGCACAAATAGCCGATCGCCACGCCGGCCAGCAGACCCTGACGGATCTTGTCGATCGGGACCTTGCGCCGGCTATTGACCAGAGCGTAGACAATGGCCGGCATCACACCTGCCGAGCCGCCCGTCGGCGCAGTGATGACCAGATGGCCCCGGGCGTTCTCCTCCGAGGCGGCCAGGGCGAAGGCGGAGACTTGCGCAATGGCGCGATCGCTTTCGTATTTGTCGTCCTGGGCCCGTTCCCAGACGGTCGCCGCCTTCGAGTGCAGTTTGATGGGACCAGGCAGGAGGCCTTCTTTGATGGAGAGACCCGATTTCACCGTCGCGAGCATCGCGCCCGCGATCTTGTCCAGAAACGCGTTGATCTGTTCCTCGGTCTTGCCGGAAACGGCCACCTCATTGGCCATGATGACTTGCGCGATCGACAGGTTGTTCTTCTCCGCATGCTGGCGCAGCTCCTTCATCGTCGCGTAGGGATACTTCGGTTGGCCTTTCTTGGGCGGCGTGTAGCCCTTCCATTCGATGAACCCGCCGCCGACCGAATAATATTCCTGCTCGAAGATCGCCTTGTCCCCGGCCATGAGTTTGCAGGTCATCGTGTTCGCGTGCGGGAATTCGCCCTTGGTCGTGTCGTAGATGACGTCGGCCAGCGACAAGTTGAACGTCTTGTCGCCGAGCTGGAGCGGATAGGTCTGCGCCGGCTTTGCTTTCATCTCGTCGAGGAACAGGGGGTCAACGGTGGCCGGTTCCTTGCCTATCAGTCCGGCCAGCGCGGCGCGTTCGGTGCCATGGCCCTTGCCGGTGGCGCTCAAGCTGCCGAATAGATGAACTTTCAGTCCGGTGGCCTGCGCCAGTTGAGCGGCCGGTAACTTCGTGCAACGTTCGTAGAAGTCGTAAGTAATCCGCATCGGCCCGATCGTATGCGAACTCGAAGGACCAGGACCGACCTTGTAAAATTCATCCGCCACCGTCATCACCGGCCCTTTGGACTTTTTCACGACGTCCAGGTCGGGCGAGAGGGTGGCCCCCAATTTGGGCGCCGCCGCTTCCTTGGCGGCCTGTTGCGCGCGCGCTTCGGGCGTCCAGGCTTTTCCTGTCATCACGGCCGCTGCGCCAATCACGGCGTTACGCATCAGGAAGGACCGGCGATCGAGGTTGGACGGGATAGGGGGTTCTGCGGGCAAAGCTGAAGGCGGCCCGTCGGTCTTGGTGGACGTATTCATGGTTATTCCTTGGTTCGTGGTAATACGCAGCAACGTTGAGCGAAAACCGCGAAGGCGTAACCTCGCAACTTTAACAGGTCACCGCAAGGCAGTTTGTTCATCGGTAGCTTCCATCTGCTTTTGCATACGCATTGGAGCCATGAACCCACCAATCTCACGTAGCAGCCGAGGTAACGAGGTACACCCTGAGCCTGTCGAAGGGCTCTGATCTTTTTCCCGGAGAACGCGTTGGGGTGGAGTGAGCCCCTTCGACAAGCTCAGGGCAGGCCTCCTGACGTCGGCTGCTACCTGTGAGGGTAGGTTCATGGAGAAAGCAAAAACCTTCCAACTTTCCGCTTCCGCTTTCCGCTTTCCGCTTTCCGCTTTTCCCCAGTCCCTTCAATCCACCGGGCAGGCCTGCACCTTCCAAATCTCTCTGGAATAATCCGCGATGGTGCGGTCGCTGGAAAACTTGCCGGAGGCGGCGATGTTCAAGATCGCTTTGCGGGACCAGTTTTCCTGATCGGCGTAAAGCTCGCCGAGGCGCGCGTGGGCGTCGCCGTAGCTTTTGAGATCGGCCAGGTGCAGGTAGTGGTCGCCCTTGCCTAACACGGTGTCGAGAATTGGATTAAACACGCCCGGTTCGTGTTGGCTGAAGTGGTTTTTCGCGATCAGGTCGAGCGCCGCCCGCGTTTCGGGATCATTGTCATAATGCCACTGTGGCTTGTAAAAGCCGCGCGTGTTGGCCACCTGCTCCGCGCTCAGCCCGAACAAAAAGAAGTTCTCCTCCCCCGCCGCTTCGGCCATTTCGATAGTGGCGCCGTCGCGCGTGCCGATGGTCAGCGCGCCATT
>DATLUX010000021.1:0-27481 GCA_035577805.1 Verrucomicrobiia bacterium
ACCGCCACCGTGGAGTCGATCATGGAAAAAATTGATCGAGCACGGGCGACTCTAGACGAGATTAAACCTGGCTGGGCGAAACGGAAACGTCGCAAAAAGCGCCGATAATATGTATAGCTATTTGAGAAACACTACACTAGGGCTGTCTCAAAAAAAACGATTCGGAGACTTATTTGCCGGAGTTTGCTGCGGCCTTCCCGAGCGTTACGACATCTCTTGATTCCCCGGGCAGATCGTTTCCTGAAGGAAACGCCGTCGAGTTGAACAGGCCATCGGAGGGTCGCTCTCCGTAGCTGGGCGCAGGACTCGTGGCGCCGGATCGATTCCGACGCTGGTCTGTGGCTGAAGTGAAGCGAACGCTCGACGTGAGCGCCACGCAGATCTATCTGGCCCGGCATCGCGTGGGCGCGCTGTTGAAAAGCGAGGTGAAACGGTTGCGGTGCTCGACCGGACACAAGCCGTGCCTCAAAGTGTCTTGAGCAAGCGGTGAGCATCCTGTGGTTCGCGTCCAAGGAGTCCAGCCAAGATCGAAAGAGGGGTCTCGGTTTTCATGAGCGCATTAGGCGTCTTCCGTCTAGCTCGATTCTGGAAGATTTGCCAGCGTCGGCAATCCTTCAGTCCGCGGCGTGCCGGCTGAAGGGCGACCGCGGAGCGGTAATTCCCCGCGCCCCGTGTGGCGTTAGGTCGCTTCAGTGGGAGTCAGTCGAGCCGGCTCCTCGAGGATGTCCAGCAGGGCCTTCGCACAGTAAACCCGGTCCCGCTTCGCTTTGCTGACCTCTTTCATGATGTTCAGTTTTTCCAGTTGCCCGATCGCTCGCATCACCGTGTTGTAAGCAAGGTTCAGCTTCTCCTCCGCGCCGCGGGGAGTGAGAAATGGATTAGAGGCCATCAGGTCGAGCATTTGTAGCGCGACCTTCGTCCCGGCTTGACCGGACAGCCTCTCCCGCCAGCTCGTCAGCAGCTGATTGATTCGTTCGGCCCGGCTCAAGGCATCCTCCGATTGTCTCGCCACACCGTTGAGGAAGTACTGCACCCAGCCTTCCCAGTCAGCATGTTCCGACACACTTCGCAACCCAGCGTAATACTCCCGGCGTGTCGCCTCGAAAAACGCAGAAAGGTAAAGGAGCGGGGCGGGCAGAATTTTCCGCTCGCACAACTGCAGCGTGATGAGTAACCGGCCCACCCGCCCATTGCCGTCCTGGAAAGGATGAATTGCCTCAAACTGGTAGTGCGCCAGCGCCACATGAACCAACGGCGGCAACACCCGCTCGTGAAGAAATCTTTCCCAAGCCGACAGATGCTCGCCCAGCACCTCGGGCGGAGGCGGCACATACTTGGCCTGCGCCAGAGTTTCGCCGGGACGTCCAATCCAATTCTGCGTCCGTCTGAATTCACCGGGTCTGGCGTGTCCGCCACGCACGCCGGTCATCAGATGTTCATGCAGCTCCCGCACCAGGCGCAGCGACATCGGCAGCGACTGCAATCGTTTGATTCCGTGTTCCAGCGCCCTCACGTAATTGCCCACTTCGCGCAGATCATCCGGGCTACGCTCCACCACCGCGCCCGCTTCTGCGGCCAACAACTCGCCGAGCGTTGCTTGCGTGCCTTCGATGCGGCTCGACAGCACAGCTTCGCGTCGGATGAACGGGCGAATCAGCACATGCGGATTGGGCAGCCGCCGGCCTTCGCCAGCCAGCCGACCCACGAGCATCGAGGCGTCCGCCAGGGCCGCCACCAGGGCTGGAGTCCAAGCCAGTCGGGGTGGCAACCGATTCGGATGGAACGCGCGGTAACCTTCCAGAGCCGTGATCCAACGCCCGGAAGCCTCGCCCTGATTTGATTTCCCCGATGTTTTTGCCACGCCGATGGCATGCTTTCACTGTTTCAGAATACATGCAAGTAGTGAAACAGCCGCCAGCGCTATTTCAGCCGGCTGAAACGGCGGCGTGGCCTGTTTCAAGAACTGCGGCATCGTGGCCCCAGACTCACCGAGGCACGTTCCCGTATTCTTCGTCGGCCGCCCCGATCCAACCGAACAGAAAATCGGCGTGGCGACCGATAAACTGCTCAGGGCAGGGCGGATCTTGTAGGAATCCGACTCTGGGATCAGGTTTTCCTTGCCCTTGCTGGGGGGCGCACACCAAAACGGACACCAAATTTGATAAGCTTGGCAGGCCCGAGCGGTGACAGAGATTGGTTGGGCTCGGTGGCCAAATGGGCGATTCTGGCGCGGAAAACTGGCGTTTCCGGGCGAATTCCGACCCTCGTCTCCAGGCAGTGAGTTGCAACCTTTCTCTACGCGGATGCGGATAGGAAGAAAACGACATGCATCACGCGGACACGCCATCCAGTCCCGGACGCCGGAGGCCCAATCCTCGCCCGGGCTCTTTGATGTGCTCTGACACCGCGAGCGGTGCGATCGAGTGAGACCTCTTATGAAGCACCGCCCCACCCATATCGTTCGCCACGGATTCGTCAACGCGTCCTCGGGATGCTCCTGTGGCCCCGCGTCCTCCTCCTTTCCTCTTGCCTCACGCGGAGCAATCCCATACTTAAATGAAGGTCGACTCGGCGTGGGGTCATAGCTCAGTTGGTAGAGCGTCTCGTTCGCAATGAGAAGGTCAGGGGTTCGAATCCCCTTGGCTCCACCAGTTCGGTTGAGGGTTCAGGGTTCAGGGTTCAGGGTTCAGGGTTCAGGGTTCAGGGTTCAGGGTTCAGGGTTCAGGGTTTAGGGTTTCCGGCTCGGGGTTCGGGGCTTTTTGGTTCCTTCCAAGTTTCTGACCTGTCCGGCTTATCAGGATAGCCGATATAGCCGATAGCCGATATAGCCGATAGCCGATTATAGCCGATAGCCAATATAGCCAATATAGCCAATGGCAAACAGCCAACGGCAGACTCTGCTTCGCAACTGCGTTAATCTGCGTTAATTTGCGGGCACTCCTTTAATCTGCGGGCCGCCTTTAACCTGCCGATAATCCGTGTTTCGTACGGGCAAATACTTAGGAATGAAGGGATAGCGAGGGGGACTTTTGCATTGATTTTCCAATGAAAACGTGGGCATTCTTGGATTCGATCAGAGTAGTCAAACAAACCAACCACGGACAACTGTTGTATGAAAGTTTTCTTTTCCCTGCTGGCGTCCCTTGCGGTCCTCACGACAGCCCAAGCCCAATTCAGGGTAGATGCGACTCCGGCCGGAGATGGTGGTGGGACCCGCAGTGGCAGCGGCACGTTCCTCCTGACCTTGGTGGGCACAACTATGACGATCAACGGGACGTTCTCCGGATTGTCAGGCAACTCGACCGCCGCCCATATCCATGGGCCGTCCGGTCCGTTTCCGGCATCGGCGAGTGTGATTTATGACTTTACGCCGGGTGGATTGAACCTGGCGACGCTGGGGAGTACGTCGGGTGGGATCAACGGTTCGTTTGAACTGGTGCCTAAGGCAAACGGTGCCTACACGGTGGCCCAACAGATGGCCGACCTGAACGCCGGTCAATGGTACGTCAACGTGCATAGCACGACATTTGGCGGCGGCGAGATCCGCGGCCAAATCCTGGCGGTGCCGGAGCCGTCCACGTGGTTGCTGGCCGGCTTGGGTGTGGCCAGCTTGTTGGTATTGCGGCGGCGGCAGAATGCTCAGGTCTGAAGCGTTGAGCTTGGTGTCCGGGCACTCAGCCCACCACTCGGCTACCTCTGGATCGGGTTTGAAGAACGCGCGGAACGGGTTACTCCGCGCCCGCAGTTAAGTGTAAAAGCGCAAGCTGGTGACAGCTTGCGCTTTGGGCTTTTAACAGCAAAGAGGATCAGGAGCGCCCGCGCGCGCCTCCGCGCTTGGTCAAGCCAGGCAGGCCAGTCTAGGCCGCCTTCCCGCGTCCTCCAAACCAACCCTTGGCCTCGGTCTGGCCCTGTTTCACTTTAAGTTGGCCGAGGAGCGATTGCAGGCCGATGAAGAGCTTGTGCCAGTTGTTCTCGACATTGCGGAGGGCGTTCTCGTTCATCTCGCTCAAGTAACGGATGGACGGAGCGGATGCGATGAGGCCATGCACATCCTCGCGGCTGATGGGCCCGCAATCGATGCTGGAGAGGATGAGTTCGAGTTCCTGGGTGATCACACTTTTGATCTCGAGGAACTGGTTCTCGTCTTCCTGGGTGAACTTCTTGGTCCGGCCCATGGTCATGAAGGTGTTGAATTGTTTCCAACACTCCAGGTAGTTCTCGAGGCGGACAATGAGTTGCTCGACGTTGCTCTTGCTCATAAAGAACGATTCGGTTTACGTGGCTTTTTTCAGTTGCGGATTGAGACGCTGATGGGACTGAGGCATCAGGAAGATGATGGCGCCGCCGCGCAGTTCGCGCGCCAGCAGTTTCAGGGCGGAATAACTGATGATGATCTCCGACATCGGCATCTGGGCCTTTTTGGCGGTGCGGAAGGAGGTCAGGACCTGGGCGCCAATGGCTTTGAGGTGTTCGACCGGGAAGGACTGGGGCAAGGTGGACATCATGATCCGCCCATCCTTGTCGAGGGTAAAACTGCCGGACGGAAGATAGACCAGACCCGGCCGGCTGGATTTGAAGAGTCTGCTTAGAAAGCCCATTTTGTGAGGATGCTTTTGAAAGAGTCATTGACCTGCTCCGCGGCCACGGCCGGCGGAAAACCAACGCACAGATCGGATTTGCCACTGGAGCCGACAGCCACTTTGCGTTGAGGACCGCTGCCGGTGATCTGTTGCAGCTCGCCGACTTGCAAGCGTTCACCAAGTTCACGGAAGTTTTGCAGAGTTTGCCGGGTGAATTCCGCCACCGGCTTGGGATTGTCCAGACCCCAGGAGTTTTGCGCGGAAGGTTTTTCGCCACCCAGCGCGAGCACGAACTCCACGCCTTCCATTTGGGAGACCTCGGCCAGGAGCGGGGCGAGGTTGCTGGCGTTGGGAATGGCGCTTGGGGGCGCGTTTTCGGCCACCGGCTCCTGCGAAGCCGCTTCATCGATGGCCTGGGCCGTGTTCAACAGCAGGCCCTGGTAGGAAGTAAAGATCGTCCGCACCCGCGCGCTGTCCGGAGGCAGAATTTCAAAACTTCCGGTCTTCCAGGATAGAATGCGCTGAAAGGCGGGTTCGGCGATCATGCCGGGCATCTCCGCGTCCACCACTTCCCCATTTTGAATGTAAATTTTGCCCTCGGTCACGCCATTGATGATTTTGAGCATGCACGAACTTTGGGAAAGGCATTCGAGCTGGATGATGTCGACCATGCTCTTGCTTTGCACGCCGCGGAAACCGCCGTGCGCCTCACGACTGACCAGCGATTCGATCGACTCCATAAACAAGCCCATTTCCTGATCCGTCTCGGGTTTGATCCAATATTGATCTACTCCCAAAGCATAGGCGCGCGTCCGGAACTGCTCATCCCGGATCGCGGTCAACACCACCAGCCGCATCTGCGGATGTTTGCGACGCGCGATCGTCAACACCTGCAGGCCGTCCATGTGCGAGAGGTTCAGTTCGGTAATCAGAAGAGCGAACTGTTCGGACTCCAGAATCGACAGAGCGCGGGAGCCGGAATTGGCCACGCGAACTTCGGGAAGACTGGGCAGATGCTGACTCAACATCTCCCGATAGAGATCCAAGAAATCCTGATCCTCGTCCAAAAGCAGAATTTTCGGCTGTCCTGGCATGTTTATCGCAGATTAAGATTGTCGTCCGACATCTACTATCGTCAAATTCGCGTGGAGCATTAGCAGGTTTTCGAACGACCAGATCAAAACCCTGCTGGAGCCCCCCCCCCTGAGGCCACTTTTCTCCACGTGCGCCTCCCTCGGCCCCGGCTGCTGAGCAGCACCACATCAAACTTGCCGCATCGTCAAAATTTCCCAGCGTGGCCCGACTCGGTCCCAGATTGTGCGGATAATCTCCGGTACTTTTATTTCATTGGCGCGGCCGTTCATTAGGTCGAGCAGGGCGGCCGAAAGACAACGGCCCTGGCCAACAGCTTCACCTGAAAATCCAGCGACGGGCGGACGGGCGGAGAAATCTCCAGGGCGCCGGATTTTCTGGCTCGTGGTTTGCTTCGACACCGCGAAGCAACATGTTTGGCGCCTTTTCAAAACTCTTTAAGAAGGCCGAGCCTCCCCCGGCTCCGGCTCGTCAGGCCACCCCGGCCTCGGCACGGTCTCACGCGCCCGCCGGCGCACGGCCAGGCCCAACATTGTCTAGAGACGGGACAGTCGGGATGCATCCCGTGCCCAGGGGTATGTCAACTCAGCCAGGTGGGACGGATGGGATTACCATCCCCTACTCGGCCATCATCAAGGTGATCCCCCAGGAACTTTGGGGGAAACTGGCTCCCGCCGGTGTCGCTGGCTATAATTACACCATCCCCCGCAAGAGTGTCCTCGAACAGATCCCCCACGGCTCAGTCAAAGTCAGCTTCGGCGAATTGCGTCGAGGAGCGCCCCCAGGGGTCTTCATTAATACCCCGGCCGAGGATACCCGCTTGGTGGACCTGCCGCTCAGCGAAATCCTAACTCAACTGCACCCCGATACCTTTGCCAGACGCCCTGATCAGTCCCGCGTCGAGGTATCCCAGGAAGTGCCCGACCTGTTTGGCGCTAAAGGCGAACGTTTGGCCCCCTTGCGGGTCATGGAGAAGAAAGAAGTCTCCAATACGTCCACATTTGCCCGGCAAAATCTTTCCGCCCCTCCGGCTCCAGTCGCTCCGGCAGCTCCGGTCGGCCCTCAGCTACGGCCTCCCGGCCAGGCGCCCGCCGCGCCGCCCGTGGCCATGCCCGTAAACAATATCATGCCGCTGTCGATGTCGTCGGCCCAGGCGGCCGCTCCCAGCAGCCCAGCTCCGTCGGCGCCAATGCGGATGGCAGGAAGCCCCCCCATTTCGCCCTCCATCCCGATTCCTTTCCCGCATCCCAAACCGGCCTCCTCCGTTCCGCTGGCGGCCCGCACATCCGGTCCGGGCCCTCTTCGGCCGTCCGCTCAAGTCACCTCGGCGCCACTGGTAATGCCGACTTCGTTCGGCGGAGCGAGTTTCTTTATTGCACTGGACGTCATCGCCGAAAATTGGCCCGATGGAATTCGTCAGGAGCTGGCGCAATTAAAAATGCCGGATGCCAAGGTGGCGTTGCCTCCTGTGGAGATCTGTGAAGGACTCAAGCGGGCGCGGATTCAATATCCGTGGCGAACCCTGCGTTCCTGGATTCAGCCCACCCCGATCTATGCGGCGGCGTCTCCGCATGACGAGGTCGTGCTGGAACTGCCGCTGAAGACGCTGACTCCGCTGTTCCTGGAATTCATCCGCGCCAATCCGGTGAACCGGCAGGCAGCGGACGCCGAGAACATCACCGAATTCTTCCGCAAGGCGGAGCAAGCCTCTGGAACCAGCCCGGAATTGTTGCAACCGCTCTTTGATGTGCCGGAACCCAAGGCACCCAAGGCTCCGGTTGGGCACGTTCACCCGCAGCCGCCTGTCCAGCCGGCGCCGGTCGCGCCACCTGCACCGGTCGCGCCACCTGCACCGGTCGCGCCACCTGCACCGGTCGCGCCGCCCATCCCTATTCCCGCCGGCTTCGCACCACCGGCCCCCATCCCCGCCCCGGTGCCGGCGCCGGCGCCTGTTCCGGTGGTCGCCACGTCTGCGGCCGAGCCAACGATCGAAAACGGGTTCCTCTGCCTGCCGATCACAATCATTGCCACAGGCTGGCCAGAACCCATTCTGCGGGACATCGCGCAGTTCGGTTTGGCCGGATCCCGCATCGATATCCCGCTGCCCGCCGTGGAACCGGGAATCAAAGCGGGTCGGGTCGAGTTTGCGTGGCGCGACCTGTGTTCGTGGCTGAACCCGCCTTCCCAGCCCGCGCAGGTGTCCATTAATGCCGAGACTCGCGTCGCCTTGCCGCTTGGTTTGCTCGCCCCACTGTTCGTGAAGTACCGCAGCGGCGCCACCGCCCGCCGGAAGAGGAGTGTCACGGAAAGTATTCCGGACCTGTTCAGCGCGGCAGGGAGACCAAACTCGCCGGCCGCAGAAGTCAACCCTGCTCCAGTGGCCCCGCCTGCTCCAGTGGCCCCGCCCGCACCAGTGGCCCCGCCCGCACCAGTCGCGTCGGCCCCGGTGACGCCACCGCCGCCGTTTTCGTCGGCGCCACTCCCGGCGGCTCCCGCGGCCGCGCCCGCCGCGCCCGCCGCGCCCGCGCCGACGCCCACGCCGATGTCAGCCGCCGCTTCGGCGCGGAAGCCGGCGACGAACCTTTCGGAACTGTTCGGGGAACCCCAAAAGAAGAGCTGGACGCCCAACGAGATTGTGCAGCGCACGACGCAGCTGGCCAATGTGGCGGGATCGCTGATCGCGCTGCAAGACGGCCTCCTCGTGGCCAGCAACATGCCGAACCAGCTCAAGACAGAAATGATCTCGGCGTTCGTGCCGCAGATTTTCGGGCGGCTCAACCAGTACTCGAAGGAACTGCAGTTGGGCGAGGCCAATGCCGTGAGTTTTGCCGTCAGCGCTGGCACGCTCCAGATCTATAACGCAGGAATCATTTATTTTGCCGTGCTGGGCAAACCAGGGACGGTCCTTCCGCTGGCGGATCTCCAACTTATTGCCACCGAACTGAGCCGGCACACCAAGTAACCTCACCAATATGGCGATCATCAATCAGGCAACGAAGGAACTCCAGGTCAAGATTGTCTATTATGGCCCCGCCTTGGGCGGGAAGACCACCAACCTGGTGCAAGTTCATGATCATGTGCAGACGGCCCACGGGAACAAGGGCAAACTGGTGTCCTTGGCCACGAGCTCGGACCGCACGTTGTTCTTCGATTTTCTGCCGATCGAAGCGATGGCGATCAAGGGGTTCAAAACCAAGTTCCAGCTCTACACGGTGCCCGGCCAGGTGATTTACAACACTACCCGGCAACTGGTGCTGCGCGGCGTGGATGGCATCGTCTTCGTGGCCGACTCCACTTATGACAAGATGGAAGAGAACGTGAAGAGCTTCCAAAACCTCGAAGACAATTTGCGCAGCTTGAACCTGAATCTGGCGGACATCCCGTACGTGCTTCAATACAACAAGCGCGACCTGCCCAACGTCGCGCCGGTCGAATTCCTGGAGTACTTGCTCAACAACCGGGAGGAACAGGCCCCCTCCTTTACCGCCTGCGCCCACAAGTGCGATGGCGTTTTTGAGACGCTCAATATGATCACGCGCCTTTTGCTGCAGAAGTTCATCGCCGAGAGCCAGCGCCGGGTCGCTTGACCGTGGTCGAAGGAATCGTTGCCATCAAAAGTCGCTCGATATGCCGACGCTCCCCCAACTGATCGAGGACGATATCAGCACCTTGAACAGCGCCATGCAGGAGCTGCTGATCAAAAGCGATGCCGGCACCGCCTTCATTATCGACAAGGGCGGTTTCATCATCACCCAATGCGGGCCCGCTGATGATTTTGACACCACCACCCTGGCCGCCCTCTCCGCTGCTTCCTTCGCCGCGACGGAAGGAATCGCCACCCTGGTGGGCGAAAAGAATTTCTCCAGCGTTTATCAACAGGGCGAACACAACAGCATCATCGTCATGAACGTCGATGAATACTGCCTCCTCAGCGTCATCTTCAAAGCCACCCTGAGCGTCGGCGCCATCCGCTATTACGCCGCCGATACGATCAAGAAAGTCGCCGCCCAACTCAAGCAAGCCCACTGCCGCGAACCCGAAGGCGGCCTCGACCTGTCCATGCTCAATCTGGCCGACCCCTCCCCCGTGTTCAAAAAACGCCACGTGGCCTGACCGGCGGCCGATCGATCTGCGGGCGCAACGTCTCCCTCTGCGTCCATCTGGGCCAATTTGTGGGCAACCCTCTGCGCCTATGGGCGGGCCTTACGCACCCGGGCCGCTACCTTTAAACGCAACGCGTTTAATCGAATGAAACCGGTGGCGTCATCCTGGTTATAGGCTTTCGTCGGATCGGCTTCCATCGTCGCGATGTGCGGATTATAGAGGCTGACCGGCGAGCGCCGGCCGCTGGCGTGGATGCCGCCCTTATAGAGCCTTACCCGCACGCTGCCAGTGACGTTCTTCTGACTCTCCCTCACCAGGGCTTGCAACGCCAAGCGCTCGGGCGAAAACCAGAATCCGTAGTACACTAACTCCGCGTAACGGGAAATGAGCGAATCGCGGAGATGCATCACTTCCCGATCCATCGTGAGCGACTCGATTTGGCGATGGGCAAAATGGAGGATCGCTCCGCCCGGAGTTTCATAAACCCCGCGGCTTTTCATGCCCACGAATCGGTTCTCCACCATATCCACCCGGCCGACCCCGTGTTTGCCGCCGAGTTTGTTGAGCAGCTTCATCACCCCGAGCGGGCTGAGCTTGCGGCCATTGACCGCCACACAATTGCCGCGCACGAAATCGAGCGTGACCAACTCCGACCGATCCGGAGCATCCTCGGGCAGCACGGACAAAGTCGTAAACTTGTCGCGATTGGAAAGATGCCCTGCATCGAACCAGGGATCTTCCAGGATGCCGGCCTCGTAGGAGATATGAAGGAGGTTGCGATCCATCGAATACGGCTTCTTGGCGCTGGCTTGCACCGGGATCTTTTTGCGCGCGCAGTACTCGATCATCTCCGCGCGTCCGGGAAATTCCCGGCGAAACCGGGCGTCACGCCACGGAGCGATCACCTCCAACTGCGGCGCCAGCGCGGCTGCGGTCAACTCGAACCGGACCTGATCGTTGCCTTTGCCGGTGGCGCCATGGGCAATAGCATCGGCACCCTCGCGACGGGCGATCTCGACCATACGCTTGGCGATGAGCGGACGGGCGATGCTGGTCCCGAGAAAATACTGCCCTTCATAGATCGCGGCCGCCTGGATCATCGGGAAGATAAAATCGCGCGCGAATTCCTCCTGAAGATCATCGATGTAGATGCGGGACGCGCCGGTCCGGCGAGCCTTGGTTTCCAACCCCCGCAGTTCCTCCTCCTGGCCGATGTTGGCGCAGAAGGCAATCATTTCCGCCTGGTAAGTCTCTTTGATCCACGACAACAGCACCGAAGTGTCCAGTCCGCCCGAGTAAGCCAGCACAATCTTCATGTTTTGCAGCGGGGACTAAACGCGAACCCGGCAGACGAGGAAAGAAAAAACCAGCAGTTCAGAATTGCCTCCAATCGCCCGGCCGCCTATAAGCTCAAGTCGTGTTGATCCCTTCGACAGGCTCAGGGCGAGTCCCTTCGACAGGCTCCTACGTCAGACTGGGTGGACTCCCCTCGCCAGCGGCCTTTTCCCTCCTGGAATTGCTCATTACTCTGGCGTTGCTCATCATCCTGGTGACGATTTGGCATGGCTTCGGTTCCCGAAACAACCAGCAACGCCAATTGAAGGCCTGCCAGAAGAATCTGCAGGAGATCTATCTGGCCATGGAGATCTATGCCAACGAACACGACGGCCGGTTTCCCGCGTTATCCGGCGCACGCACGCCGGAGGAACCGCTCTCGATCCTGATCCCCCAATACACCACCGCCTCCAGTTCGTTCATCTGCCCGGGCAGCAAGGACAGCCCGATTCCCTCAGCCGAACCGCTGACCCGCCGGCACATCAGCTACGCCTATTTCATGGGCCGGCTTCAGACCAACCCGCCCAGCGACGTCCTGATGAGCGATCGTCTGCTCGATGCTTCTCCCAAGCCTAAAGGCGCCCAGGCGTTCTCCGCCACCGGCCGGCCGCCCGGCAATAACCATCACAAATACGGTGGCAACTTTCTTTTTGTCGATGGCCGCCAGGAATCTGCCTCCGGCCCGATACCCTTTGCGTTGACTTGGCCTGCTGATGTGACGTTACTAAACCCTGAGCGCTGACCCTTACCTTATGAAAATCCAATGCGGCTGCGGGACCAAATACGCCTTTGATGTCACTGCCGACATGGTCCGCTCGCCGGTCCGGTTCATCTGCCAGAGCTGCGGCCAGGACAACTCGGCGCTGATCAACCAGCTCATCCAACAACAATTCGCCGCCGAGCAGGCCTCAGCCGCCAGCAGTATTCAAACGGCGCCTTCGGTGCCGCCGTTGGCGCACGCGCCGGTCGCGCCGCCGGTGGTCATCGCGCCGCCGCCGGGATCTCGTCCAGCCGTGGTTCCCGCGGCCCCGACTGCGCCCGCCGCGCCTGTGGTCCGGTTGGCGATCCCCGGGTCGGCGGCCGCATCCCCAACTGTTCCACCGGAGGCCACCCATCCGCCATCCGCGCCGGCGGCGGTCCCAGTTGCGCCGCCGCGGACGGCCACGCCCCTTCGCGTGAGTGGCGCGAGCGCGGCCGCTGCGCCCGCGGCTGGAGTGGCCGCGCCCCAGGTTTGTGCCCGGCACGCGCCGCAGCTAACGACGCATTCGTGTCTGGTTTGCCAGAAGCCGATCTGTCCGAAGTGCATGGAGATCTTTGGTTATGTCTGTTCCGCCTACTGCAAAGGCAAAGCTGAGGATCAAGGAATTCGCCTGCCTGCTTTTGCTGGACAACGCGATCTGGCGCAATCGAAGCAATGGCGTCGGATCTACGCTGCCGTCGGGGTGTTGGCGGCGCTGGTGCTGGTGGGGGCCGGGACCTGGTTATGGTACGCGTGGATCGGTTCAATTCCTAAAGTGGCTTACGCCTCCAAACTCACCGATACCGCGTTGGCCGGCGAGTTCGGCCAAGGATCAGCAGATCAATTAGTGTTTCTGCATGCCGGCACTCTGGCCCGCCACGATCCCAAGGCCGGCAAGGAAGTTTGGTCGAATTTGCTGATCGACCGGCAACGCATCGCCGCCGAGGCCAAGCAAGCCTATGAAAAAGACAAGGCCGCCTACCAAACCGCCATGTCCAATGGCGAAGACCTGGGCAGCCTGCGCTCGCCGGACTACGACGAAATCGTATTAACTCTCGAAACCGACGCCGCCAGCCAACTGCATCTCTATCAACATGGCGAAAACGTCTGGATCGCCTACCCGGACAAGCTCGTTCGGTTCGACTGGCAGACCGGCAAGAGCGCGCAGGAGATCAAGTTGGATCTCAGTCGGGGAAAACGGTTGCTCGACGGCGGCCATCTTTATTTCCTGGCCAGCCGGGAAGGCGCTCCTGCCTACATGCAGTTCAACCTCGCTTCCGGTGAGGTGACCAGTGAAGAACTGCAGGACCAAGGCGTCAGGCCCGTCTTATCGCAATCCTCCACCAACAACCTTAAGGATCGCAGCGGCGCCTCGGCCAAGCTTACCGGTTCGGACCGGACAGGCGCGGGCGAGAAGCCCATCGATCCCAAGGCGGCGGCGGCCAACTACCAGAAGCTGTCCACGCCGCAGCGTCTGGCGCTGCCCGCGGTGGCGGCGGCCAATGCCAACCAGCAACGATTGACGGCAGAGATGCGCGATCCGCAAGCCAGTCCCGCAGCCGCTCCGGCCCAGACGCCGATCCCGACGGGGGTAGGCGAGCCGGTCGTGCTCAGCAAGTCCGGCCCGCTGCTCTTATCCGCACGCTTGTTGGAAGCCAAAGTGCTCACGCGCAAGCTGATGAAAGATCCCCCGAAGAAGTCGGCGCTCAACGCCAATCTCAGTGCCTCCGACACCGCTTCGGTAGCCAACGAAATCCTCAACGACATGCAGCGGGACCGCGTCGGTGACACCGAAGAAGAGAACGTGAGCCGCTATCAAGTCACACTCAAACGGCCCGCCGCCAAAGGAGTGGAAGATTGGCAGGGCGCAGTCAGCGGATTGCCCGCGGTCTTTTCGTTGGACACTGTGGACGTCATCGCCGCCGCGAAGTCGGTAGTGGTGCTGGATCGACGCAACAAGAAACTTTGGGAAGCCAAGCTGAATTATAATGTGTGCCCAGCGCAGCCGCCGCGCTTCGGGTTTTCCAGTGGGACAAATCCGAACGGGGAAGGCCCCTGCGCGGAACGCGGTGATACACTCTATGTCTGCGATGAAGGCGTAGTGACCGCCTTTGAGCTGGCCAGCGGCACGGTGCGCTGGCGCCTGCCTTCGGTGGGCACCACCGGCCTTTTCTTCGATGAGCAAGGCATGATCTACGTCAACACCACCACCGCCACGCCCGACAACATCAAGTATTCTCGCCAGATCGATGTGAGCGATAAACTTCGCGAGCTGGTGCTCAAGGTCGAGGCGAAAACCGGCAAAACCCTCTGGCGCGCGGTGGACGAAGGCCTGGTGGCTTATGTCTCCGGAAAATTCCTCTACACGGTCGACGCGCATCCGGGACAGGGGTCGGCCAATGAATTGTTCGCCGAACTGACTTCCATGTTCGACATCCCGCCTCACATCCGCGTGCGCCGCCTCGATCTCGGGAGCGGACGCGTGCTCTGGCAGCATTACCAGAAACGGGCCCCGCTCGACGTCCGTTTTGAACGCAACTCGTTCCAGGTGCTGTTCAAACACGAAGTCCAGAACATCCGGTTTATCTCGCTCTGATGCGCATCATCGGGGGCACGGCCGGAGGCGTGATTCTCAAAACTCCGGACGGTCTGGGCGTGCGCCCAACCCCGGACTTGGTGCGTCAGGCCATCTTCAACAGCCTGGGCGATCGGGTGCACGGTGCGCGGGTGTTGGAACTGTTCGGTGGCACCGGTGCTCTCAGCCTCGAATGCCTGAGCCGCGGCGCCGCCGCCGCCACTTGCATCGAACTTTCCCGCAAACACGCCCGATTCATCGAACAAAACCTCGAACGCGCCCACCTGCCACGGGCCCAGTTCCAACTTCGGGTCCAGGATGTATTCACTGCCCTGCCCCAGCTGGCCGCCAGCGGCGCGCGCTTTGAGCTCATCCTCGCCGACCCGCCCTTCGGCGAGAAAAACATCGGACACCGCTCGACCTCCTTATCTCAACGTTTGCTCGATGATCCCACCCTGGCGTCGTTGTTGGAAAAAGATGGCCTGTTCGTGCTTGGCCACACTCGCCGCGATACACTTTCCTTTCCCGAGCCGTGGCGCGAAATCAAAACTTTGAAACACGGCGATTCCATGATGCGCTTTCTTCAGTCTGCGAAGACATGACGTATTCCTGAATTCTCTTTTCACTCCCGAGAACGCTCTGCATCCTGGGCGTATGGCGAATCCGATTATTGTCGCGCTGGATGTGCCGGATGCGGATCGCGCGCTCAAGCTGGTGGAGCAGGTGCGCGAGGCAGTCGGTGCATTCAAGATCGGCAGCGAACTGTTCACCAGTGCGGGCCCGGACATTGTCCGGCGCATCCGCAGCCAAGGGGCCGCCGTTTTTCTGGATCTGAAGTTCCATGATATTCCCAATACCGTGGCCAAAGCGGTGGCGGCCGCCACGCGGTTGGATGTGCAGATGCTCACCATCCATGCCGGGGGCGGCCCCGCGATGATGCGAGCGGCCGAAGCCAGCGCGCAGGAAGCCGCCGCCGCGCTAGGATCCTCGCCGCCGCTGGTGTTGGGGGTTACGGTTTTGACCAGCATGGACGCCGCGGAATTGAGCGCGGTGGGATTGCCGCCGAACGTGGGCAAACAAGTGGAACGTCTGGCGAGTCTGGCGGCCTCGGCAGGATTGCACGGTCTGGTTTGTTCCCCGCTGGAGTTAACGCTGCTGCGCCAAGTGCTGCCAGCGGAATTCCAATTAGTCACTCCCGGCGTGCGCGGGCCGGAGGACGCCGCTGGAGATCAAATGCGGACGCTCAGCGCCCCCGAAGCGATGGCCGCGGGAGCCTCGTGGCTGGTGATCGGCCGGCCGATTTACGCGGCGCCCGATCCGCGTGCGGCGGCGGAGAGGATCCTGGACTCGCTGCGCATCGCGGAAGAGTCCAAGTAGGCGTTAGTTTAGGAGGGAGAGTTGGATTGCTCACCGTGGGCTTCCTGAATCAGGCGCGTGGGCCGTTCATGCAAGGGCAGCCAGATTCGGAACACGCTGCCTTTGCCCACGTGACTTTCGAGATCGATGCGCCCGCGATGCTCGCGAACGATGCGTTGCACGATCATCAGCCCGAGCCCGGAGCCTTTCTTCTTGGTGGTGTAAAACGGTTCGAAGATACGATTGATCTGCTCCTCCGGGATGCCTCCGCCGGTGTCAGCGACGCTGACGACGACTCCTTCCACGCCCAGGTCGGTTTGCACTTTCAAGACCCCCCCTTTGCTCATGGCCTGGATGGCGTTTTTGATCAGGTTGACCAAGGCCTGCCGGATCTGGGCCGGGTCCATGGACACGGCCGGGAGAGAGCGGGCTAGTTTTTCTTTCAGCGTGATGCCGCGGTTATTGATTTCCGGACGCAAAACCTCAAGCGTAGCCAGCACCACCTCGTTCAAATGGGTCGATCGCAACCTGGGCGGAGTCGGACGCAAGGCTTGCAGGAACTCGCGGATGATGTAATCGAGGCGGGCGATCTCACCCTTGGACACGGCCAGGTATTGTTCCAGTTTGGCGGCAATCTCAGCCAACTCGACGGTTGCGCCCGCCTGGCCTGCCGCCCGCGCCTTGCTGCGTCGCGTCGGGGCACCGGCCGCTGCGGCGGGTTCGGCTCCGGCGCGCGTCCGCAATTTCTTCACCTCACGTTCCATGAGCTGCAGGTGAATATCCAACGCATTGAGGGGATTGCCGATCTCGTGGGCGACACTGGCGGCGAGCAAAGTCAGGGCCTGCATCCGCTCGCTGTCGATGGCTTCCTGTGTCCGTTGGCGCGCCTCCGTGGCATCGTGCAGAATCAACGCCACGCCGGAGCTGCCGATGGCTTCGCCGTCCAAGGGAGCGGCATACAGATGAATCAGGCGCGGACGCGGATAGCTGATATCAAACTCATGGCGCGAGACCCATTTGCCTCCGGCTTTGTCGAACCGGGCCAGCTTCGGCCAATCCAGTTCGGGCAGCACGTGCTGCACGGATTCTCCCTCAGCGGTGGCCGGGTCGAGGCCCAGTAAGCGGGTGACAGCCTGGTTTACGTAGAGGATCCGGCCGGTCTCATCGGCCACCAGGACGCCGTCCTCGATGGTATTAAAGAGCGTTTCCAGGAAGGTCCGTTCGCGGGCCAGGCGCTGGACCACGGTCTGCAACCCTTCGGGATCGAGACGCCGGATGCGTTCGAGTACGCGATCAAGAAAACTGGACTTAGGAGCGGCCATGATTACAGCACGAGCGAAGAGCCCACCTGGCTCCCCGAGAAGCCACCGGGTCCAGGTGGACGCGTTCGGCCCGCGGGCGTCTGCCGCCCGACGGGGGGCGCCTTCCCGAACACGAAGCGGATCAGAACCATTTCTTTCGCTTAAACCAGGCCCAGGTGAGGAAGGTGGAGACAAGCATGATGGCGATGGCGAGTTCATAGCCAAAGCGCATCTCCAATTCAGGCATGTTTTTGAAGTTCATGCCGTACCAAGTGCCCACGATCATCAGGGGCGTGGTGATGATGGTGATCATGGTCAACAACTTGACCACCTCGCCGGTTTGATTGGAGGACATGCTCAGATAGACGTGCAACAAGCCGGTCAGCGAATCGGTGTAACTCTGAGCCATTTCCCCAATATGATAGAGGGTGTCGTAAACATCGCGGTAATAAGGCACCAGATGCGGCCGGATCAATTTGAATTCTCCGGCGGCAAACCGCGACAACACTTCGCGTTGCGGGCCGATGATCTGGCGCAAGTGCAGCACTTCCTTTTTGATTTGGATGATCCGGTTCAACAGGCTTGGCGATGGATTCTCCACCACCTGCTGTTCCAACTCGCCAATCTCAAAGGCCAGCTCGTCCAAGGCCGGCTTGTAGTTCTCCACGATCCGGTCCAGGAGCGTGTGCGCGACCCGGTCCGGCGCGCGGGCGATGTGCACACTTCCCTTCACGCAACGTTCCTCCGTCACTTGCACACCTCGCAACGGCACCTCGTGATAGGTGACCAGGAAGTTTTTCCCGAGAAAAAAGTTTAATTCACTCGTCGCAAAAACTCCGTCTTTCCGACTGTAATCCACCGCGTGGACCACGATGAACAGATACGGCCAAAAGCGGTCCTCGTCCTTGGGTGCATACTCCTCCACTTTCGGCGATGAACTCACCGACACGCAGTCCTCGATCGACAAGGGGTGAAAATGGAAAATATCCTCTAACACCAGCTTGGTTTCCTCCGGCGTCGGCTTTTCCAGATCCAACCAGAGGAACAGATTGGTGTCAGCCAGCAGCGTCGGCATCAGGAACGTTTCAATGTCTTTGCTGTGCAGCTTGCCCTGCGTAGTGAAGGCAAATGAGCGAATCATGTTGGTCCCGCCGCCAGCCCAGACCGAAAGCCCAACCGCTAGAACCGGCGCCGGGGCGCGCTCCACTCTAAAGCGGAACCGCTTCCAGGCAATGAATTTCCATCCTTGGCTGCCCCATCCCCCAACCCAGTGCCGGGTTGACGCGCCCCGATGGAACTATTATCAACGGCCCATGAACCGTTCCACCTTTGCGCCCAAGCTCCGTGCGGTCGTCACGATGTTCCTGGCTTTCACCCTGGCTTGCTCGGGAGCATCCAAACCCAAAAAAGTCCTGGTCGTCACCACCACCACCGGTTTCCGCCATAGTTCCATCGAAACCGCCGAGCGGATCCTCGAGAAACTCGGCCAGGACAGCGGTTCGTTCACCGTCGAATACGCGCGCGTCACTCCGCCCCCGGCACCGGCCAAACCCAGTGAACCCAAGGACACCGGGGATGCTGAAAAACTCAAGGCCGATCGAGAGGCATTCAATGCGGCCATGGAAAAGTTCAAAGCCGCCGACGCCCTTTACCAGGAGCAATTGAAACAATACGGCGCCGAACAGAAACGCGTGCTCGCCGAGAAAATGAGCGCCACTGCCCTCAAACAATATGACGCCGTCATCTTCGCCAATACTACCGGCGACCTGCCCTTGCCCGATCCTCAGGCCTTCATCGATTGGGTTAAGGCCGGGCATGGGTTCGTCGGCATGCATAGCGCCAGCGATACCTTCCATGGGTTCCAGCCGTTCGTCGAGATGATCGGCGGCGAATTTCTTACCCACGGCTCCCAAGCCACTGTCGATTGCCTGAACCAGGACAAAAAGCACGCCGCCACCCATTCGTTGCCTGCCACCTGGACCGTTCATGACGAGATTTATCTCCTCAAAAGCTATACCAACTCCACCGTCCACCAATTGCTGAAGCTCGATCGTGAGCCCAACAAAAAAACCCCGGGTGAATTCCCGATCGCCTGGTGCAAAACCTTCGGCAAGGGACGCATCTTTTATACATCGCTGGGCCATCGCGAAGATATCTGGGATGCCGACACGGCTCCGGGCTTCAAGCGCAACAATTCGCGCGAGGTCAGCCTGGCCTACCAACAACACATCCTGGGCGGGATCCAGTGGGCGCTCGGCCTGGCCAAAGGCAATGCCAAACCACAAACCAAATCGGCCGCCCGGCCTTCGCACTCAGATTAACCATTCTGCCTAACCATTCTGCCATCCCGTTCAGCCGGAACTGACGTCACGCTTTTCACCGTTCACTTCGCGATTGCGATTCCACTTACGTTCAACTCAACTCAACTCAACTCATCATGAAAAAAGCACTCACGCTCCTCGCCGGTCTTTGTCTCAGCAGCGCCGTTGCCTTCGCCGCGGATGAAGCCGGGTTCCTCTCGATCTTCAACGGCAAAGACACCACCGGCTGGCATCTGCGTCGCAAGGATGGTCATAACTCCTGGACGGTCGAAAACGGCGTCCTCAAAAACACGGTGAACCCTGGTGAACATGGCACCGACCTGGTCCACGACCAGAAGATGTGGAATTACACGGTGCGCTATGAGTACCAAGTGCCCGATGATTCCAACAGCGGGTTCTATCTGCGCGGCCGGCACGAAATCCAGATCCTGGGCGATTTTAAAACCGGTAAACCGGACAAACACGGCAACGGCTCCATCTACGGCGTCAAAGCCCCGGATGAATTCGCCTCCAAGCCCGGCGGCGAATGGCAGACCGTCGAAGCGACCATCATCGGCAACAAGATCACCGTCATCCTCAACGGCAAAAAGATCCATGACCAGGTCCCCTGCGATAAAGCCACCGGCAGTGAACTCGACCGAAATGTCACTGAACCCGGCTCCATCTTCCTCCAGGGCGATCACGGCACCGTCTGGTTCCGCAATATCCGCGTCAAAGAACTGCGCAGTAGTTAAAGAGCTGCATGCATTTCGTGCCCCTGGTGGTGATCCTGCTTTTGTCTGCCGCGCTTTCGCTGCAGGCGGAGGATCCGCTGCCGAACGTCGAGCGCCTCCAATCCAGCCCTGTCCTGCGCCATTTAAGACCCAACCCGATGCCGCAAGCGCCGCGGACGGGTCCGGAACAGACCCTGGCGCAGATGTACGTGCCGGAAGGGTTCCGAGTGGATTTGGTGGCGGCCGAACCTGATTTGCAGCAGCCCATTGCGTTTGCCTTCGACGAGCGTGGCCGCATCTGGGTGGCCGAGGCCTACAGTTATCCCCAGAAACAACCGGCCGGCCAGGGCGGAGATAAACTGGTCATCTTCAGCGACAACGACGGCGATGGACGCTTTGAATCGCGGCGCGTTTTCGCGGAGGGCCTCAATTTAGTAAGCGGCTTTGAACTCGGTTACGGCGGCGTGTGGGTCGGTGCCGCCCCGGAGCTTCTCTTCATTCCCGATCGCAATCGCGACGATGTTCCCGACGGTCCGCCCCAAGTGCTGCTGACTGGCTTCGGCTACCAGGATACGCACGAATGTTTGAACAGCTTTCTCTGGGGTCCGGACGGCTGGCTCTACGGGATTCAGGGCGTGTTTAATTACGCACGCATTGGCAAACCCAACGCCTCCGATGACCAAAAACTTGAGTTGCGCGCCGGGGTTTGGCGGTATCACCCCACTCGTCATGAGTTCGAGATCTTCGCCCATGGCGGCAGTAACCCTTGGGGCCTGGACTACGATCAACGCGGGCAACTCTTCATGACCCATTGCCGCAGCTACTTTGGACGCGGCCTCACCACGCACGTCATCCAAGGCGGCCAGTTCTGGAACCAGGCCAACGCCAACTACGCGCCCTACATCATCGCCGAGCCGCCGCCGGAATATCCCGCGTTCCGGAATTATCTGCTGGCCAGTGCCCGCTACGATCATGGGGCGGGCGGGGCAGGCGCGCCGGGGACCGACGCCATCTATGGCGGGCACTCCCACGTGGGCACCATGATTTATCTGGGAGATAATTGGCCCGCCGAATATCGCGGCCACCTGTTCACCCACAACCTACACGGCCACCAAATCAACCAACAGGTGAATCGACGACTGGGTTCCGGCTTCGACACCGTGCATGCGGGACGTGACCTGTTTTTCTGCAGCGATCCCAAATACGTCGCGGTCGACCTGCAATGCGGTCCGGATGGGGCGGTGTATTCGATCGATTGGTACGATCAACAACATTGTCACAACCCGAACACCGAACGTTGGGACCGCAGCAATGGGCGTCTCTATCGCATGCAATGGCAAGCCGGCTATCACCCTGTGCGCGTCGATCTCTCCGCCAGCAACGACCTGCAGTTGGTCTCATTGCACCGGCATCCCAATGAATGGTTCGGGCGCACCGCCCGCCGATTACTCGCCGAACGGGCCCAAACGCGCCCGCTGGATCCGGACGCCCTTCGGCAACTGGAAAACTTTTCCAGCCAGGACCCTGATCCCGGCCGCCGTCTGAGCGGCCTTTGGAGTCTGCATAGCGCCAGGGCCCTTGCGGAAACGGCCAGGCTTCAAGCGTTGGCTGACCCCGACGAATATGTGCGGGCCTGGGCCATCCAACTCAGCGTCGAATCGCCCAAAGTGTCAGGCTCAACCGCCAAACGGTTGGCCGAACTGGCGCGCCTCGATCCCTCGCCGGTCGTCCGGCTTTATCTGGCCTCGGCCAGCCAACGGTTGCCGGACGAAACGGCCTGGCCCATCCTGGAAGCGCTCAGCCAGCATGGGGAGGATCGCGAAGATCGCAATTTGCCGCAGCTCCTTTGGCATAGCCTGGCGCCCCGGCTTCCGACAAACCTGGAACGTTCGCTGGCCTTGGCGGATCGAACTCTCCTCCCGCAGCTTACCGACTGGATTGTTTGGTACGCCGCCCGCCAGGACGGTGTGGGGTTGCAGAAGGCCCTGACGCGTCTGTCCGCCTTGCGCGGCGATGACCAAAGACGTTTGCTCACCGCCGTCACTCTGGCGGTGGAAAACATGCCGGCCTCTTCAGCGAATGCAGCCGGGACAAACGCCCCCAAGGCCACGGCCGAACGGCGCTCGGCCTGGGATCAGGTCGCCGCGGGCCTCTACGCCAGCAAAGATCTGCGTGTGGTCCGTCAAGCGGAGCGGCTGGCCGGTATCTTCGGGGACAACTCGATGTTCCCACGCCTGCGGGCGACGTTGGGAGATTCCAAAGCCGACCTGGACTCGCGTAAACATGCCTTCGGCGTGCTTAGCCGGGCTTTGGATCAAGAATCCCTGCCGGTGTTCCTCTCCCTGCTCGATCAAGCTGCCTTCCGTTCCATGGCGATTCGGTTGTTGGCCCGGTTCGACTCGGCAGAGGTTCCGCCAGCCTTACTGCGGCGCTACGAAAGCTTTCCGGGGGCCGATCGGGCGGGGGCGCTCAACACGCTCATGACCCGCGCTTCGTTTGCGTTGGCCCTGCTGGATGGCGTAGCGGCCGGCCAAGTCAAACGCGATCAGCTCACTGCGTTTCATGTCCGGCAACTCACGCAGTTGCATAATCCGGAAGTCGATCGCCGGGTGACGGCCACCTGGGGCAAATTTCAGCGCACGGCCGGCGAAAAACAGGCCCGGATCGATCGACTCGAAAAGATCTTTCAAGAAGCCCCACTCTGGGCATTCGACGGCGGCGGGGCCGGCCGCGCGCATTTCCAGAAACTGTGCGCCCAATGCCATCGTCTGCGCGACGATGGCGTGGTGCTCGGCCCCGAACTGACCGGTGCAGGCAAAAACGGAGTGCGCTATTTCCTCGAGAACATCATCGATCCCAACGCGGTCATCGGCACGGATTTCCAGATGACCACCGTCGAGACCCGCAAAGGCGACGTGATCTCCGGCATCGTCGTCAACGACGCCCCGACCGTCCTGACCTTGCGCACCACCGTGGAACAGGTCGCCATCCCCAAAGCCGACATTGCCCAGCGCACCACCAGCGAATCGTCCCTCATGCCCGAAGGGCTGCTGGAAAGCCTGAATGAACGGGAACAGATTGAGCTGCTAAAGTATCTGACCTCGAATTGAGCAGAGCCTCGTTACCTCGGCTCCTACTCCCAATCGGTAGCGAAGGCATTCCGCACTCCGCATTCCGCACTCCGCATTCGATCAGAAATGCGCCTCTACGTACGCGCAGACGAAAGAATTCGTTGGCAATCCCAGGCTTATCCCGGCAAAGTGACCCGTCCATGAACTCGCAAGAACCCATCGACGTTTCGCGCCGCGATTTTCTGCGTGGCGGTTCCATTGCCACTCTCATGACCATGCTGGGCGGAGTTGAACTGCGCGCGGCTGAACCGTTAAAGAACGCGGCGGGCAACGCCTTGGTCGGCCCCAAGGTCAAGTGTGGGGTCATTGGCTTGGGCGTCTGGGGCCGCGAAATCGTGGGCACGCTCCAGCGCCAAGCCGAAGCGGAAGTCGCAGGCCTTTGCGATACTTATCCCCTGATGATCAAGCGTGCGGCCAAGGATTCGCCGTCTGCCCTGGCCACGGAGGATTACCGAAAGATTCTCGAGGACAAAACGATCCAAGCCGTGTTCGTGGCTACGCCATCGCATCAGCACAAGGACATCGTCATCGAAGCTTTGCAGGCGGGGAAACATGTCTACTGCGAAGCGCCCCTGGCCACCACCCTCGACGATGCTCGCGCCATCGCCACAGCGGCCCAGGCCGCCGTGGGACAGGTTTTCCAACCGGGTCTGTCGCTCCGTGCGGATCCGCAGCGGCATTTCTTGTTACAGTTCATTCGGACTGGCGCGATCGGCAAACCCGTCATGGCCCGAGCGCAATGGCACAAGAAACAAAGCTGGCGTTTCGCTTCCTCGAATCCGGATCGGGAAAAAGCCGTGAATTGGCGTCTGGACAAGGACCTTTCCATCGGGCTGGCCGGCGAGATCGCGGTTCATCACATCGACAGCATGGTTTGGTTGCTCAAGGATCGGCCGCAAGCCGTCACTGGCTTCGGAGGGATCATGCGCTGGGATGACGGACGCGAGGTTTTTGACACGATCCAGGCGGTGCTGGAGTTCCCGGGCCATCTGCAGGGGGTCTATACGGCCAGTCTGGCCAACTCGTTCGATGGCGATTACGAGATGTTCTACGGCAGCGACGCCGCGGTCATGATGCGCGGCAGCAAAGCCTGGCTCTTTAAAGAAGTCGATTCGCCGCTTCTGGGGTGGGAAGTATATGCCAGCAAAGAAGTGTTCTACAAAGAAACCGGCATCGCCTTGGTTGCCAACGCCAGCAAAAGCACGGGCCAAAATGAGGGCAAGGAGGAAGTCCCGTTCACCAATACCCCTCTGGCTTTCGCCCTCGAAGCATTCCTTTCCAACGTCAATGAGGTCCGCGGGGCCGTGGAAGACTTCACCAGCACTTACAACACCACCGACAAAGTCGCCCTGGCCAAACACCTGGCTACCATCGAACTCCAGCATGCCGCCACTTGGCGCGAAGGCCTTGATGCCACCGTGCTCGCCATCAAAACCAACGAGGCCGTCGCCGGCCGCAAACGCGTCGAACTCCGCGACGAGTGGTTCCACGTGTAGGTTCGGGGTTCGGGGTTATGCGCCGATGTGCAACCCTGAAACCGTGAACCCCGAACCCCGAACCTTGAACCCCGAACCTTGAACCCTGAACCCCGAACCCTGAACCGTGAACCAGAAGACGCTTGACGGCTCCGCCGGGCTCGTCTGCAATGCTGGCATGTTCATGAAGTCATTTACCTCCCTCTCCGTTGGCCTGCTCGGATTGACCTGGGTGGCCACCGTCCCGTGTCAGGCCGAGACGGTTCACTATTTACCCGTGCCCAACAGCAGCAAAGTGCGCATGGACGGCGATTCCACCGTGCACAAGTGGCACGCGGAAACAGACGTCATCGGGGGATCCCTCGAACTGGAAGCGGATTTCCCGGGCAACGCGTCCAGCGCCGTGGTCACCCCCAAAGTGGACGTTAAAATCCCGGTCCGCTCGCTCAAATCCAGCGGCGGCAACCGCATGGACGCCGTCATGCAGGAGCACATGAAATTTACCGATCACAAAATCATCGAGTATCGCGTGCTGGAGCTGGCACCGAAAGCGGGCAGCGCGGGTCAATACGATGCCAAAGGCGCGCTCACCGTTGCCGGCGTCACCAAAACCAATACGATGGCCGTTACCATCGAAAAGGTGGAGGGAACCAAACTGAAGGTGACCGGCAAAACCGCGTTGAAGATGACCGATTTCGGCATCAGCCCACCCGCCCCGGACATCGGCCTGGGCTTGATCAAAACGAGTGATGATGTGCAACTGACGTTCAGTTGGATCACTGCGCCGAAGGCCCCATAGCCAAAAATCGATCCGCGCGCTGCGCCACGTTCCGGTGCGCGGACTTGACCTCTCGTCCCAATCCGCACCTGCCCCGCCAAGGTTGTTTTGCTGGTGATCGCGCTGTTCAGCGCCGGGCTCATTCACGCCGCTGAATCGGCTTCGGGGCCTGCGCAGATCCCCTTCCAACTGCATCGCGGACATGTCATGGTGCCCGCGCAGGTTACGAATTCCGTGCCGTTACTGTTGTTGCTCGACACAGGTTATTCCATGACCATGCTCCACCCGGAACATGTGACGGCTCTGGGACTGCCGCGCACCGGACGGCGGATCACCATTGTTGGAATCGCCGGCGAAGAACAAACCGACGTGTTCGAGGGACCGCTGTTCGCTTTCGGGGAGGCCACCTGGAAACCGCGCCGCGTCGCCGCCCTGCCCGGTTCCAGCCCAAGCCGGCGCCGGCGCGACGGCATTCTCGGATCGGGGTTCTTCCGTCGTTTTGTGGTGGAGATCGACTCGCAGAGCCAACAGCTCCGTTTACACGAGCCGGACGTCTTTGCCTATGCCGGAGGCGGAGAGATTCTGCCGCTACGTTTCTCGGGCGACACCCCCGTGGTGGAAGCGTCCGTGCGCCTGCCAGATCAGTCGGAAACAAAGGCCCGATTCGAGATCGACACCGGCTGCGACGGCAGCATCTGCATCGGGCGCCATTTCGTCGAAGCCAACCGGTTGGAACCGACCAACAACTTGCCCGGCGGCGGCCGCGGCAATCGTTATGGCGTCGGTGGCGCCGCCCGCACCCACGACAGTCATCTGCCCCAGCTGCGCCTGGGAAACGTTGTCATCGACCGGCCAGAAGCCAGTTTGTTTCTGGAAGGGTCTCCGGTGGACCCGCCTCTAGCTGGGCATCTAGGCTGGGATCTGCTCCGCAGATTCAAAGTCATCTTCGATTACAAACGCGCCCGGATGATTCTGGAGAAGTCGCCTGGCAAACCCGGCAATAGCGCCGTGAAAGAGCCTGATGTTTCCTCCCCATGAACCGCTGGAGGAAAAGCGGAAAGCGGAAAGCGGAAAGCGGAAAAGCAGATGGAGGCTCTCTCCATGAACCTGACCCTCACCCGGCCTGCGGCCACCCTCTCCCATCCGACCCTGGCTACGCCGGAGGCTTCGCCGAGGCGAGTGGGAGAGGGGCTGGGGGTGTGGGCTCTTTTTCAGTGGAAGTTCATGGCCCCAATGCGCGTGCACGTCATGTGCAGGTGGAAGCTACCCATGAACAGACCCTCACCCGGCCTTGCGGCCACCCTCTCCCATCCGATGGGAGAGGGGCTGGGGGTGAGGGCTCTTTTTCAGTGGAAGTTCATGGCCCCAATTCGCGTGCACATGACGTGCAGGTGAAAGCTACCCATGAACCTGACCTTCGGGAACTCGAAACTCTTGGCCTTCTCACCCCTCACCCCGGCCCTCTCCCCGTTGAGGGGAGAGGGAGCAGTTCATGGTCCCAATGCGCGTCCAAAATGTTGGAGGTCGGGGCTACCCATGAACCTGACCCTCAGGTAGCAGCCGACGTAAGGAGGCTCACTCTATCCCGGGGCGTTCGTCGGGAAAAAGATCAGAGCCTCGTGACCTCGGCTGCTACGTTAGATTTGGGTTCATGGCCCCAATGTGCGTCCGAAATTCGGAGGTCGAAGCTACCCATGAACCTTCCCCTCCGTAGCAGCCGACGTCAGGAGGCTCACTCTACCCCAACCCGTTCGTCGGAAAAAAGATCAGCGCCTCGTTACCTCGGCTGCTACGTTAGATTTAAGTTCAAGGCCCCAATTCGCGTGCACAAGCAGATGCCAGCTACCCATGAACCTTTCCTGTCTCGTAGCAGCCGACGTAAGGAGGCTCACTCTATCCGGGCGCGTTCGTCGGGAAAGAGATCAGAGCCTCGTTACCTCGGCTGCTACGTTAGATTTGGGTTCATGGGTCCAATGTGCGT
>DATLUX010000022.1:0-11355 GCA_035577805.1 Verrucomicrobiia bacterium
CCTAAGGCGGCGGCGGGCGCGCCGGTCAGGCACCATCACCTCGGTTCGATGAGCGACCAGCGCTATCGGGGTGAGGCCGGTTTCTCCCACAACGCCCTGGCTTCCTGGTAAGCCAGCCAAAGGACGAGGTCGTCTTGATTCGTCCTGGCGGCGAGAAGATCCTTGTCGTTCGCCGGCAAGGGTTTCATGGCAGCTGCGGTCGCGGAAAGGATGTCTTTGGCTTCGGCCTGGTTGCCCTGCTGAAAGAGGGTCATCGCGTGATAAAACCGGGCAGTGCCCTGAATGAATGGCCGATGGTCACGGGAGGACTGTTCGGATCCATTGTCCGCGGCCAGCAATGCTTTGGCGGCTTCTGCGTAGTGGCCTTGCCGATATTCGACCATGCCCAGGCTCAGCTCGAACCAGGGCAAAAGTGGATCTTCTTGTCCGAGTTCGAGGGCCCGCCGGGCGAGGCGTAGCGCGAGTTGTTGCAGCTCCGGATCCGCCAACGGACCAAGCGACGCCAGTTTAGCGACGCAGTTGGCCACGTGGCTGTTGGCAGTGCCGGCCCAGGTCTTGAGCAGACGCGCCCTCATTGCCTCATACTCGGCGTTCGCGCCAAACCAAGCCAGTAAGCCTGCGATCTTGAGATCGAGGATTCGGTCGGCCTGATTGGCAGCTGAGGCCGCCGTCCAATGTTGCAACGCTTCGGTCCGCCGGCCGGCCGTCAGGCAGCTGCAAGCCAGCTGATCCATGGCCTCGATGGTATCAGGATGCTCCCGGCCGCGTCGTTGGATCGAGCGGTCGAGCAGTTCCTTTCTCAAGGCAATCGCTTCATCGTAACGGCCCACCGCCAGATAACTGCCGGCCAACTCGTTTTGCAGTGACGCTTGCTCATCCCGCGTCCATCGGCTGGCCGGGTGTTTGGCCTTGTCCATCAGGGGCCGCAATTCCTCCTGGAGCGGAATCGCTTCGTTCCAGCGTCCAAGTTTCACATACAACTGGCTAAGAAGCTCCATCCCGGCCTGGACTCCAGGATCCTCCGACCCGACACTCCGGCGGGCTCGTTCGAGCGATTCCTCCATCAGTTTGGTGGCGTCCGGAAGGCGCCCGCATTGGTCATAAGCCAATGACAGAAGCCTGATCGGTTTGAACGTTCGTGGGTCCTCGGGGCCAAACGTGGTCAGGCAGTAATCGCGGTACTCCTCGAGGAGGGGAACAGCCTGCTGAGGCAGATTCAGGCTGATGTAGGCCCCGCCCACCCGATATAACAGCTCCTTTTGCTGCGCGAGCTCATAGCCAGGATTATGCAATTCATGCACCGCATCGGACAATCTTTCCGCCACGGTGACACTTTTGGGGTCGCGTCCAGGGGTGAAGCCGCTGAAGACGTTCATGAGGAAAATCGAGACGGCATCGGAGTTCTTGCGCGCGGTGGCTTCCGCGGCGGCGCGTTTGGTGGCCTCCTCCTGGGCCTTGGCCGCCTTGGCTTCACTTGCCCTGCTTTCGGCCAGGCGCCGCGTCGCCAGGACTTCAGCGCGCCGGGCACGAATCGCCGACTGGCTGCTGACCCCCACGGCCAGAATCAGGATCAGCGCAACCATGGCCAGGGCGCCGAATCCGACCCGATGACGGCGAACAGTTTTCTGGAACCGGTACAGCGCGGTCGGCGGACGGGCCGTGATGGTCTCATGATCCAAGTGCCGGCGAATATCGCTGGCCAGGCCGCTGGCGGTTTCGTAGCGGCGCGTGCGATCTTTTTCGAGGCATTTCATCACGATCCAATCCAGGTCCCCGCGCACGGCCGCGAGTTGCTCGCGCGACGGGCGCGGCGCGGGCGGCAGACGACTGGGCTGGAGACTCCTCGTGATGGTCGTCGAGGGTCGGGGCGGGTCCACTTCGCGAATGATGCGGCGCATTTCGTCGAGGCCGGCTTGGGCAAGGTCCTTGGCCGCGAACGGCGGCTGCCCTGCCACCAGTTCGTAGAGAATCACGCCCAGACTATAGATGTCACTGCGCGTATCCACATCGCATCCGCCCAGGCCGACTTGCTCGGGGCTCATGTAAGCCGGCGTGCCGAGGAACTGGTTTAAGCTCGTCAGACCCGCGTCTCCCGTCAGCCGTTGCTCGGTGGCCTTGGCGATGCCAAAATCAATCACCTTCGGCACCGGCGCGCCGTCCTGCGTCGCCACCAGAATATTCGAGGGCTTGAGATCGCGGTGAATGATACCCTTTTGATGCGCGTGTTGCACGGCATGGCAAACCAGGATGAACAATTCCAGCCGCTGCCCAAAGGATAAATGGTTTTGATCGCAGTAGTCGGTCAGGGGAACGCCGCGGACAAGTTCCATGACAAAGAAGGGTCGTCCCGTGTCCGTCGTGCCGGCATCGAGCACGCGCGCGATGTTCGGATGATCCATTAACGCCAAGGCCTGCCGCTCGGCCTCGAATCGCGCCACCACCGATTGTGTATCCAGGCCGAGCTTGATAACTTTAAGCGCTACCTCGCGCCGGACCGGTTCCTCCTGTTCCGCCAGATAGACCACTCCGCAACCGCCGCGCCCGAGGCGTTCGCGCAGACGATATCGCCCAATTCGATCGCCGATTTTTTCCTGAAGCCGCCCGGTCGGATCGGCCCGGTCGCGCAGAAAGTCTCCCGCGCGCGAATCCGCCAGGAGCAGCCGCTCGACGCGCGCGCGCCGCGCGGGGTCGCCCGGACAGGCAGCGTCGAGAAACGCCGCGCGCGCCGCGGGATCGGCGATTTCCGCCGCCTCGTCAAACACGTCTCGCAAGGATGCTTGGCCTGGCTCCATCAGTTCGGGCACACGCCCGTCATATACTTCATGCGTAAAGGACCCCGGGTTAGGGCCAAAGGATCCAACGTTCAGCTCGGCCCGTCACCCCGCAGCTCGTCATAAAGCCACGCGCGCGCGAAAGTCCAGTGCCGCTTGGCCGTGCGCTCGGAGATGTTCAGCACCTCGGCCGCTTCATTGTTCTTGAGGCCGACAAAAAAGCGGAGCCGGACCAGTGCTGCGGTGGGCGGGTCCTCTTGAGCGAGCTTGGCCAGCGCTTCGTCGATGCGCAACAGGGTCGTGTCGTCGGCATTGATCGCCACGTCCACGGAATCCAGATCAAGATGTTCCGCGCCGCCGCCCCGTTTGTCGGCGTGTTTGCGGCGGGCTCGGTCAATGAGAATTCGGCGCATGGCCTGCGCGGCTGCGCCAAAGAAATGCGCGCGATTGCTAAACCCGCCCGAGCCACTCTCCCCGACGAGCTGCATCCACGCGTCGTGAACCAAGATCGTCGGCTGCAGCGTATGGTTGCCCGCCTCGCCGGCGAGTTTCCTTTCCGCCATGGCATGCAATTCGGCATAGACCAATTCCAGCAACTGTTCCTCCGCGCGGCGCTCGCCCCTTTGGGCGGCTTGCAGAAGTTGCGTCACGTTGCTCACAAAGAGCAAGGATAACGGCGACGCTTGGGGTAACCAAGTGCTGAAAACAGCGCCCTTTTCAGCCAAAAGCCAGCTGTTTGCTTGTAGGATCGAGCGGCGGTCTTTTCCCATGTGGCCTGCGTTCCGCCAAGGCCTGCTCGGCGACGGTCGCGAAGGCTTGCGCGGCGGCACGGCGTTGGGCGCCGCGCAGCCAGAGCAACCCGACGCTTCGCCTGGGTTTGGGATCGGTCAGCGGCACGCTCGCGAGCCCCGCCTCACGCTGACAAAGAGCCAGCGGGGGGAGGATGGTCGCCAAATCGGACTGCCGGACCGTCGCCACGATACTCTCGATCGAGTTCATCTCCACCCGGATTTCCGGACGCACCTGCGCCTCGGCGAAAGCGCGATCGATGAGTTGCCGTGTGCAGTACTTGGGCGAAAGCAGAACGAGCGGCACCGCGGAGAGTTCTCGAATCTTGACGCTGCGCCGCTGCATAAGCGGATGAGCGGCGCGAGCCACCAGCACGAGTTCTTCGCTAAATACATGCTCGCCTTCCAGAGGAGAGCGGGTTGCCGGGATGAAGCTGATGCCCAGATCGAGCTTGCCGGATTCGAGGCCCGATTCGATGTCGTCCACCGCCATGTCGCTGCAGGTGACCCGGATGCCCGGATGGGCGGCGCTGAACCGCGACACAATTTCCGGGATCACGCAGGCGTTCACTGTTTGCATGATGCCGACCCTCAACTGGCCGCCTTTGAGCCCTTGCAGTTCACTGAGAGCAGTCTGCGCCTCCTCCAGTTCGCGCATCACCCGTCGCGCGTGGGGCAGCAGCAATTCACCCGCGGCGGTGAGTTTGATGCGACGACCGATGCGGTCAAAGAGCGCGAGGTTCAGTTGTCCTTCCAGTTGACGAATCTGGTGCGAGAGGGTGGGTTGGGTGACGCGCAACTTGGCGGCGGCCTTGGTGAAGTGGGCCGCTTCCGCGACCGCGACGAAATATCGCAAGTGTCGCAGTTCCATCAACGCGAGATTCATAGACAGGCTCTATTGATTACATGGAAACAAACGATTAGTCCAATCCAGAACCGGGAGGATAATGCCCGACGTTGGCGCCCACGTTTTGGCGTGGGGGCCGCTGGAAAACAAAAACTAAAACGAGCAAACACATGAGCACAACAATTGGAATCCTGGGGACGGGGCGCATGGCGGTGCGCCTGGCCAAATACTTCGCAGATTGCGGACACCGAGTCATTCTCGGCTCGCGCACGCCCGAGCGGGCCACGCGCATCGCGAAGGGGTTGGGAACGACGTCCATCCGGCCCGGCAGTTACGCGCAGGCGGCGGATGCACCCGTGATTCTGCCTGCGATGTTTTTGCGGGACGGCCTGTTCGAAACCATTGAACCGTTGCGCCCGCAGTTTGACGGCAAGCTCTGGATCGACATCACCAACCCGTTTAACGAACACTACAATGATTTCATCCTGCCGTGGGACACGAGCGGCGCGGAGGAGATTCAGAAACGATTTCCCCGCGCGCGCGTGGTGGGCGCCTTCAAAAACGTCTGGTGGGAAGTCTTTGATCAACCGAAATTCGATGGCGGAGTCGTAAGCGATGTCTATGTCGTGAGCGATGACGCGGCGTCCAAGCGGGAGTTTCATGGGTTGATAAACGATTCCGCGTTTCGGTTCGTTGATGCCGGGCGCCTTTATAACGCTCGCTTCGTCGAGCGCATGACGTTGTTCGCCGCTGAACTCGGCCAGCGTCAGGGTTATTTCCCGCGCATGAACTGGCGGTTGCTGGGCGAGCCATGGACTGTCGGCAAAGCGGACCTCGTGAGGGAACTCATTGCGCGAAATTAAAATGCCTGAGATGCTTGGTCGGGAGCTTCAGGCTTGGCAATCGGCCGACTCCCAGACCCAGCGTGCGTGACAAAGCTGCCGGGGTTGGGCAAGGGAATTGGGGGCAAGGGAATGGCGGTCTTTTTAACTTCTATTCAAAAAAACACTTCTCGATGCAACCATGCCGGTTCCGGAAATTCCCTTGCCACCTCCCAGCAGGAAATCTGGTTACGTAAGCAGAAATTCTCGTTAGCGGACCAGCATTTTGGCTTGGTGAAGCAGGATTCTCCTAAGTGGAGTTGCAAATCTGGCTGCGGCCCGCGGAATCTTCCGTCAACGGACACGAAAAGTGGGCAAACGAGGTGAAATTCGCGCGTCGCGAAGCACTTCGAGTCCTCGCGCGACCAGAAAATGTGGTCCGCTTGCAGAAAATCTGGTCGCGGAAGGAGAAATTCTGCTCGCGTAACCAAAAAAGTGGCTCGCGGTAACAGGATTCTCCTAAGGACAACTGTGGCGGTGGCTGCAAGTTCTTGTCCAGGGCGGCGCCCGGTTCGCGGGCTTGCCTTCGCTGGTTTCCCCCCACGCCGTTGGCGTGGCTACGCAGATCGACCGCTGGGCAAGGGATTCAAAATGTACAAATTCCAGGGTTGCGCCGTTTAACGGCGCAACCTAAAGAATTGCTGTGGCGCGGCCAGGTCCAGCGCGACCGGGCTTTGCGCGCCCACCACCGCAGACCAGCCGCCAGGCAGACTGGAAGTCCGATCGAGGATGGCCGCGTTGTCGAACCAGTAAAGCACTGCGCCGTCTTCCATCCGTGAGATATGCAGTTGAAGCAGTCCCGGCTTCGTCGCGGTGAGTTCGCAGTCGAGGATCAAGTCGCTGGAGGTGAGCGAGCTTTGGTGAATCTCGATGGCCAGAATATTCTCGCCCGAAACCAGCTTGGCTGGAGAGATCGTGTAGGAGAGGTAAACGCCGGTGCTGGTCGAGTTCGGCACGGCTCCAGCCGTTCCGGTCATGGCGTAAGTGTAAGGCGGATTGAAGGAGCCGTCCGCGGAGATGACCGACGGGGTAGACTCGCTGTTTAGCCACACCGCTGCGGCATCGTCGCGCCGGATGCGGAAAGTCAGAGCGCTGAAGGACGAAGGGTCAGACACATTGAGTTTCTTGCGGAAGTAAAAGGCCCGCGTGCGATCGGTGCTCGAGCCGGACGCGACGGTCGTGCCGTACGTGACGCCCGGCACACCGAAACCGGCCGGCAAGGTGGCCGGCAGCCACTCCGTCGCCGCCGGGCTGCTATCATCGAAAGTGAGTTCCTTCCAGTTCGCGGGCGGTTCGCTTCGCGTCTCCCGGTAACGCCAGCCCGAGCTGCCCAGCGGAATCAGAGTCGTCGTCGTCACGGGCGACTTGAAGTACCACGCCTCACCGGTCACTTCGGCGTTGACTGGATCCGTCAGCGCGACGTGGATGAGCCCATAATTGCCCGGATTGGCGACGGGCGCGTTGATGGTCTTCAAAGTTTCCCCTGGTTGAAACGTCAGGGCGCCGCCAGCCAGGGTAGATTGCGCAGTGGCAAAAGGATCGGATTTGGCGATCACAGCCCAATGGACGGTGACTTGCTTCGAACTGAACGTGCTGAGCCGAACGCTGAACGTGCCTGGATACACGGAGGTGTCGCTTTGGGCTGGCGCATAAGAGCTGATCGCCACGCCCACGGCAGAACCAGGCACGGGCATGAAAGGCGCCAGCAGCGAACCGTGCACGGCGGCATTCCACGTCGTGTTGGCCGGATGATGCAACGCGTCGGGCTGCGACAAGAAATTGTCGTGCACGTTGAAATAGGGTTTCCCGAAGGTGTTCGACGCAGTCGCATCCTCGTAGATCCAGCCGTTGGCTTGAGTGGGATGCCACTGTCCGCTGAAGGCATCATGATAGAGACTGGAGAGAACGAACGAGTTTCTGACGTCCATGGCGCCGTTGTAGCTGTAGCCTGAACCATAATTGTCGCCCCAGCGAACGCCCACCATGTTGGCCACAAACAGGCAGCCTTCGACGACGGCGTTGGGGCCGTCGCCGGTCGCGCTGCTGCTGTAGCCGGCTTCCACACCCTGGCCGCAGTTGAAAAAGACACAGTTGGTGAAGGTCACGTTGCGGGTGCCGGACAGAGAGTTGCCTTCGTGAAATATGCCCTCGAACCAGTTCCCTTCCGAACGGTACGGTGTCACATCGGCGCCCGGCGTGAAGGGGTTGTCGCCGCCGTTTCCACCGCTGTCGACCCCGTCGTCTTTTCCAAAGCCGATGACGGTGTTGGCGATCCACTCGTCCCCGTTGGTGAGGTAAAGCGCATCGTTATCGCCATCGACAAACGTCGGATCTTCACTCGGGAATTCGATCAGTGCGCAACGGTCGATCGTCACTTTGCTTCCATTGAGTTCCCCGCAGGTCACTGCGCGCTGCATGAGCGTGCCATGCAGATCCACCCAGGTGTTGGCTCTGCTGTTCATCTCCTGCCCGCCCAGGCTGAAGCAATAACAGTTGGTCAGGTGGAGTTGCGCCCCCAGACCCGTCCCCGAACCGCTGCCCGCCACCAGAAAGAGCGCCTGCGGCGGCTTGTGAGATGAGTAGCCGGAATGGGTGTTGAACCAGGTCGCATCTTCTCCGGAGCCCGTCAAAATCGCGAACGTCGCCTTCACCTGCGCCGTGGCGGCCGGCAGCTCGATTCCTCCCCACAATCGCCCCGGCGTGTCCGGGGCAAAGACGACCGGGCTTGTTTCCGCGCCGTTGACCTGGAGCGTGCCGTTCACGACGATCTCGGCCGCGCTTCCGGCCGTCCCAGTGCCGGTGGACAACACGACGATCGACCCGGCGCCGATCGTCAGGCTGGCCCCGGCATTAATTGTCAGCGTGTTGGTGAGATGAATCCGCGAATTGGCCGGCCAGGTGACGCTGGCCGTGATCACCCCGCTCGTGCTGGTAAAATCCGGCGCCGCTTCAATCTCAATCGCGGGATTGGCCGTCAGGCCGTTGACGAATGCTGCGACGTGCACCGTTCCCGCGTTGGTTACGGCAGGCGCAATCACCGAACCCCAGCCGCGCCGCAGTTGTAAGGTGGCGTTGGGAAAGGCGCCGAAGCTCACGACGCCGTTGAGCCGCACGGTTTCATTTGCCGGATCGCGCAACACCGCCGCCAGCGGGATGGGCAACCCGGCCGGCCAGGCCGCGGGCGCGATCACTTTCAACGTCTGCCCCGCAAAAGCCGACGGCGCATCGTTCACCACCCGCCACGGGGTGAAGGGCGGAATGCCGTCTTCGGTATCTCCCCGGCTCGGATCGCGGGTAATAAAACGGACCTTTTGGGAATCGAGGACCGCGCCGGCCGCCGAGCGACTCTCGGCCACCAATTCGTGGTAGCCAATCGCCGTGACGGTTACTGCCGAACCCACCGTGGTCGGTTGACCATCCAGCCTGGCGGTGGTCGTCGCCGCGTTCGGATCGGCGG
This sequence comes from Verrucomicrobiia bacterium, assembly GCA_035577805.1. Taxonomy (GTDB): domain Bacteria; phylum Verrucomicrobiota; class Verrucomicrobiia; order Limisphaerales; family JADJPG01; genus DATLUX01. The sequence continues at coordinate 8,745 of DATLUX010000022.1, forward strand.
TAATGGTGAAGTTTCGTGGAGCATCGTATTTCGTCTTGTCGGTGATATTCGCGATGCTGATGACCGCGCGTGTGGATAAAGTGGAAAGGCCAAGGACGACGATGCACCAAACAACTCTAAGACTCATGAATGGGCCACATTATGGGTTAATCCGCGCTTAAAGCAAAGTACAGCTTTTGAAAGGATGCGTTCTTCGATCCAAGCCTCTTTTCCGAATGGACTCCGTGGCAGTTGTGCTGCTCCGGGCCGTTACCAGGAGCTGCTTAGGCGCCCTCGTAGGACAAGAGCGTCACCACGCTTTCGATAGGTAATGATTTCGATGGATAAAAGACGCTCGCCTCTGATAGGATGCCTAGAAGCGGACCCATGCCACGCCAGAGCGACCCCATTGACGATCGTTCGGACCCTCGGTGGTTTGCCACCACACACTGGAGCGTGGTGTTGTCGGCGGGGCAGACCCATTCGGCGCACTCGTCCGAAGCGCTCGATAAACTCTGCCGGGGCTACTGGCCGCCCCTCTACAGCTATATCCGCCGCCAGGGCTACGGCCCGACGGATGCGCAGGATCTGACTCAAGCCTTTTTTGCCAAACTGCTTGAGAAGAATTTTTGGGCTCGCGCTGATCCCCAAAAAGGCCGGTTCCGGTCTTTCCTGCTCACGGCGCTCCGCCACTTTCTGGCCGACGCGAGAGACTGGGTCAGAACCGCCAAGAGAGGCGGCGGGGTATCGTTCATTTCTCTCGACGAACAAGCCAGTGAAGGGCGCTTCTTGGAGGGAATAGGCCAGAACCTCAGCGCCGAGCAACAATTCGATCGGCAATGGGCCTCCACTGTCCTGGAACAAGCACGCACCAAATTGCGCCAGGAGTGCATCGCCTCAGGCAAATCAGGGTTATACGACCGCATCAGCCTGATCGGCGGCAAAAAGGAAAGCTCCGCCACCTACGCCGTCGTCGCGCAAGAGCTGGGCATGAGCGTCAGCGCAATCAAATCGGCCGTCTCACGGTTGCGTGACCGCTATGGCGAACTGGTGCGCGAAGAAGTCGCGCATACCGTGTCCAATCCTGCCGAAATCGATGCAGAAGTTCGCCACTTGCTCCTGGTGATTGGAGCTTAAAACGCAACCTCGGATCTTGTTTCCCGGAGTACTGGATTGGGATGCCGAGAACTGGATCGCTGGCCATCGCCATCATGGAAACACGTGCGTGTGCAGACTGCGAAGCGTTGCTCCCAGGGAACGTGCCGGATATTTTCTGCCCTGCTTGCGCGTTGCGCCGCGCCCTGGCCGTTGGCGGCGCTCTTGCCCTCTCCTCTCAACGCGGAGGCCGCACCGGACAATGGATGCGGCTAACCAACTGGCTCGGCCGCCTGCGAATCCGAAAACAGGCCGACCCAAGTCAACAGATTGCCGTTGCTTCTGCAGTGGATAACGAGAGACGATGCCCGCCAATGGTCGCTCCAGTCCAAGGCGACGTCATTGGCGATTACGAGATTCTCGAGAAGATCGGCGGCAACATGGGCTTGGTCTTTAGGGCCCGCCATCGTCTGCTCGAAAAGGTGGTGGCGCTCAAGTTGCTTCCCGCTGATTGGATAAGCGACCCTGCGCGCATGGCCCGTTTCCAGAGGGAGATGCGGATCATGGGCCAGCTCGAACATCCTAACCTCGTCACGGCTGCCGACGCGCGCAGCGTGGATTGCTGGCATCTTGTGGCCATGGAGTGGATCGAAGGGGTGGACCTTCAGCGGTTGGTGCGAACGGAAGGCCCCTTGCCTGTAGCCGTCAGCTGCGAAGCCGCCCGCCAGGCCGCGGTGGGCCTGCAATACGCGCATCAGCACGGCCTGATTCACCGCGACATCAAACCTTCCAACCTGATGCTGACCCGGACGGGCACGATCAAAGTGATCGACATGGGCCTGGCTCTCACCAAGGAAGATTCCGCGATGCAGTTGACCCAGACGGGTCTCGTGCTGGGGACTGTGACCTACTGTGCCCCGGAACAGTTTCGCGATGCATCCCGGGTGGATATCCGCGCCGACATCTACAGCTTGGGTTGTACGCTCTACCATCTGCTCACAGGCAAGGCGCCCTACTGCGAGCGGAAAGCATTCGCTGAAGTGGTGCAGGCGCATCTCAACGAACCTTTTCCAACCTTGGCCGCGGTCCGTCCGGATGCTCCGGCGGGGCTTGAGACGGTGCTGGCGCGCATGACCGCCAAGGACCCAGCGTCGCGCTTCGCGACCCCGAGCGCCGTTGCCGAGGCGCTGGAACCTTTCGCGCAGGGCGCGGACCTCGCTCCGCTGGTTCCAGCATCGGTTCCGCAAAGCCCGCCGCCTCGTCCTGCCGGGGCCAAAGCGACTCCCGCGCCGAATCAGCGACACAGTGCCAGCAACGAGCAACAACCGAAAGCGCACTGGTCGCGTAGAGCTGCGTTGGTCACGCTGCCCGCCGCCGCGGGCGCTGTGTTCCTCTACCTGAACTACGGGAAACGCAATCGTGTTGTCTTGACCGATGGTCTTGCTGTTTCGGTTGGAATTCTCGTCGTTTTCCTCGTGGACATGGTGGTGTCGTAGGGGATTTATGATGAGGAGGACAAGTTGTTGAGGGGGAATGC
>DATLUX010000023.1:0-17322 GCA_035577805.1 Verrucomicrobiia bacterium
CCAAATGCGGCATCTTCGTGTCAATGGCGCGTTTGTTGGCCCCGACCAGGGTGGAGAGGTTGAGCGCCGGATCGTAGATGCGCACTCGATACCCGCGTCCGAGAAGGGTCTGGGCCACTTCCACCATGGCGCTCTCGCGCAAATCATCGGTGTTATGCTTGAAGCAAAGGCCAAGGATGCACACTTCGCGTTGTCCGGAAGCCATGATGAGCCCGAGCAAGCTTTGGAGATGCCGTTCGTTGCTGGCCAGCAAGCTCTCCAGCAGCGGCAGGTTCACGCCCTGGCTGCGGGCGTAATTGGCCAGGGCCCGGACGTCCTTGGGCAGACAGGAGCCCCCAAACGGATTGCCCGGGCGCAGATAATACGGCGAAAGATTCAATTTGGTGTCGCGGCCCAACAATTCCATGACCAGTTGTGAACTGATCCCGAGCGGTTTGCTGATCCGCCCGATCTCATTGGCGAAGGCCACCTTGGTGGCGTGAAAGCCATTGCAGGCATACTTCAACATCTCTGCGGTCGACCAATCCGTCACGATCGCCTGCTCGCTGAAGAGAGTTCGCATCAGATCGGCGGGCGGGCGGTCGGCGTTTTTGGTACCGACGATGACTAAAGCCGGGTTTTCAAAATCAGCGACGGCCGTGCTTTCGCGCAGGAACTCGGGGAAATAAAAAACGTTGAGCAACCGGACTGCCACTAGATCCGAGAGGATATCCCTGGTGAGCTGCAGGGTGCTGCCCGGCAGCATGGTGCTGCGCAACACCAGCGCGTGGCTCTTCATCTTCCTGCGCAGGGCGTCTCCGATTTGTTGGACTACGCCTTGCACGTAACTCAGGTCCAAGGCGCCGGTGATCTGGGAAGGCGTGCCGACGCAGACCATGGATAAATCTGTTTCGGCGATGGCTTTGTCACAGCTTTGCGTGGCGTGGAGGAGGCCCTTGTTCTTGGCCGCCCGCAGCAGATCTTCCAACCCTGGCTCGACCACCGGCGGGATGCCGGCGTTAAAGGACTCCACTTTTTGCGGGTGCACATCCACACCCACCACGGTGTGGCCCTGGCGAGCCAGACAGCCCGCCGTAACGGCGCCCACATAGCCGAGCCCAAACACGCTGATTCTCATGCGGCAGGCGAGGCTAGAAATCTGGTGCGGAAAACGCAAGGCTGCCCCTGTTTGGGGCGGGCCGTTAGTTTGAGGCAGGGCGCACGCAAAACCTGTCGAAACGCCGGCGAGACGATACCTTCATACGATGGGAAGCCCGGCCCGGCGTCACGGCCGGCTTCTTGTGGCTGAGAAAGTTCCAATAACTCGATGCTTTCCCAGCTCGTATCGGCCTCGATCATCACAGACACATCGGCACGATGGACGGAAAATTTATGGTCCGAGATACGTTTCACCCAGGTGCCCGGGGCAAATTGCCAGCGGACCACAAACGGCATCCGGCGCGCCCAACGCTCGGCGGGGCGGTCTTCGATCTCCCACCCATCCTGTTTGAGCAAGTAAGTAATCCGTCGTGAATAACCCAACGCCTTGGCCTGGAGGCTGCCATCCGTGTTGCCCCGGTAGTGAGCAGGCCCATGCGGCCGCGACCAAAGAAACTGCCCCAACCGCCGAGGTTCCCGGTTTGGGATTGGGCACGGCCCATTGTGCGCCTCACGCGAAGCCAGCCACGTCCGCAGCGGAGGATCAGCAAAATAAGCTCCCGTCCCCGGGTCCACCACCATGGCCGCGCCGCGATACCAGATCGAGGCATGCAACACATCCAAATGCCCATGCGCGGCGGTCCGCTGATAACCCAACGGGGATAGATCCCAGCGTAACCACCAGAATCCGGACTCATTTAACGCCAGGCCCGATTGCTCGTAAATCCACCAGCCGGCCACGGGACGGGCATGGGCCGGCAAACCTGAACCGAGTCGTTCCTTGGCTAGTGGCGACAAGCCAATCCAGTAATGGAGCGCGTTTTCGGGATCCCCGGCGGCCCAGCTGCGCCACTCACGCACCCGGGTGGCTCCGCTCAACCCCACAGGTAGCGCCATGGCATTGTCCGAGTCGCCGTAATCCCAGTGTTCGCTCCGGGATTGCATCTCCCAAAAGAACCGCAGGGCGCTGGCAAGTCGGTCCTCGACTCCAGGAGCAAACCCCTCTGCCGCCTGAGTAAGCAACGCGTGGCGGGTTAGCCAGCAAAGTTCCCAGGCGAACAGTTGGTAACCCAAGGCCTGTTCGCAGTTACCGCCATCTTCGGCGAATTGTTTGAGCACCTGTTGTTCCCAGAGCCACTGCAATTCCCGCAACCCGAGTCCGCGTGGCTTGGCCCATTTCACCAGAGACGGCCACCGAACCAGGGCGACGATGAGACCGGCCAGTTCCCCCAGCAGATGATTGTTGGCGGAAGAGCCAAAGGAGCGATAGCGCCAGGCATACCAAACATGAGCCGGCAGGATGCGAGCGCGCAATGACGCCAGAGCCTGCGCCCACTGGGCCGCGAAAGGTCCCTGGCTGAGGAGCGCGTCGATCCAGGTGAATTGAATGAGGCGCAGCCCCACTTCCAAGGCACTGGTCCAGTTCCAGCCCCGGTAAGGCGGATTGCGTTCGTTCCAATCCTGCAACCAAGCCAGACAAGTCGTGCCAGGTTTTTCCTCGCCTGACACATAGGCGGCCATAGCCAACCGGGTCAATTGCTGCCACCGGTTCAGTTCCCACACCACCCGGATGTCGGCTCCGCCCGGCAGCGAACGATGATTGAGTTTGAAAGCCGATTCGGCCGTGGCCAGATCGTGTCCGGCCAGGTAATCGTGTTGCCAACGCGGCGGAGTATCCACTTTTAGATCCAGATGGCCGAAGGCCCGCCAATGGCCGTGGAGGATTTCGGACGCGTCTTTGCGCAAGGCTTCCTGCAGAGCAAGCGGCGCGCGCTCCGGCGCAGGCAATCGGGGAAACGCTTGGGGCGCTCCGAACTCGATGTCCTCGGCTGGAAACGTTTTTCGGGCATCGGCTCTCTGGCGCCACTTCCGCCGCGCATGCAGCACGACCTCGAGCGGGCTCATCGCCCGCAACCGATGCCAATACCAGGGGAGATCGGACATTTCAGCGCGCAGTTCCGGTTCTCACCAACGTCGCCCGAAAATTCACCCCCTCTCCCCTTAACGGTGAGAGGGACGGGGTGAGGGGTGAGAAGATCAACGGCATCCGCCCTCCCAAGACTTCCGAGTGAGAGATCTCGTGGGCGGCTTCCAGTCTAGGATCAGCAACATTCGACATTCGACATTCGACATTCGGCATTCGGCATTCGGCTGGGCAGGTTCCATCCGCCGTTCTCAACGCCGCAGCTCTGTGCGCTACTCGTGTTCCCGCGCCGCTTCATCCATGGCCTTCTTGGCTTTGGCGGCGGCGTCGTAGGGATCCGGGATCTCCCAGGCATCGACCATAATCCAGCCGCGGAAACCGCCATCGCGCAGGATGCGCAGCGACTCTTTGATGTTGGCGTGCCCATCCCCCACGGCCAGGTGTTTGCTGGTGCCGCCGTCGCGCAGAGTGCCGTCGGTATCGGTCAGTTGCACATAGCCGATGTTCTTCACACCGATCCTTTGGAGCATTTCGTGCGGACGCCCGTTCGATTTGTTCATCAGATCGAAATGGCTTGGGTCATAGATGACCTTCAGCGACGGATGATTGGCTCCAGCCAGGATGCGTTGCAGGTGTTCCTCGCGGTTGAACACAAAGGGCGGTTCGATCTCGAATGCCGCCGTTAAGCCCAGGTCTCCGGCAATCTTGCCTGCTTCCCGAAAGGATTCGGCCAGGTGCTCGATGGCCAGATCCAGCGTCTGGCCCCGCAGACCGCCTCCCGGCCACATGCCAATGCAGGTGCAGCCCACCAACCGTGCGAAACGCGCATAATCCCGAAATTGCTCCACCCACTGACGTCGCGTCGCGGTTTCCGGCGCGAACGCCTGTTCCACGCCCAGTTGGATGGAAAAGATTTGCAGGCCGAAACCTTCATACTGCCGCCGCAAGGCGCGGATCCGGTCGGTCTCCGTGGAGCGCGGATAACCGCCCATCGGCCAATCGCTGACCAGTTCGATGCCGTCGTAGCCGAGTTCAGAGACCCGATCGAGAATGTCCCAGAGCGCAAAACTCTTTTTGTACTTCCGGCTGGACGACTCGAACCCGTTCAGGCCCACGGCGGTTTTCCAGAGCAGGTTCTTGTCACCTGGGAACGCGCGGGCGGCCGAACTCAAGCAGGCGATGCCAGACGCCAACGCCGTCAGGGCCTGCCGCCGGGACACGCGCGGTGGCTTAGGCACCAGCGCCGATTCATCTCGTTGGTTCATTGAATTAAACGTCATGCCAATTCGATCGCTCTGGCCTGCTGGATCGACTCCAGCACGGCGAACGTCAATTGCATGCTTTGTCGCGCTTGTTCGTAGGGGAACGGATGAGGGGTTTCCGCGCGCAGGAACGCGCTCCAGGCCAGCATCTGTTCCGCGTGTCCCTTGCCAGGAAATGAGCGCGCGGTTTTCCGCCGGCCGCGTTGCACCACCAATTGTTGGAAGTCGATGATCTCCGCCACCAACCCGGGACCGAAGACGGTGCATTGTTCCTTCGCCCAGCCGGGATCCCCTTCGGCGCTGTACAGCAGCTGGCCGGAGGAACCATCGGCAAACTCCACTTGCGCGCTCACGCTGTCCGGAAAGGGCAGCCGCCCGCTCGGCGGCCAGGTGGTTTGCGCCAGCACCCGCGTCGGTCGGGACTCGAATAGAAAACAGAAGTAATCCAGGAAATGGCAGGCTTCGCCCAGGACGCGTCCACCGCTCTCGGAGTATTGGGCGTACCAATGGGCCGGATCAAGTTGGCCGGCACAAACCCGGAAGCTGCACGCTTTCGGGCCGGGAATCCCGGTTAGAAGCCGTTTTAACTCCACGCTGGCCCCCGCGAAGCGGCGATTGAACCCGACCTGGACGGACCCCGAACTGCCCGCCCACGCGGCGTCGATTTGAGCCAGTTCCGCGCGACTGAGGCAAAGTGGTTTTTCCACGAACACATGCCGATTTGCCGCCAGAGCCGCCTGGACCATGGGCGCATGCAGATGATGCCGGGTGGCGATGAGCACCGCCGCGGACCCGTTCGGGCCGCCCTTCAACAACTCAACATAAGATGTGGCCGCTTTCGCAAAGCCGAACTTGGTGCGGACATGATTCGCGCTCAGGGCTGTGGCATTGACGATCGTGCCCAGAGGCACACGCCCGTGCAGATGAGGCAAGAGCATCGTGCGCGCGAAATTGCCGGCACCGATCACGTCCAACACGCGCACAGGCGATTCCAGGCGCACCTCTTTTTTGGCCGGGCGCTCGGTGGTAGACGCCTGCGCTGCGCCGGAACGATTTTCGGCAACGGGGGTCTTGGCGGAGGTCGTCGGCCGGAAATCGTATTCGAGCACCACCCCAATGTCCTGCGTGTTTCCGGCCAGCAGATCGCGGTAGACATCCAACGCGTCGGCGAACGGCACCGTGCGCGTGGTCAAGGCGGCCAGGTTCAACGCGCCGCGGCTCATCAGCTGCAAACACGCTTCAAAATTCCGTTGTTCGGTCCAGCGGACGTAGCCGATCGGATAATCTGAGCCGCCATATTCGTAAGCCGGATCATAACGGCCCGGTCCATAACTGCGCGTGTAACGAACTTCGATCTCTTTCTCGTAGGCTTCTTTCCAGAACAACTCCACTTTGGTGTTGCCCACAACGACCAGACGCCCTCGATCGCGCAACGCGGCCACCGCCTGTCGCACCGGCGTGTTGTCCGGCGTGGCCGTCGCGAGGATCACCGCGTCGACGCCATAACCTTCGGTCCAGGCCAGAACTTCCTCGGGCAAAGTCTGCGGACCCAGGATCACAACCCGTTCTGCGCCCATGGCGTGAGCGAAGAGCCGCCGTGGCTCGGCCACGTCCGCGGCCATCACCCGCACGCCGTTGGCCCGAAGCAAACCCGAAATTAGCAGCCCGATTAAACCCTGACCGAGCACCAGGACCCGGTCGCCAAGGCTGGGTTCGAGCTGGCGAACGGTTTGCAGCCCGATGGACGCCAGCGTGGTGTAAGCCGCCTGCCAGCTTTCCACCGAATCAGGGATGCGAGCCGCCAGCAAATCGGGCACGGCAATAAACTCGGCGTGAAAAGCGCACTCAGCCCCGCCGCAGGCGACCCGGTCGCCGACACGAAAGCGGGTATGTCCGGGGTCGACCGCCTCGACCACGCCAGCCGCGCTGTAGCCCAAAGGCGTCGGGGTATCGAGACGGTTGCGAACCTTCTCCAAGGCGGCTTTCCACCCGAGATTCCGCGCCGTATCAAGCACCTTGCGCACCTGGTCGGGGCGCGCGCGGGCTTTTTGCAGCAGGTTCATGCGCGCCTGTTCGACCTTCATCCGCTCGGTGCCGATGCTGATGATCGAGTGCGTGTTGCGAACCAGAATGCCGCCGGGTGGCGGGGCAGGGACCGGGACTTCCTGAATTTCCAGGCGTCCGTCCTGGTATTGCGCGATTTGTTTCACGGCTAGGCCGACCTGTCCAACGCATCGGCGGGAAATCGATCCACTTGAACCGGCGGGTTTGTAGGCCAGACCCGGGCAGGGAGCCAGCTTAAAGAAAAGCGGAAAGCGGAAGGGGACCCGATAAACCGCGCGGACGCGATTTGCAGATCCAAGGCGGCTGATTTGACCGACGTGGGTACTTCCAACCCCGAACCCTGAACCGCGAATCCCGAACCCCGAACCCTGAACCCCGAACCCCGAACCCTGAACCCTGAACCCCGAAGGCGGGGGCTGTTCAGCGTCGGTCTGTTCCGCTACAGTGCCGGCGCTGGCCGATGACCTCCCGCTGGATGAACGTCGAGTTCCACTGCCATACCGTTCGTTCGATGGATGGCATGATTCCGCATGATTCGATGATCCACACGGCGTTGGCGGTGGGGTTGGATGTGCTGGCCATCACCGATCACGACACGGTGCAGGGCGCCTTGGAATTGCGAGAGCAGGTCAAGGCACAAGCTGTTCCGCTGGAGATTATCGTGGGGGAAGAACGCACCCTGGCGGATGGGAGCCATTTGATTGGGTTATTCCTGAAGGAGCCGTTGGTTTCCCGTGAACTTGGAGAGGTGCTCGCTGAAATCGAAGCCCAGGGCGGGCTTTGCCTGATCCCGCATCCGTTTCGCCGCAAGGACGGGTTGTTGCGGGACGGGCTGGGTCCGTTGCGTGGGTTGGCCGGGAAGCCGGCCGGCTTCGAATTGTTCAACGCCAAATGTTCGTTTGCGCAGAATGAGCGCGCCAAGGAGCTGTTGTCGGTGCCCGGGCTGATCCCGTTTGGGGGGAGCGATGCCCATTACGAATCGGATTTGGGCGAGAGCCTGAATGTGATCGAACGGGACGGCGCTGGTGACCTGCGGGCGAACATCCAGAGGATGTTTGAGGGGCGCGCTCCGTTTCAAATCCTGGGCCAGGTGCAGGCGGCCGGAGCTGGTGAACGACTCTACGCTCCTCTGTATTACAAGGTTAAGAAACGGATTGGTCTGCCGAAGGTAATGCTGCCGGCGGCCAAGCAGTGTTACCGGCGATATCGCAACTGGAGATTTGGCATAGGCCGCAAAGCGTTGCGCGAGATTCATCGCCATGCATAAGAAACAGGTTCGACCGCTGGCCCGGTTGCACGGCTATTGGCTGGCGCGCCGCGTGTTGCCGGCGATGCAACGCTGGCCGTTGGTGCGGAGGCGCGATTGGATATTGAATAAATTGAAGCAAACCCTGGTGCAAGCCGACGATGGCATCCCCTTTTATCGCGAACGATTTCGGCAAGCTGGCTTTGATCCTCGGCGCGATTTCCAATCCGCAACCGATTTGACGCGAGTGCCCCTGTTGACCAAAGAGGATGTGCGCCGACATCACGCAGAGATGATCGACGGGCGTTACCTGCGCGGAAGCGTGATGGCCAATACCAGCGGCACCACCGGCCAGCCGATGACCATGCGGCTGAACGAATATTACGTCGCGTTTGATTACGCCTGCATCTTCCGCCACTGGGCCAAGGCGGGTTATCGGCTGCGCGATCGGTACGCGGCCGTGCGCAGTTACGTGCCTGACACGCCGGAAGGCCCGCTCTGGAAGTTCAATTGGTGGCAGAACACCCTTTATATGTCGGCGTATCATCTGAAACCAGCGAATGCCGATCGGTACCTGGACGCCCTGGTCCAATTCCGCCCGGCTTACCTGCGCGGTTACGTTTCCTCCCTGCATGTGCTGGCCCAGCTCGCTTACCCGCGCCGCGCAGAATTCGATTTTGTGCGCGGCCTCTTTACCGCCTCCGAAACGTTGTCCGCCCAGGAACGGCTCGTCATCGAACGAACCTTCGGCCGGAAACTTTGGGATTGGTATGGCATGACCGAGCCCGCCGTGGTCATCACCGAGCGGGCCGATCACGACGGCATGGAAGTCAATTGGGAATATGGATACCCCGAGTTTCTCGAGGCGCCCGGCTTGGGCGGAGCCGAACGCCGTCTGATCGCCACCAGCCTGCATAATCCGGTCATGCCCTTCATCCGTTATGAGACCCAGGACATCGCCTGTCTGGATCCACGGGCCGACCAGGCCAGCCTTTATCCCCGGGTCAGCGCCATGAGTGGGCGCAAGGATGATTGTTTGATCACCCCGGACGGCGCGCGCCTGCCGTCGTTAAACTTCTATTCCTTGCTCCAGACTTACTCCGACATCCTGCGCTTTCAATTTGTCCAAACCGATGTCTCGCACGTGACCATGAAGATCTCCACGCGGCCCGGGGCAAAAAATCTTTCCGCCTTGGTCGCCACCGTGGAGGGCGAGGTCCGCAAACGGCTGGGACCGGAATTGGCGCTGGCCGTGGAATTGACGGATCGGTTTTACACCAGTCCGGACGGCAAAACCCCGACGTTCAAGCGGCTGACGCCGGCGGTGGATGCGTCAGCCGGCGCCCCCGCATCCGGCGGGATGGATCGAGTGTAGTAACGCAGCAACAGTTATGTCCTTCAAAGCATTCAAGACCGAGGAACGTCAACATAGTCCGTCGGTCTTCCAACTCGCCGAGGCGGCCGGTGGCCGCAAGATCGTCGACTTCTGTTATCTGTCCAACAAGTTCTTCCCGACTCCAGCGCTCCTCTCCAAGCTGGGCGTGAATCTGGAAGATGTCGTGCGCAATTATCCATCCATGCAAAGCGAGCAGGGGGAATTGGCGGGGGCGCTCACGGAGTTTGATCCGCAAAAGATCCTGGTCGGAAACGGGGCGTCGGAATTGATTCACCTGGTGGCAGCGCGTTTGGGTGCGCGCTGGCTGATGCCTTATCCATCCTACATGGAATACGAGAATGTCATCCGCGACTTCAACAAACACCTGCATCTGTTCGCATTGACGGAAGCGGAAGATTTCGAACTGAACTTGGAACGGTTGCTGCGCGAGATCGAAGCGCACCAGATCGATGCGGTGGTGTTGCCCAACCCCAACAGTCCGACCGGACGCAAGACGCCGGCGGAGGATCTGCTCAAGCTGCTCACCCGTTGCAGCCAATTGAAAGCAGTGGTGATCGACGAATCGTTCATCGAGTTCACCAGCGTGCCCCGCGACGGCATCCCAACCCTGCGCTCTTATCTCGTGCAATTCCCGAACCTCGTGATTGTGCGCAGCCTGGGCAAGGATTTTGGCGTGTGCGGCCTGCGTTTGGGCCTGGTCGCCACCGCCAACCTGCCGGTGCTGGGCGAACTGCGGCGCTTCCTGCCCATCTGGAACATCAGCCCGCTGGCCGAACGCTTTCTGCGGTTGTGCTTGGAACACCGCGACGACTACGAACGCGCCCGGGTCCAATGCATCGAGGAGACGCAGGCCTTGGCCCGGCAGCTGGCGGCCATGCCGCAACTCAAAGTCTGGCCCACGTGGTCGAACTTCATTCTGTTCAAGATTCTCGATGAACGAGTCAATTCGGTGCAGTTGCGCGATTATCTGCTCGAGGAACACGGCCTCTACGTGAGGGATTGCAGCCGCAAACTCGGTTTGGGAGAGCGGTTCATCCGGGTCGGCACCAATTTGCCGGCCGAGAATGTCCGGTTGCTCGAAGGTATCCGCGCGTTTCTCAGCCGAACCGCCTAACCCTCCTGGAATTGCTTTTGCCATGTTGCTGTCCCTTTTCCTCATCGCGAACCCTCCCTCTCCCCTCAACGGGGAGAGGGCCGGGGTGAGGGGTGAGAATGACCGAGGAGTCTCATATGTTCCCTGCGTGCGGTTGCACCAGTCAGGAAGATCTCCCAACCGCAGACCTCGGGAGAGCGGACGTCTTGTGACGTTCTCACCCCTCACCCCTTCCCTCTCCCCGTTAAGGGGAGAGGGAGTCTGACCAGAACCATCAGGCATGTCTTCCCTCGCTCCCGTCCCAAGTCGTGGGTTGTCCGTGCTTCAGATTTTCAACCGCTATCTGCTTCCGGGTGGCGAAGAGAGGTCGATCGTGCGGATGGCCCAGGACCTTGAAGGAGGTGGCCATCGAGTCACCCGTTTCTGGCGGGAAACGGCGGATTGGCAGAAGCCGGGCGGTCCGTCCAAGGCGCGGCAGGCGCTGCTGATGTGGAACAACCGCGTGGTTCTGGAGGAATTGCGGCAGGCTCACGAATCGGCCCGGCCCGACCTGTGGATTTTGCATAATGTGATCCCGCTGATTTCGCTGGGGGTTTACGGGCTGGGACGCCGCTTGGGCGTGCCGATGATCCAGTTCCTGCACAATTATCGACCGTTCAGCCCGAGTGGGACGCTCTTTATCGGCCAACAACTGCAACGGCCGGAAGATCCGTGGTTGGTCTGGAGAGAGGTCTGGCACGGTTGCTGGCACGGTCGTCTGGCCACCGCGTTGTTGTCCTTGGGCTACGCCTGGACCAAACGCCGGGGTGACTTCGATGCCGTGCGCGCTTGGATCCCGGTGAGCGAGGAAATGAAACGCATCTTTGAACGCGCCGGCTGGTACCCGTCTCGGCTGCATGCGTTGCGTCATTCCTGGCACGCCCAGCCTGCTCCCGCCCAGCCACGCGATGAGGGTTACTTCCTGTTCCTGGGTCGCCTGGCCGCAGAGAAGGGCGTGCGTTTCCTTATCGACCTTTGGTCCGCTCCGGAATTGCGCGAGGTCCAGTTGGTGATGGCGGGCGACGGCCCGCTGGCGTCGGAGTTGCGCGCGCGCTCTTCCTCGAACGTGCGCTGGTTGGGCCATGTCGAAGGGGAAACCAAACTGCGCTGGAAGTCGGGTTGCCGCGCGTTTCTGTTTCCATCTATTTGGCCGGAACCGCTGAGCACGGTGGCCTATGAGGCTTATGAGATGAACAAACCGATGCTGGCCAGCCGCTCCGGCGGCATGCCTGAGGTAGTTGAGTCGGAACGAACGGGCTTGTTGCTTGCGCCGGGCGAGCGTGACGCCTGGCTCCAGGCCATCTTGCGCCTGCACCATGACCCCGGGCTCAGCCGGAAGATGGGAGAATCCGGCCGCGCCTGGTTGGATCGCGAGGTTTCCCCTCAGCGTTGGGTCGAACAATTCAATGCCATCGCCCGCCAGGCCGGCGTGCCCGGAGCATGAGGGCCCGGCTGCTTCCTGAAGTGAGCTTCCAAACGCCATGTGCGGCATAGCGGGCATCGTTGATTTCCAGCAGCCGCTCTCCGAGCCGGTCCTGCGCGCGATGGAACGATCTCTCCAACATCGCGGGCCGGACGAAGGGGGCATCTGGGCCGCCGGCCCGGCCGGGCTGGTCCATCGCCGGCTTCGTATTATTGACCTGTCCCCGTTGGGCGCCCAGCCCATGGCCAACGAGGACGGCCGCGTGCGCGTCATCTTCAATGGAGAGATCTACAATCATCATCAATTACGCGAAGAACTCCTCCAACTCGGTCACGTCTTCCGCAGCCGCAGCGACACCGAAGTGTTGGTGCACGGCTACGAGAGCTGGGGCATCGAGTTGATCCACCGTTTGCGCGGGATGTTTGCGCTGGCGATTTGGGACGATGCTCGCGCCCGCCTCTTGTTGGCGCGCGATCGGCTCGGCAAAAAACCGCTGTTTTACCGGCTCGAAGCCGGCCGGCTGATCTTTGGATCGGAGTTGGACGTCTTTAAGGCGGCTGCGCCCGAATCCTTGCGCTTGTCGCAGGCCGCGTTTCGGGAATACCTCGAATATGGCTACGTGGCCGCCCCGGCCACGATCCTGGAAGGGATCCGGCGATTGCCGCCGGGCTCTCTGGCGCTGTGGGATCGGACAGGTTGGAAGGCGGAACGTTACTGGGCGCTCCCGACGGCGCCCAACCAGCCGCGGTCGGCCAGCGATGCGGAGGCCGCGGCGAAAGCCTTGGAGCCCGTCTTGCGCGACGCGGTAGCTTGCCGCCTGGAAAGCGACGTGCCCCTGGGTTGCTTTCTTAGCGGCGGTGTTGACTCGAGTCTGGTGGCGGCCTTGGCCGCCGAAAATCTCGGACGCCCACTGCAGACTTACACCGTCGATTTCCAAGACGCTGGGCAAAGCGAAGCAGCCCATGCGCGTCAGGTGGCGAAGCACCTGGGTGCTGATCACCACGAATTGCCTGTCCGCGCCAAGACGTTGGTGGGCGAGTTCGAATCCATCCTGAGCAATGCCTCCGAACCGCTCGGGGACGATTCGTATGTGCCGACCTTTCTCATTTCGCGGGAGACCAGACGGTTCGTCACGGTGGCACTCTCGGGGGATGGGGGCGATGAATTGTTCGGCGGGTACGCCAAGTACGGCCAGTTCCTGACCGCGCGGACCTGGCTCAACGCGCCCTTGCCCTGGCGTTGGCTGGCGCGCGTGGCTCCCAATGACACGCTGCACAAACGCAGCGCCGCCTTGGCAACCGCACGGCCCCTCGAGCTGGCTCGCTGGCTGTCGTCGTTGTGGAAGCGGGACGATTTACCCCGGATTTTGGCTCACCCGAGCGCCACCGCGGAACCGGACTTATTCGAGCAGGGTTGGAATGAGCGCGGTGCTTATCCGGAATTGGAACGCTGGATGTTGACGGACATGGAGACGTATCTGGAAGGAGACATTCTGATGAAAGTGGATCGCGCGAGTATGGCGGTGGCGTTGGAAGCGCGCAGTCCCTTTCTGGATGCCGTGCTGGTGGATGAAGTGCTGCGTTGGCCCGCCCACGCGGTGTTGCCCGGCGGCGGCAAGACGATTCTCAAGCGGATGTTGGCCCGCCGGCTCCCCATCGAATGGTTCAACCGTCCCAAGCAAGGCT
Organism: Verrucomicrobiia bacterium; assembly: GCA_035577805.1. GTDB lineage: Bacteria > Verrucomicrobiota > Verrucomicrobiia > Limisphaerales > JADJPG01 > DATLUX01. The sequence continues at coordinate 13,270 of DATLUX010000023.1, forward strand.
TCGGCATGCCGGCAGCCGAATGGTTTCGCGGAGAACTGCGCGACGTGCTTCTCCGATGCACCAACCGGACACGCACCCGCCAACGTGGCTTGCTCAATCCGGATTGCCTGGAGTCGGTGGTCCAGGCGCATCTCTCCAAACGCCGCAACTTCGCCCGCAAACTGTATGCGGTGGTCGCTTTCGAACTGTGGGCCGAACGATTCTTCGGCGCCGGCGCCGCCCTCGCCTGAGGGACCCGCGACGCGCTGGCCTTTAGTTGGCGGGACTCGAGCCCGGCGCTTCCGAGAGGACGCCGAATTCGGCGTCATAACGCCGGCCGCACTGGGAGCATTCGCCTTCGCGCAGGTTGAGTTCAGGCAGCCAGGAATAGATCTGGCCGCAATGTTCACAGCGGACCGTGTAGGCGAGGCCGCGCTCCCGATAAGCAACCAGTTCAGCTTCGGCCGGTGAATCCAGGTCGGCGGCCTCCAGTTGGGAGAGCATGTCGGGACTAAGGTCGCGGCGCGCGGACAGGCGATTGGCCTGGGCGTGAATGGCGTTTTCAAAACAATTGCGCACGAGCCGGGCATTTCCGAAATGTTCATCGCGATGGCGCCAGAGGTGCTGGAAATGGTGCATGAGCTTCTCACGCAATTGGGGCGTCAAGACCAGCCCGTTGCGGCGGGACATCGAACCAAAGATCCGGCAAAGGTCATGGGGCGAGTAATCGGGAAACTGGATGAAATTGGCGAAGCGCGAGCGCAAACCCGGGTTGGAGGACACAAATCGTTCCATTTCCCGCGGGTATCCAGCGACGATCACGATCAGGCGATCCCGGTGATCCTCCATGCGTTTTAGCAGAGTCTCGATGGCTTCCTGGCCGAAGTCTTCATGTTCTTTGACCAGGCTATAGGCTTCATCGATGAACAGAATACCGTCGAGCGCGCGGTCGATCACCGCATTGGTGCGCGGAGCGGTTTGGCCGACGTATTCCCCCACCAACGCGGCGCGGTCACATTCCACCAGATGTCCTTTCCGCAGCACGCCCAGCGAGCGATAGACCCGCCCCATCAACCGGGCGACGGTGGTTTTGCCGGTGCCCGGGTTGCCCGTGTACACGGCATGATAACTGGTGGCGATCGGGGCCAGGCCCTGGGCCACCCGCAGTTGTTGGATCCGGGCCAGGTTGGCCGCGTGCCGGACCTTCTCCTTGACCGTGGCAATGCCGATGAGTTGGTCGAGTTCGCCCAGGACTTTTTCCAATTGATCATCATGGGCCAAACCGGGCGCGCCGGAAGTTTCCGTGGTCATCGCCCCGATCCGTTGCAGCAAGTACTCAATGAAACGGTTTTCCTTGGGCGAGATGGTGCCGTCCAGACCCGAGAATGCTTCACACAGTTCCCCAACCAGGAACTCGTAATAATGGATCACCAGGGCGGGCAGCTCGAGTTGGCCGATGATCCGCGCCAGTTCCGCAAACAACTGGTCAAGACCGCCCTTTACTTGCGTCTCCACGCCTTCCCGCAACTTGCTCAACTTCTCCCACGATCCATCCACGTACTCACTCACTGGATCCCGCAGGTGCAGGGATTTGTCTGGTCGATGGTCCCGGTTCAAAACTTGCAACCGATCACGATGGGCGCGTCGGAACAGGCCGATGAACCCGTTCTTCATGTCTTCCGGCCGCGAATGATAAAGACACGAAACCCAGAACTGCGCAGCGGCGTCCGTGACCAAGCTGGACTCGTCCGCCGGAAACAACACCGACCACGCCCCGCCCACGATGTAGCGGAAGGCATCAAAGAGCGCCGCCAATAAGTCTACTGTTCCCTTCGAGGTTCGTTCGTAGGAAAGATGCGGCGACGTGAAGATCTCCAGGTATTCCGAAAACAGACGGGCGCTGAATAATCCGCGCGCCAGGCGCTGCACCGAATGCGCGTCGCAGCCGGTCACCTCCGCCACTTCCGGGATCTGGGAACTGAGTTCTCGAAAGGCCCGCACCAATTGGGCGTCGATGGGCAGCAGTTTATCGACGTGGGCTGCATGGATGAGTCCCAGGTCTTGAAGTTCCCCAACGATCTCGATCGTCGACCGCTTGTTTAGCCTGGCCAGGGCGCCATCGTCCCACGGACGCAGGCGCCGGCTCTGGGCATCCCCCGCCACCACCGCCAGCAAAGCGCCCGGGACCAGCGGATGCGTGCTGAAATCCTGAACCAGACTGTTCATTCAGTTGCGCCTGCGTTCCCCAAGATTCCTGGCGCCGGGCACTATGTAGAAAGCCGCCGGGCTGGAAAGCAAGAGGGGAAAAGCGGAAAGCGGAAACCAGGCAAATCGGAAAGCGCCCTGCCGCGCCGTAGCCAAAGGCGAAGGCGGGAAACAAGGAGCGCATCTGCGTCAATCTGTGTGAATCTGTGGCCCCTCTCAGGGCGGAGGGCGGAGGGCGGAGGGCGGAACAAGAACGACAAGGAAACATCTGCGGCCTCCCATCTGTGGAAATCTGCGTTCATCTGCGGGCCCCTCCGCATCCGCGGCTATCGGCGGCGGCCGCACGAAATTCTCTGGCGGTGATGCCGCTTCTTCGTTAGAAGGGGACCCCAACGACCGCTAACTAAAAATCCATGCATCCCACGAAACTACTGTTGTTGCTCGCGGCAGCCGGTTGGCTGGGCGGCTGCGCTTCTTCCAGCGATAAATCATCAACCAAGACGGCGGACCCGGCCCCGGCTCCAACCGAGGCAAACGCCGGCACCAAATTCAAGACGACCGACGGACGCACCATCACCATCGGCAAACCCAGCGCGTCCAATGGCGGCACCAGCTACAAAGATCCGCATCTGGAAAAATGCTGGGTGGCCGACGGTTTTAATTTTACGGGATTGGACACGATCTATGTGGCTCCCACCTTGTCCACCGCGAAGTTCAACGAGAAAAACAAGGAAGAAGTGATGGTGCACGATCGGGCCAAGGACGGCTTGGTTTATGAAATCGCCCGCACCCTCAGTCGGCATACTCTGGCCACCAATGTGGTGACCAAGGAATCGGACTTCAAACCGGGAGCCCGCGTGCTGAAGCTGGAGAATACCATCACGGAATTCACCAAAGGCGGGGGCGGCGCGCGCTACTTTGTGGGGCTCTATGGCGGCGGCCAACCGGTGTTGCGCGTGCAAGGCAAACTCACCGAAGGCGACAAAACCCTGTTCAGTTTCGAAGCGCGGCGCAGCGGCACCTCCGCCGGTTCGCGCATGGGCGGAGCCTTCATGAAGGATGAGGATATTCAAAGCGAAGACATCCGCAGCCTGGTGCTGGACCTGACGGATTTCATGGCGGCGCTGGCCGGCAAGTATACGCCGAAACCCTGAACGACGACTTTGCAAAACGTGTTCGTGACCGGCGCGGCCGGCTTCATCGGCAGCAGTTTGGTCGACCGGCTTCTCGCGGAGGGCAAACGCGTGGTCGGTTGGGACAACTTTTCCACCGGCCAGGACCGGTTCCTCGAGCACGCGCGACGGCAGGCTGCATTCCGCTTGCGGCGCGGAGATAACCTCGATTTGCAGGCGCTGACCACCGCCATGCGCGGCTGCGACACGGTCTTTCATCTCGCGGCCAACGCCGACGTGCGCTTTGGCTTGCAGCATCCGGCCAAGGATTTCCAACAGAACACCCTGGCCACCTTCAACGTCCTGGAAGCCATGCGCGCCAGCGGCGTCCGTTGCCTGGCCTTCAGTTCAACCGGGTCGGTCTACGGGGAGGCCACCATTATTCCGACCCCTGAGGAGCATCCGTTTCCGATCCAGACTTCGCTCTACGCCGCGTCCAAACTGGCCGGAGAAGGAATGATCCACGCCTATTGCGAAGGATACGGGCTGAAAGGATACATCTTTCGCTTTGTGTCGATCCTGGGCGAACGTTACACCCACGGGCACGTGTTCGATTTCTACGCGCAACTGCTCGAGCATCCCGATCGGCTGCGCGTCCTCGGCGATGGCTCGCAGCGGAAGAGTTATCTCTACATCCAGGATTGTCTCGACGCCATGCTGCACGTCACGCGGCAGCACACCGCGCGCGACGCGAAGC